>DASXUI010000332.1:0-7142 GCA_036504955.1 Armatimonadota bacterium
TGAGCTGGCGCCCGGGCGGTGGCTGATCCCTAACGCGGTGGACCTGAGCCGGTTCTCGCCGGACGGCGGCTGCGGCAAGGAGCCGGTGGTCCTGCTGCCCCGAAACCTGTACCGAAACCGGGGCCTGCACCTGGCGATGGAGGCCTTCTCACAGCTCCCAACGCGCTTCAGTGACTACTCGCTCTACATCGTGGGAGGCGACGGGGACGCCGGCTACCGGCAGGAGCTGGAGGCGCTGGCAGCGAAGCTCTCCCTTGGTAACCGGGTGGTCTTTCGGGGCCCAACGGCGCATGAGGACATGCCGCGTGAGTACCGCCGGGCGAGCCTGACCCTGATCCCGTCGCTGTGCGGTGAGGGTACGTCCCTGTCCGCCCTGGAGAGCATGGCCTGCGGAACGCCCGTGGTCGCCACCCGAGTCGGAGGCCTGCCGGACCTGCCCTGCGCTCTGGCCGAGCCGGAGTCAGGCGCCCTCGCTGCGGCCATCACCCAGTCCCTCGATACGCTCGGAGACCTTGGCGCGCGCCAACTTGGCGCGGTCCGCCGCGGCTTCGGGCTTCAGCAGTGGGCCGCGGACTGGCTGAAGGCGATCGCCTAGCCGGCCCCAGCCGGGCCGCTCTGGCACGGAAGGATGACAACCTTTGATCGATGAGAAGCTCCTAGAGATCCTTGCCTGTCCCTACTGCAAGCATCCGGTTGAGCTGAAGGGTGACCGGCTGGTCTGCGTGAGCTGCCACCGAGCCTACCCCATCAGGGACGACATCCCTGTGATGCTGGTCGAGGAGGCTACAATCCTTGTGGAGGGTAACTCGAAGTAGCGGGTCTCGCCCCCCACTACCACCTCGTTGCTAGACGTAGCGCGCTGCACGCCACGCTCCCGGTGCCTCAGGCGTGGGGCCGGGGCCCTTCGGCGTGATAGTTCTGGCCCTCCGCCCGCCCGGCGGGTGCCTCCGGGCTTCGATCCGCGCGACTCCACCCCGCCGACACGTCTCGGCGGCCCTAAGGATGTGACTTGAAGCTAACCTGTGTGCTCTTCGATCTGGATGGAACGCTCCTCGATACCACTGATCTCATCGTTGACTCCCTCAGCTACGCTCTGAACGACCACATCGGCCGCAAGCTGCCGCGCCAGGAGATACTGGACCTCATCGGCCGCCCCCTCATCGAGCAGATGCGCAGCTACGCCGACGAGGCCGACGTTACCCGCCTCTCCGAGCGCTGCCTCCACTACTACGAGGCGAATCGCGACCAGGAGGTGCTGTTTCCCGGCGCTCTTGAGGTGCTGGACCTGTGCCGGGCCAGGGGTCTCAGCACCGCGCTGGTGACATCCAAGAACCGGCGGGAGATCCTGGGCGTCCTGGACAAGCTGCCCCTGGCGGAGCGCATCGACACCTACATCTGCTCCGAGGACACCGAGAAGCCCAAGCCCTTCCCCGATCCCGTGAACCTCGCTCGGGCCCGCCTTGAGGCCGCCGCCGAGGATACTCTCTTTATCGGTGACAGCGTCTACGACCTGCGCTGCGGCAAGGCGGCCGATGTGATGACGGGTGCCGCCCTCTGGGGGCCCAACACGGAGGCAACGCTCAAGCCGGAGGAGCCAACCTTCCTACTCCCCTCACTTCAGTACCTGGCCGACCTCATCGACCGGCTGACCCGCGCTGAATCCGGAGAGGCGTGTGCCGTCGCATCTTGACCGCCTCCTGGCCCACGTAGCCAGCCAGGTAGCTTCCCCGCCCACGCGATCGACTCTTGCCGGCCTAGTGGGCCGCCTGGCAGGTGTCCGGGTACTCGTCCTCGGCGATCTGATGCTGGACGAGTACATCTGGGGCGAGGTGAGCCGCGTCTCGCCGGAAGCGCCCGTGCCCGTGGTAGACGCCCGGCGGCATACCTACGGTCTGGGCGGCGCTGGCAACGTCGCGGCTAACATCCTCGCGTTGGGCGGCCAGGCCTTCGTTGCCGGCGTCTTGGGCGGCGACGACTCCGCACGGACGCTGTTGGACGAGCTTCGGCGCCTGGGAGCGGACACCGAGGCCGTAGTCGCGGACCCCTCTCGGCCGACGACGGTGAAGACGCGGGTCGTGGCGCACAGCCAACAGATTGTACGTATCGACCGCGAGAGTCGCGAGAAGATCTCAAGCGAGGTGGCTGGAGAGCTCCTCGAGCGCTCTGTCGAGCTACTGGCTAGGGTAGATGCCGTCGTCCTGTCCGACTACAACAAGGGCGTGTTCGTGCCCGATCTGACCTCAGGACTGGTGGCCGCGGCCCAGGTCCGGGGAACTCCGGTGGCGGTCAACCCCAAGCCTTTCAACATCTCGCTGTACCACGGCGCCACGCTGGTGTCACTCAACCACTCCGAGGCTCAGCGATCCACCAACCGCGAGATCCAGTCCGAGGAGAGTCTAGAGGAGGTGGGCACGCGCCTCAGGGAGCGGCTGGATTGCCAGGCGCTGCTGGTCACCCGCGGCGCGCAGGGCATCTCCCTGTTCCAGCGTGAGGGCGTCACGATACACCTTCCCACGCTCCCGGCGGAGGTCTACGACGTCACCGGCGCCGGCGATACGGTGGTCAGCGTGGCGACGGCGGCCCTGGCGGCGGGTGGCACCTGCCTGGAGGCGGCACTGCTGGGCAACCTGGGCGGCTCGCTCAAGGTGCGCAAGCTGGGCGCGTCACCGGTGACCGCGGAGGAGCTGACCGGAGTGCTCGACGGAGGGCAGGAGTGATGAGCGGCAGGAGAGCCCTCTTCCTGGACCGTGACGGCGTTCTCAACAACGACTTCCCCGAGAGCGTGAAGGGCGCCGCGGGACACGTGAAGTCGGTTCACGAGATGCGCCTGATTCCCCGGTCGATGGAGGCCCTGGCGAAGCTCAGCGGCAGCGGGCTCTTCGTCTGCGTGGTGTCCAACCAATCCGGCATCGGACGCGGCTACTTCGGAGAGGAGGAGTTCGAGGCGATGACGCGGCACCTGCTGGAGGGCGCCGCCTCCGCCGGGGCTCGGATCGACGCCGTGTACCATTGTCCCCACCATCCCGAGGCCGGCTGCGACTGCCGCAAGCCCCTCCCGGGCATGCTTCGCAGGGCCTCCGCCGAGCATGGCCTCGACCTTACGCGCTCGGTGATGGTGGGCGACTCCCGCACGGACATCGTCGCCGGAAACGCGGCGGGCTGTGCCACGGTCCTCGTCCTCAGCGGGAAAGTAACCACGGACCGCTGGCGCGGTTGGGATATCCAGCCCTCCTTCGTTGCCGAGGACCTGCTGGCAGCCGTCCCCTGGATTCAGGAAGCCCTCTCCCGGTGACTCGTTAGCTTCCCCCGGCGATGCTGTCGCCGCCTCGAGCCCTTCCCCCTACCCCTCCTCCCAAGCATCGCCCCACCCCCACCTGCCGCAAGGGGACGGCGCCACCTCTCTCGGCCCACAGACACGCCGGAGGCTACCTTAACCCCAACGTGGAACAACCAACCGACGCGTGCCGTCGCTCAGTGCATCGCCGGAGTGCTAGCCGCGCGCCCCTGCACTCAGTAGACTAGACCTGCGCTGCCGGAGGCGGATGTGGGCCAACAGGATGACCGGGTCAGGGTTTCGAGAGGTTCCACGGCAATACGGAACGCCCCGGTACGCCTGACGCGCGCGGCACGGATGTCTCTGGCTTACGCCTTCGTGGCAGCCCTGTGGATCCTTCTCTCAGACAGGTTCGTGAGCCACGTCGCAACCAGCCCTCGCGTCTTCACCCTACTCTCCACCTACAAGGGTTGGGCCTTCGTCGCCGTCACCGCAAGCTTGCTGTACCTGGAGCGCCGCTTCTCCGAGCGGAAGCTTGAGGAATCCGAGCAGCGCTTCAGAGCCGCCTTCATGGACGCGGGCTACTGCGTCCTGCTGCTTGACGAGCAGGGCCGGGTCACTACCTCGAATCACGCCGCGCAGCGGGTGTTTGGCTACGGCGCGGTGGAGTTCGCCGAGGTCGGGCTGCGCGAGCTCGTCCCCAAAGAGCGCTGGACCGACGAGTCCGAGGCCCTCTCCCAGCTCGCCTCCGGGGCCCGCGACGCCCTCCCGCCGAGGGAGCGCCAGTACCTGCGGCGGGACGGCACACCGTTTCTTGCCCGGCACGCGGCCACGGCCCTGCGGAGCGCCGAACAGAGCGCGCGACTCTCCATCCACCTCATCGAGGACATCACAGAGCAGCGCGCCCTCGAGGACCAGCTCCTCCATTCACAGAAGATGGAAGCCATCGGCATGCTGGCGGGCGGCGTGGCCCACGACTTCAACAACCTACTTACCGCGATTCAGGGGTACACGCAACTCGCGCTCACCCAGGCCGGAGGCCAGGAAGGCATCACGAAGCATCTGAAGGAGGTCCTCCGCGCGGCCGAGCGGGCCGGATCGCTGACCCGGCAGCTCCTCACCTTTAGCCGTAAGCAGGCAGCGTGCCCCAAGCTTCTTGACCTGAACGAGGTGGTCGGCGACATGGAGCGGCTGCTGAGGCGCCTGATCGGTGACCACGTGGAGCTGACTACCACCCTCAACTCAGGCCTGGGCAAGGTCCGGATGGATCAGGGGCAGCTTGAGCAGATCGTGCTCAACCTGGCCGTGAACGCCCGCGACGCCATGCCGGACGGAGGCACGATACGCATCGAGACTGCTCAGGTAGAGCTGTCACCGGGGAATCCGGCGCTCCAGTCCGAGGCGGCCCCGGGCCACTACGTCCTGCTCGCGGTCGTGGACTCCGGCCACGGGATGGACGAGACGACCCAGGCCCAGATCTTCCAGCCCTTCTTCACGACGAAGGAGAAGGGGCAGGGCACGGGGCTCGGGCTCGCCACGGTCTACGGCGCGGCGCGTCAAGCCGGTGGCTGGGTGCTGGTGACCAGCCGCCCTGGCGACGGAGCGACCTTCCGAGTGTACCTGCCAGTCTCAGCTGAGAGAAACCAGGGAGAGACAGAGACGCAGGTGGCGCCAGTCCCTTCCTCGGGCGGGCACGAGACTGTCTTGGTCGTGGACGACGACCCGGCCGTCAGGCAGGTGGTGAAGGCGGTCCTCTCCTCCCGAGGCTACAGGGTGCTGGAGGCCGACAGAGGCGAGGCAGCCCTTGAGGTCTGCCGCTCGGAGGAGGGACCCATAGACCTGCTGCTGACGGATCTCGTCATGCCGGGGATTCCTGGCCAGGAGCTTGCCCGGCGAGTCGCGGGACTCCGACCGGAGGCGCGGACGCTGCTGATGACGGGATACCTGGAGTCAGCTCTGGCAGGAAGACCAGCAGATGGTGAGGCAGACCTGCTGCGCAAACCCTTCACACCGGACGAACTCGCCGAGAGAGTCCGAACTGCCCTGGACCGCCCCCGTACCCGCGCGTGAGATCTAGGCTCTTCGAGGGGAACTGAGGGCGCCAGAACCCGGCAATGCCGCCACCACTCTAGCAGCAAGGCACCCAGCACGGTTCAGACGCGGGGCTGAGGTTCCGCTAGGGGCTCTTGGGGCGGATGGCTTCTCCACCGCGCCTTGAGGGGCTCAGTCGGACGGCCCCAAGGCGACAGCGTCAGTGGTTGTAACGCTTGTATGTGACGACTGAGGTCTCCTTGACATCAAGCGATAGAGGCGTATAATGGTAGCATCAAGACAGTGCTGGTAGACTCACAGCCTGGCTATCGGGCTAGGCCAGCAGTACCCCGAGAGACCCGCCGTGTTGCGGCCGTGCCGAGGATGATGTCGCGGCTTACTGCGCGACACCGGCGAGGGCCGGGGCCAGCACAGGAGAGATGCCGAATGGGAGCAAGACGTCGCCTCGGTTTGGCGATGGTACTAGCGACCTTCCTATTGGCAGGGTCTCAGAGACAGGCCAGCGCCGTGGTCTGGTTTCACCCCTTCTACAGATGGTTCACCCAGGGCGCCGGGTATCCGAACGGTCCTCTTGAGCTTGATGTCGTGCAGTGGAGCCACGTCGCGCAAGACGGATGGACGTCTACGTCCGATGCCTGCGTACGCAGGAACTGGGGCGCTTGGAATGGGTACTGCGACTACTGCATCTGACCCGACTTCGGCGGGTGGGCTAATGTGGACTGGGGGGTCGGCCAGGTAAGCAACCCTAGCGCGCTTGCGGAGACAGGCCTTGGCACCTATGGCGCCTGGCTGACCGACCAGAACGGCCGCGACGCTTACGAGATGACTACCGCGTACGTCGTCTTCGCGAATGATCTGTTCTGGCAGGACGAGAACTCGAATGCGCAAGGACCCGTGGCATACCCCAGAGGCGACCTGAACCGCTATCGAATCGACATCGTAACGAGGCATGAGGCCGGGCACGTACTCGGGTTTGACGCGGAGGTGCCGTCCCCCTATATTAGCCTCATGTCCATGTACTACCCAAACAACAACGGACAGGTGACCTCTGACGATATCGAGACCCTCCGGGATCTCTACGACGTTCGGCAGTTCGACTACTAGGAGGGCCAGGATGAAAGGGACCGCTCTGTGGGCCGTGCTCCTGCCGCTTCTCGTTGCTGATCTTGGTCCCGCGACGATGGAGGCCCGTGCCCAGACAGTGGAGGTGTTCTCCACCTTTATGCCAGAGGTCCAGGATCCATCCCATGAGGCAGGGCTCAGTACGGTTATCGTCAGTGCTCGTGTCGCTGAGGTGCCGAGGGCCTCGGAGAGTGGCGCCGCGTCAACGGTGCTGCTTCGGAACAGGAACCACCGGGTATGGACGGACGTGCGGATGGAGGGGGCCAAAGTTTTGTTCCAGGCAGATCCCCTCATCAAGATTGGGGATTCCCTCACCGTGAGAGTGCTCGGTGGCGAGACATCGAGCGTTCGTATGAGAGTTCATGCTGAGCCCAACTTCGTGGTGGGCGAAAGGTACATTCTGTGCCTGACTGACGTTGACACGGTGACTGCCGCGTCCGGCCCGCCCCACTGGCGACCGGTTGATGGCAGCTTTGGCGCTTTCCTGGTGACGCCAGACGGTCTGCAGCGAAAGGGTATCGACCCCAAGCCCTGGCTGACACTCCGCGGCGTCCTGCTTGACCTCTATCGGGGGGCCGGCAGCCAAAAGGCCGCAGACTCCAGGTCTATGTGGCGGAACCGGCCGCGCGGCATACCTGCCACAGGAGGATAGAGAGCCAGGTAGGCGTGAAGAACCTCGGTAGAGGCCTGCCCA
>DASXUI010000333.1:0-4357 GCA_036504955.1 Armatimonadota bacterium
TACGTCAGCCTCCTCACGGACCCCTCCATGGCCGGCGTCTTCGCTAGCTGGGCCTCCATCGGTGACGTCATCCTGGCCGAGCCGGGAGCCATGGTTGGCTTCGCGGGGGACCGCGTGGCAAAGCAGGGCGGTGGCGGCGGCCGGAAGCCGACGGACTACCAGACCTCGGAGTTCCAGTTCCAGCACGGCATGGTGGATGCCGTCGTGCCCAGGAAGGAGCTGAGAGCGACCCTGGAGAGGGTCCTCAGGTGGGCGTCCTGACCCTCGACCCGGGCAGCACACGTGTTCCTGTCTGTCCATCGAGCGTGAGCGGGGCGGGGAGCTTCGGTGACGGGAGGGTATCCCTCGGAGTGGAGGCAGATGAGTCGCAGCCGGCTTGATTTCGAGAAGAAGATTGGTGAGGTAGAGGCTCAGATCCAGGAGATCCGCGACCTCAAACACCAGGCGGAAATTCAGGGCGAGAGTCCGGAGCAGCTCGCGAGGCTGGAGGGCTTGATCTTGGACCTGGAGCACGACCTGCGTGGCGTCATGGTCACTACCTACTCCAACCTATCTCGTTGGGACAAGACGCGCATGGCCCGGCACGAGCTGCGGCCCTACAGCCTTGACTACGCCCGGCTGATGTGCGAGGACTTCACGGAGCTGCACGGCGACCGCCTGTTCGGTGACGATGGCGCGATAGTGGGTGGCCTGGCCCGGCTTGGCGGGCGGTCGGTCCTGCTGGTGGGCCACCAGAAGGGTCGTGACGCGAAGGAGCGGGTGCGCCGGAACTTCGGCAGCGCCAAGCCGGAGGGCTACCGGAAGGCGCTGCGCCTGATGAAGATGGCGGAGAAGCTGGGAAGGCCCATCGTGTGCCTGGTCGATACCCCAGCGGCAGACGCCTCGCCGGACGCGGAGGAGCGTGGCATCAGCACGGCCATCGCTGAGAACTCGCGAGACATGTCGCTCCTTGGCGTACCTGTCATCGTGGTCGTGATTGGCGAGGGCGGGAGCGGCGGCGCCATCGGCCTGGGCGTGGGTGACCGCGTCCTAATGCTGGAGCACTCCGTCTACTCGGTGATTCCCCCGGAGGGCTGCGCCGCCATCATCTGGCGCGACAAGGGCCGGGGAGTGGACGCGGCGGAGTGCCTGAAGCTGACCGCCCAGGACGCCCTGAGCTTTGGGGTGGTCGATGAGGTTCTGCCCGAGCCGCTGGGTGGCGCCCATCGCGACTACGAGGCCGCCGCCTCCGCCGTCCGCGAGGCGGTGCTTCGGCATCTGCTGGAGGTGGAGTCCCTTGGCCCTGAGGAGATGCTTGAGCAGCGTTACCAGCGGTTCCGGCGTCAGGGCGTCTACTTCGACAGTCTGCTGGAGGACCAGGCGGGCTCCGGCGTCGGCTAACACGCCGGAGGGCAGTTCGCCCTCCCCTACGATCCCACGACCTTACGACCCTACGACCCGCCCTCAAGTGACCCAAGGTGCTCCGCGCACACCACCAAGAAGGAGAGAGCATGCAGGTATCGATCCGTGACAACATGGTCGAGGCGGCTCAATACGAGTCTCTGGTGGCCGGACTGAAGGACCTGGAGCTCAGCCGCTTCGAGCTTGAGGTGCATAGGGACTCCTCGGTGCTCTCACTGGGGTCCTTCGGTGAGGGCGCGCGGGTGCGGCTGGACAACCCCGCGGCCATCGCGGAGTACGCCAAGGCGCTCAGGGACGCCGGGCTGCAGGTCTGCGCTCTACTGCTCTCCAACAACTTCAACGCCCCGGACCTCGGGGGCGAGGTGGACTTCGTGGTGGACTGCATCCGGCTGGCCCACACCCTTGGGGCGGGGGCGGTACGGATCGACTCCGCCATGCGTGACGTCGACGGCTGGACCCTGGAGCAGCGCCGCGACCGCTTCGCCGAGTGCCTCCATGAGTCGCTGGACCGCACGGCTGCCCAAGCGATCCCCCTGGGTGTCGAGAACCACGGCCACTTGGGCAACAACGTGGAGTTCCTGCGCTCCGTGGCGGACCAGGTGGGCTCGCCACTCCTGGGCGTGACCCTGGACACCGCGAACTGGTACTGGTATGGCTTCCCGCTGTCCCGGGTCTACGAGATCCACCGAGAGATGGCGCCCCTGGTGAAGCACACCCACATCAAGAACATCCGGTTCCCCGTGGAGACACGCGAGACCCAACGGGAGATCGGCTGGAAGTACGGCGACTACGCGGCACCCATCCCCGACGGGGACATCGACCACCGGATCAGCGTGGGCTACCTCTACGAGCATCGCTACCAGGGGGACCTGTGCATCGAGGACGAGAGCCTCTTCCGCATGGACTCCGAAGCCCGTAAGGAGGCCCTCCGCCGCGACTCCGAGTATGTGCGGGAGCTGGCGAGGGAGTTCGCCTGACGGGGCAAGGTCCTGAGGCCGGTAGGCGGGTGAGGGGATGACGGGCTCCAGGACGCTAGCCATGAGCGCCCCCTATGGAGTGCGGCGACTCCGGCGCCGCTCTGCCTTACGCTTCAGTGGTGCCCGCAGCGGCTGGAACCTAGACCAGGCTCCGGAGCGGTCTGTCCTCGCTGCATCGTGTCCGACGGCGTGGCAGTAAGCGTGATGTGGAGCAGAGCGGCGCCGGAGTCGCCGCACTCCACAAGGCCTGTGCCAGGGGGCTAGGTTTCAGGATACGAGGGCCAACGCCCGTATACCCTCACCCCTTCTGACCCTTGAGCCACCTTAGGGCTAAGGCTTCGGCCGCGTAGGCGTCAACGGGTTCGGGAGGAGAGAGCAGACCTCGCGGGATGAGGCGAGCCAGACCTCGGGGGGGATGGTAGCGGAAGTAGAGGGCCCGGCCTTCAAGGGTGGTGTTCCGCTCGGGAACCACCTCAAGGGGCGTCTCCGGCACTGCCTGGGCGAGGGCGCGAACCGCGTCGCGGCTCGTAGTTCCACTGCCGACGAGGATCAGCGCGACTGATCGAGTGCCGGCGAGCCTGGCCGCGGTCGGCGGGCCTTCCTCTGACGTGGTCAGGTGCCTCTCCACACATTGACCAGTGGCGTCGACCAGCGCCATTCCCCACTTGCGGCTCCCGGGGTCGACCGCCAGGTAAAGGGGCGGCGCTCCCTGGTCGGGTCGGCCGTCCTCAGACGCCACTACTTCCCCAGCCGGGCCGGCCGCCGGGCTCCCACGTACCTCTGGCTGTAGTAGCCCCGGTCGATGCGGTCCGTAACCACTCCGCGACCAGCGTTGGCGGCGTGAACCATCTGCCCGTTCCCAAGGTAGATCCCCACGTGCGAGATGCCTCGACGGTAGGTGTGGAAGAAGAGGAGGTCCCCCGGCCGCAGGCCGCCACGGGAGACCGGATGCCCCACGGAGAACTGAGCGGAGCTCTGGTGGGGGAGATCGACCCCCACAGCCTTCCGGTAGACGTAGCGCGTGAAGCCTGTGCAGTCGAAGGCGCCGCGAGAGGAGGCCCCCCGCCGGTAGCTGGCCCCGCGATAGGAGAGCGCCGTCCTCAGGAGCCGCGACACGGGCAGGGCCGCCGAGGCTTTGGCGGTCGCGCGGTGCCCGCGAGATACCTTGGGCTTGGAGCGGTGCGCCGCCAGGGCCGCGGAGGGCAACAGAGCGGCAGCCACGAGCAGTCCGGCCAGGGCTTTGTGAAGGGAAGAGAAGCTACGCTGCCCGCGACCCCGATCAACTCGGCTGGGCGGCGTCTGAGGGGATTCGCTTTGCATGGTGGCCGGTGTGCGGGGACCGCTATTCCCAGGGCTCCGGCCCTTGGGCGAAGTGCTTGCACGATTAGAGCGACTCATGACCCTCCTGTCCCACGCCGTCGTCTAGCCCGCCGGCGCCGCATACGGCTGCCTGTGGCGGATCGGATACAAGTGACCTGTCACCTCCAGCACCCGTACGCGGCCAAGACGAGGCCGATGGCACGGTGGGGCTTGGGTTGGGGCGGAGGCGCGGCGTCCGTCTGGGCGCCGGTGATCGGAATCACCTTCGGCGCGGGACGCAGTATCCCTCCTGCCATCCTACTGACGGCAGGCTGCCGTCGGAGCCAGGCACACAGCCTGGAGCCGTGTTTCGGTACCGTATGGCCAGCACGCTCGGAGGGCCCTCGCTCACCGGCTCAGTTCAGACGGGGACGAGTGCGCAGCGTAAGGGCCGGCCGCGAGCCGCACCCCATCTACAGGCTGGTGGGTGGCTTCGCGGGGGCCGTACGCTGGTGCGCGCGCAGGATCTGGCCATCCGCCGTGGAACTCTGTACTACTGTCAAAGGGAGCCGCGATCTGGCGTCCAGCGCAGAGGCTGCCCGGGCCCACCGTGGGTACCAGAACCAGAGGAGGACGCATCGATGTTCCGACGCTTCATGAATGTGATCCGCTCGTTCTTC
>DASXUI010000334.1:0-29092 GCA_036504955.1 Armatimonadota bacterium
GTACTTCTTGAACTCCGCTCCGCCCTTGGTCGCCAGGTACTGGGTGATGGCGCTGGTGAGCGTCGTCTTCCCGTGGTCTACGTGGCCGATCGTTCCCACGTTGACGTGCGGCTTCGTCCTCTCGAACTTTGCTTTTGCCATTGTTATTTCCCTCTTACGTCTCCGGGCGCCCCAGCCAACTCAAGGTGTGGGACTACTGGCGAAGCTTGCCTTAGGAACCTAACACTATCCATGCGGCGCGGCGCTTGGGGGACCCTTGGGGCTGACTAGGCTCCCGGTGGCCCCGAGCGCGCGCCGAACGACACTGAGCGTGGGCAGTGCTGATGCCCACAAAGAGACTCCTCGATGCCGGCTGCAATTCCCCAGCCGAAGCTCCCCGCCTTCAGTGGACACCGTGACCGCGCGAAGCCTCTCGCGAGGGCCGAGGCGGCTCACACACAGAGGCGCCTAGAGTCCGGTATCTGGGTAGGGGAGGCCCAGACGAGAGCCGTCCGGGACGGGCGCTCCTCGGCTGCCGGCCCTACATCCGGCCGGTAGCCTAAGCCGACAGGCCCTGGAGCATTGGGCTCTCCGAACAGAACGGGCGGGGGCCGGAGGAACCAGCTTCGCCCGTGAGGATGAGCCGGTGAGAAGAAGGGAAGCCCACGATGGGAATCGGACCCATGACCTCCTCTTTACCAAAGAGGTGCGCTGCCTCTGCGCTACGTGGGCTCTGCTTGTTCCATCCTCTCCAAGATGCCTCTCCGCCGCAACTGGGCGTGCCGCGAGCCCTAGTTGACTAGCGGACGCTTCTCTCCTGGAGAAGGCGTGGCACGCTGAAGATTATACCGAATACCGAAGGAAACCGCAACCGCGGGGGATTTCACACTCCAAGAGGGGGATGGTGGGCAGGGTTGGATTTGAACCAACGTAGCTCTCGCAACGATTTTACAGACCGTCCCCTTTAGCCACTCGGGCACCTGCCCACAACGTATCTTGAAGCCGACGATCCGGTTCGAACGGACGACCTACTGTTTACAAGACAGTTGCTCTACCAACTGAGCTACGCCGGCTCAAACCTTACCCATCTTCTCGCCGATCTTACGCTTCGCGCGCTGCAGAGCGTTGTCGATCGACTTGGTCTGACACCCCAGTTGCTCCGCCATCTCGCGGTAGGACTTGCGCTCCAGGTAGGACTGAAGCACCTGGTACTCCAGGGGACTCAGGTCCGACTGGGCCTCGCCCTCCAGGTAGGCCGTCACCTCGCCGTTGATGAGCACGGTCTCCGGGTCGATGGCCTGCTGGTCCGGGATCACGTCCATCAGCATGCCTTCGGGGTCCTCGTCGAAGACCGGCCGATTCAGAGACACGTAGCTATTGAGCGGCAGGTGTTTCTGACGGGTGGCTGTTTTGATGGCTGTGATGATCTGGCGTGTTACACAGAGCTCGGCGAAGGCCTTGAACCGGGCCATCCGGTCGTCCCGGAAATCACGAATCGCTTTGAAGAGGCCAATCATGCCCTCTTGCACCACGTCTTCGTGATCCGCGCCCACTAGGAAGTAGGAGCGGGCCTTACCCTCCACCAGGGATCGATACTTCCGCAAGAGATACTCGGTTGCATCCTTGTCGCCCTGACGGGCGTAAACGACCACCTCTTCGTCCGCAATGCGATGGTACCCGCGGACTTGCAAGGTGCTCTGTACCTTGCGGCAAATATCCATTAGGCCTAGCCTCCATCACAGTAGGCTTGCTTACCGGGATCCGGTCGGCAAGCTCATTATATGGGATGCCCCAGGGGGTGTCAACCAGAGCTTAACAGTTCCTTAACATCAGATCCAAGCGTGGAACGGTCGTCTGGTGAGCGTGGGAGAAGCGATGCTGCCTGCCGGTGTGCGCACGAGCGGCTGATTGGCGCCAGCGCTTCTCTTCCTGGCTGTTCGACTGGCTGTGCGCTGCCGGACCCATCCAGGCTAGGGTTAGGTTGTTCCAGCTCCCGCCGGCCTGGGGTCTGATGCGCCCCCAGAGCATCTGTCCGGACTGAAGGGGTAGAGCTCCGGCGGCACCTCGCCGGTGGTGATGAGCTGGGCGACCAGCCGGCCCGTGGCAGGGCTCAGCAGGACCCCGTTTCGGTAGTGCCCTGAGCAGAGCGTGAGGCCGGAGATCCCCGCGAAGGGCCCCATCAGCGGTAAGCCGTCGGCGGTGCCCGGCCGGAGGCCTGCCCAGCCCTGCTGGAAATCAGCGCTTTCCAGTCCGGGGGCCATGCGGTTGAGAGCTTCTAGCATCCGGGACATCCCCCAGGGAGTCACCCGGCAGTCGAAGCCGGCGTGTTCCATGGTAGCTCCCACCAGCACGGTTCCATCGGTCTTTCCTACAACGTAGCCGAAGGCGGACATCAGGATGCGGCGCGGCGCGGCGCTCGGGCTCCGGAGCACCGCCATCTGGCCGCGCACCGGGGTGATCGGTACGGGCGGCAGTCCCGTCCTCTCGGCCAGCAGCCCCGTCCAGGCTCCCGCGCAGAGGACCACATGGCCACAGGACAGGTCGCCGGAGGTCGTCGCGACGCCCACCACCCGCCCACCGTCGCGGAGGAGGTCCAGGACCTCTCGTCTCTCACAAGCGGTTGTTCCATACTGCTGGGCGCTCTGAAGCAGGGCGGTAACGAGTCTTGGGCTCCTAACGTGGCCCTCCTGGAGCGTGAGGATGGCGCCCACCACGTTCGGAGAGAGGCCCGGCTCCAGTTCTCGCGCGTCGTTGGCGGAGAGCCATCGCGCGTCGTGGCCGGCCGCGGCGAGATGCTCTGCCTGCCTCTTGAGCGTCTCGGCCTCCTCGTCACTGAAGGCGAGGCGAAGGAGGCCGCTGCGCACAAACTCCGGGTCGACGCCGCTCTCGGAGCGCAGGGTCTCGGCCAGGGCGGGATACTCCCGCAAGCTCTGAAGGGCCAGATCCAGAAAGGGGCCGGGGCCCTCGGCTTCGGCCAGGGGAGCTAGCATGCCCGCCGCCGCACCAGAGGCCCCGCTGCCCGCCGTGTCACGCTCCAGCAGCAGAACCTTGGCTCCTGCCCTTGCCAGGTGGTAGGCAACGGAGGCGCCTATCACGCCGCCACCCACCACAACAACGTCAGGGGAGCGGCCCACTGGGGCTACCCTCCGCCCATCATGTGAACGATCTCCACCACGTCACCCTCGGACAGGAGAACCTCACCGAACCTGTCTCGGGAGAGAACGCTGCCGTTGTGCTCCACCACCACGAAGCGGGGCTGGAGGTCGCGCTCGCTCAGGAAATCGAGCACAGTCTGCTGCTGGGGCAGGGAGCGGAGCTCGCCGTTGAGGGTGAGGGTGATCACTGCAAGTGTCTCCTGGAACTGATGGGGATTGGTGGCTGGGTCGCCTGACTCCAGTCGGTGGTGGGCTTCGCCACTGGGCCGGCGCTCTACCACTCTTGTGAGCACAAGGATAGCACACGCCGGAGGGACGGGAGACCCTGGCCTCGGTCACCACGGAAAGCGTTCGGAAGCCCCCGCCCCACGCGGTTCGCTGAACCCTCAGCCCCTTTGGCCTCTGAGCGCTTCCACGAACCGGCAAGCGGCGTCTCGGGGGTCCTGGGCCGCCAGCAGAGCCGAGATAACCGCGACACCGGACACCCCGGCAGCCAGGCAACTGGGCACGCGCTCCGGCGTGATGCCGCCGATGCCAAGCACCGGGACGCGAGCCGTTTCGCACACCTGCCGAGCGAGGCCGAGCCCCTGGGGCTTCATCCCGGGGTGGCTCGCGGTCTCGAAGAGAGAGCCAACCACCAGGTAGTCAGCGCCCTCCGCCTCGGACGCCTGGGCCTCCTCGAGGGTGTGGACGGAGCGGCCCAGCAGCATGCGCAGGCCTGCCACTGCTCTGGCCTCGGGGACCGGTAGGCTGGCGGCGCCAAGGTGTACGCCCGCCGCTCCCGCCGCCACGGCCACATCGGCTCGGTCATTGACTAGCAGGAGCGCCCTACCGGCAAGGGCCTCCATCAGCTCCCGGGCGAGGCGGAGTAGGTGGGCGGCGTCCAGGTCCTTCTCTCGCAGTTGTACCAGGTTCACGCCCCCGGAGACCGCATGATCCACGATGCTTGCCAGCGAGCGCCCCGCGGGGCACCGATGGCGGTCCGTCACCAGCATCAGCGGGTGGGGCGGGAGGGGCGGCCGACCCAGGATCAACGAACGATACCCTCCTCGGGGCTGCTGGCGGAGGCGTAGGCCTTGCGCGGGATGCGTCCCGACAGGTAAGCAAGCCGGCCGGCCTGAACGCCCAATCCGATGGCGCGGGCCATGGTGGGCGGATCCTTCGCCAGGGCGACGGCGGTGTTGATGAGGCAGGCCTGGGCGCCAAGCTCCATGGCGAGCGCGGCGTCGGAGGGCGCTCCCACTCCGGCGTCCACCACCACAGGCACCTGGGCCTGCTCGATGATGATCTTGATCTGCTCGAAGTTTACCATGCCCTTGCCGGAGCCGATGGGGGCAGCCAGGGGCATGACTGTCGCGCAGCCGACCTCCTCCAGCGCCTTCGCCAGGATGGGGTCCTGGTTGATATAGGGCAGCACCACGAAGCCCTCAGCCACGAGGGTCCTGGCGGCCTCCAGCGTGCCGATGGGGTCCGGCATCAGGTACTTGGGGTCGGGGATGACCTCCAGCTTCACCCAATCGGAGAGTCCCATGGCGCGCGCCAGCCGGGCGGTGTGGATGGCCTCGTCGGCCGTTCTGGCACCGGCGGTATTGGGCAGTATCGTGTAGCGCTTCCAGTCAATCTGGTCCAGGATCGTCTTCTCCTTGGGGTTGTCCAGATTGATACGGCGAAGCGCCACGGTGATGATCTCGGCCCCGGAGGCGTCCAAGGCGGCCTGCTGCACTTCCGGGTTGGCGTACTTGCCGGTTCCCAGCATCAGGCGCGACTGGAAGGACTTGCCGGCGATCACGAGGGGGTCTTGCATCCTTGGGTTCCTTAGCTAAGGGCCTGTGGAAAGGGGCGGACTGGTGCCACATCCGCTGGAGGTGGCGAGACCATGGGCGGTCCGTGGCGCAGGGTGGGCTACCGCCAGTCTATCGACCCCCGCGGGGGAAGTCAAACCGGGCAGGCTGGCAGTGAGTGCCTGGGGACCCGGCGACCAACGGCGTGCCCGTGGCGAGCTACACCACGTTCGGAAGATCGCTCAGGAATGCCTCTAGGGATGGGGCGGTGACTGCCTGCCGGAGCAGGGCGCGCAGCGTGTCGGGGTCGTCGACTCGATGAATCCGGTGACTGACGTCTGCCGCTACGGGCCCGAACCTCGCGGACACAGCCTCCAGAACAGCCTCCCGTGCCGCCGAGAGGGTGCCCTGAGCCATCCCTTGCTGCAGCCCTTGCTGAACTCCCTGCCTTATCCCCTCCTCACGGCTGAGCCGCTCGAAGCTGGTGACGAAGGGCATACCTTTCTCCTCCTCAAAGCGTTCCAGGTCGCGGCGGAGCTGCTGCTCCAGCTCGGGCGAGAGCGCCACTAGCCAATCAACAAACCGCAGCAGCTCCAGGACCCGCTCTCACGAGTAGCCTCGGCTGTAGAGGCTCTTCACGAGGCTCAGCTTGCCCTGGAGCCGGGCCTCGTCGGACCTCCGGGTGCGCTGCGCCGCAAGATGGGCCAGCACCAGGACCGCGAAGGGGTTGCCGCTGGCCTCCAGCTCCTGAAGCCTGGCTTCGTAGTCCCGAAGCTTGGCAGTGGAGAAGCGCAGTCCCGCGTAGCTTCCCAATAGAGTATACTCGAAGGCCTGGGGGTGCCAAGTGCGGCTCGGGTCGGCCAACACAGCGAAGCTCGCCACCCGCCGGTCGTAGTGGTCGAAGATACGGTAGTTGTACACGTACATTCGCCGGGCGAAGTCCGAGCTGGAACGGGACTGGACCTCGACGTGAGCCAGCACCCAGCACTCCTCCTGGTTCGCCAGCCACACCTGAACGAGCTTGTCCACGCTTCGACGCTTGAGGGTGGCGCCGTGGCTGATCTCCTGCAGCTCGGAATCGAGCGAGTGGTATCCCCGCGACCAGTCGATCTGAGCGGCCGCTTCGGGGAAGAGCAGCTCCAGGAACTCCCGGAAGTAGAGGTCCAGCGCCGCCTTCCAGGGGCTGTCCGCGTCGGATCTCGGGCGAGGCATCGGCGTCTCTCCAGAGCGGGCAAGGGTTCACCGTCTCACCCCTCTGTTATCGCCTCGCCTAGACAACTCCTCTGCCGCGGGCCCGCGCCGGGTCCGACGCGCCAAGGCCGGGTGCACGATGCGGGCTGGGTTCATGCGGCCAAGGCGGTCATGCGCTTGGGTGGCCCCGGAGCCCGCCGGACGGGGAAGGCACTGGGGTGCGGCGAGCACTCCTCAGACGCAGTGGGGCCCGGGCGGCGAGGGGAGGCGCTCCCTCGTCAGGCCCGGGCCCCTGGGGGTGAGGCTGTGGGCTAGCCGGTGGTGCCGGGCCTTACTCGGACGGGCTGAGGCTGCGGCGGCTCGGGGGCCACGCTGCCGTCACCGGCCTTGGGCTGCACCGGCATGACCTGCCCGACCGCTTGCAGGGCGAGCACCGTCTTGATGACGTCCGTGACCTGCGAGACCGTGCCAGCCGCGGCTCCGCCGTCGCCCCCACCGCTGAGGGTGAACATACGCGCGGACTTCAGGGCGTCGGTCACATCCGCGGCGATCTGCGGCAGCATCTCAACCTGTCGCAGGCGCACGTAGGCTTCGCCGCCCGCGGCCATCGCCTCGTTGACCTTGCGGATGGCTTCCGCCTGGGCGTCGGCAACGGTTCGCAGATGGATGGCCTCGGAGTCGGCCTGGGCCTGGGCGGCTATGCGCGCCTGGTCGGCGTCCGCGTTAGCCTGGGCTATCTGGGTAGCGAAGAGCTCTGCCTTGCGCTGCTCGGCCAGGGCGCGCTGCTTGCTTGCCTCAGCGGCGGCGACCAGAGCGGCGTTGTCCGCCCTCGTCTTCTCGAGGTCTCGCTGGTTGTCGGAGATAGCGCGCTCGGCGGCGAGCTGGGCTTCCTTGGCGCGTCGCTGCTGCTCCGCCACCACGATGTCCGCGTTGGCCTGGGCCTCAACGGCCCGCTGGCGGCGCCGGGCCTCCGCGACCTCGCTCTGAACGACCTTGATGTTGAGACTCTTGAACTCCAGGCCCAGGTCGTGGAGCTCCCTGGAACAGGCCTTCTTGATGATGATCGCCAGCGGGTCGTCGTTCTCGGCCTCGCCATCATCCTGGCCGACCGGTACCACGGCGGCGTTCCGGGCCACGTCCTCGGGCTCGGCGGAGAAGAGCTGGTCGTGGGTCAGCAGGTTCACGGCGCGGCGTCCGGCGGAGGAGAGGAGGTCGGTCAGCGTCGACTGCTGTTCCTCCTCCGGCTTAGAGAAGAAGCGGTTGGCCGCCGTCTTGATCAGCTCCTCGGTATCCCCCACGGAGACGATGGCGCTGGCCTGGACCCGCACCTTGATGGGGGCCGGGGTCCCGCGCTGGTCACGGTCCGCGGTCTGGTCGGTGATGTCCAGGTCGATGTTAATGGCCTTGGCGGGGATGGAGGTGCCGACGGTGAAGATGGGGACCTCGATGGCCTTTCCCGGGCCCTTGTAGATCTTGGTCTCGCCACGCAGCCAGGAGACTAGCCGGATGGTTCCGGACTCAACATTCGTCAGGAAGCGCGTGACGATGATGGGGATGAGCACCACCGCCACGAATACGGCTATCAGCGCGGTGGTGACGGGATTCATATCCATTGAGTGACCCTCCCAGGAGACGGAAGCTGCACTGACGGAACCAACAGGACCATGGGGTAGCCGGCTTGGGTGTCTGGCGTGCTCCGATCCGAACCGCAGACACGGGTGCTTGGCGCCGCGCTCCTATAGCCATACCATCAAGGAGCTCACTTGGTTGCGGGCCCGCCCGCAGGGGCGATATACGCGAGAGCCCGGCGGCAGGTCATGAAGGGTGAGGCAGGCCGGGCTTCTTTGAGACGCGGCAGTTGCCCGTGCTCGGGTCCACAGACTCAAGGCGGAGTACGTCTCCGGAGTGGACTTGTGTGCCTGCCTGGCGCTCCTCCGTGGTCAGCCGGGCCAGGACGCGGGAGACCTGGCCATCCAGGATAATCTCCACGATGCCGCAGCCGCTGGCATCGAAGCTGGAGGCCGCTCGGGCCTCCGACATGACCATCTGCTCCAGCCCGTGGCTTGGGTGGCTGGCGAACTGCATCAGGCCGTTCCACAGGGGGTCGAAGAGCAGCTTCTGAATCGCCACGCCACCGATGGCGGCCAGGCCAAAGGCGGCGGGCTCCGGGGTTGCGAAGCCATGGAGGAGCACCATGCCGGTCGCGCCGTAGCCGAGTGAGAAGCCGAAGATGGAGCGCGGCGAGATCCAAAGGCGTGGCGCGTTCTCCGGCACGCCGGAGTCCGAGTGATGGGTAGCCACGGCCGGCACGCCGGAGGCGGCGGTTTGGGACTCGTCGCCCGCGTGCCCGGCGTGGGCGTGAGCCGCAGCCGCGTGCCCAGCGTCGGCATGGTCAGCGCCGTGGTGGCCCAGATGAAGGCCACCCTCCGCGTGGGCGTGCCCGGCGTCGAGGTGACCATGGGCCAGCCCGCCGAGGTGTGCCGCGTCCGCCAGGCCGTGCCCGCCGGAGTCGATGCCGTGGCCCACGTGGCCCATATGGCCGTGTCCGAAGAGCGCCGGGAGGCTCATCAGGATCAGGCCGAGCAGTCCCAGCCCCAGGAAGGTCTCGAAGATCAGCATCTCGCGTACCTCGTCACTTGGTGCTTCGCCACGCCCTGCCTCCGCTATCGGTTGGATTCCCCTTACGGGAGTTCCACCGGAGGCACCTTTCATGCCGGTGTCTCGATGGGGCCTCGGCGCGATCCGCTTCCTTAATACTACTTCGCCGCGCCGAGAGCCAATCATCCCAAGGGATGGGGCCATCGATCGGTGACTGCTAGACTTGCGTGAGCACCTATAGGGAGACCCTTGGGCCGGGCTCACGGTTCAGGTGCGGGGCTCGGCCGGCGGAAAGGGTGGTTCGGTTGGTGAAGGTGCACCGCTTCCTAACCCTGGCGTCCTGTGGTGTGGTAGAATACCATGGTGGTTCATGGCTGGCATCGCGTATGTGGGCAAGCCAGGGGTGGCTTCTCGTCCGCGGCCTGGCGGGCCGCTGTTTGTGCCGCGACCATCTTCGCCGGTGGCGGCTCTCCTTGGGAGGCGCATCCAGCCCGCGAAGATCGTGGCGAGGGCGACCAGGCTCGCGCTCTGCGGTGCGCGCAGGCGCCTCGCAGCTTCCCCCGGGCTAGGCCACCGCAGCCAGTTCCAGCGGGGCCGCCTGGTTGCCGCGCAAAAGGCCGGAACTTCGCCCCCATCGGCGCCTCAGAGTAAGTGACCCACCTCGATTCCGTGACCTGGAACGCCGAATAGGTAGTTGTGCTTGAACCGGCTTCCTGCCCTCGCATAGCCCCCAACACGGCTGGGTACCGAGGCCCCCTGCAGCGCCCCGGCGCGCTAAATCGCTCAAAGGCGGAACCCATAGATGGATGAGAAAGACCTTAAGGATCTGTTGAATCGTCGTGACTTCCTGATGGGAGCCTCGGCCCTGGGGGCGATGTCACTGCTGGCCGCTCAGGAGCTCAGCGCGCAGCAGGCCAAGCCCACGAAGCCGGCGGCCAAGCCCGCGGCCAAGCCTGAGGCAGCCGCGGCGAAGCCCGCGGTAGCGGACGATGACGAGCCGCCCGGCCCTCCTGTCAAAGTAGGCGTGATCGGCTTGGGGCAGCGCGGCCGTGACGTGGTTGCCAGCCTCGGAGCCCTCAAGAGCGCCTCTCTCGTGGCGGTGTGCGACTCCTACCAGCCTTTCGTGAACCGGGTGAAGACCACGGCTCCCAAGGCTGTCCCGCAGACGGACTACCGGAAGCTTCTGGACGACAAGGCCGTCGAGGCCGTGGTGATCGCCACGCCGTCGCACCAGCACAAGCAGATCGTGTTGGACGCCGTTCAGGCCGGGAAGCACGTCTATCTCGAGGCCCCCATTGCCAGCCAAGTTGACGAGGCCAAGGCCATCGCCCTGGCGGGCAAGGGGTCCAAGCAGATCTTCCAGGTGGGTTTGCAGAATCGGTCCACTCCCATCGCCAAGCACATCTTCAAGTTCCTCCGCGCCAGCGTTCTGGGCACGCCCGCCAGCGCGCGCGTCCAGTGGCACAAGAAGACGAGCTGGCGAGCCTCCGCCCCCAGCCCGGAGCGCGAGAAGGTGATGAACTGGCGCCTGGCCAAGGCCACCTCCTCCGGCATCATGGGCGAGATCGGGATCCACCAGATCGATCTGGTGAACTGGCTGCTCAAGCTCCAGCCCATCTCCGTGTCCGGCTTTGGCGCCACCATGGTCTGGAAGGACGGCCGCGAGGTCCCGGATACGGTCCAGGCCATCTACGAGTACCCCGGCGGGTTCCGCCTTCTGTGCGACTACACGCTGGCCAACTCCTTCAGCGGCTCCCAAGAAGTGCTGATGGGAACGGACTGCGCCGTTCTGAAGAAGGAGAGCAAAGCCTGGCTGGTGAAGGAGGCTGACTCCTCCCTGCTGGGCTGGGAGGTCTACGCCCGCAAGGACAAGATCCTTGACGACGTGGGAATCGCCCTGGTCGCCGATGCCACCAAGCAGCTCAAGCTTGGCCTGGAGCCGTCCAAGGCTCTGGCGGACGAGACGCCTCCGCTCAACTATGCGCTGAAGGACTTCAACACCTGCATTCGCACGAACAAGCCACCCGTCAGCGGCGCCCTCGAGGGGTATCAGTCCGCCGTGGCGGCAATCCGTGGCCATGATGCGGTGATGTCCGGCAACAAGGTTACCTTCTCCAAGGGCGATTTCGACCTAGCCTAACCAAGGGTTCGGGAGCGCCGGCTAGTGCCGGCGCTCCCGTTGTTCACCGCACCACCACTTCGCAGACACCCAGCCCGGCTGATTCACGGGGCGCTCTTGTCCAGTGAGTCCTTCGGGCAGCCAGAGCTGTTGGCGCGGATTTCGGGCCTGGCGAGCGCATCGGCCGAGCCGCCCGCACCACACACGATGACCGTGCGCGACTCGCGCTTCGGCCTGGGACGCCCCCGGACCTAAGCGCGGGCCAGCGTGAGGAGCAAGGCTAACATGAGTGATATGACCCAGAAGGACGGAACGACCCGCCGGGAGTTCCTCAAGACCGCGGGGGTGACCGCCGCCGGGCTACTGGCCGCGACTGCCGCCGCCAAGAGCAGCGTGTACGCGGTGCAGGCTCCCCGAGTCATCGGCGCCAACGACCGGATCAACATCGGCCACATCGGCATCGGCGGCCAGGGCATGGCGCACGTTAACATCCTGAAGTCCAACAAGCAGAAGAACAACACGGAGTCCGTTGCCGTCTGTGAGGTGTGGGACAAGAGGCTGAACGCCGCTAAGGACGCCACCGAGAACACCAAGTGCGTGACATACAAGGACTACCAGAAGCTGCTGGACAGCCCGGACGTCGACGCCGTCTGGATCGCCACGCCGGACCACTGGCACGCCAAGATCACCATCGACGCCATCAACGCCGGTAAGGACGTCTACTGCGAGAAGCCGCTCTGTCGCCACATCGATGAGGTCACATCCCTCTACAAGACGGTGAAGGGCTCCAAGCGGATCCTGCAGATCGGCTCCCAGGGTTGCAGCGACACGACCTACCACGTGGCCCGAGACGTCGTGACCGCCGGCAAGCTGGGCAAGCTGATCTGGGTTCAGGGCAGCTACTGCCGCAACAACCCGACCGGCGAGTGGAACTGGCCCATCGACGAGAGCGCGAACGAGACCAACCTGGACTGGAAGATGTGGCTGGGCCCCGCCCCGCAGCGCCCTTGGGACCCGGAGCGCTACTTCCGTTTCCGCAAGTACTGGGACTACAGCACGGGCATCCTGTCCGACCTCTTCCCTCACCGGCTGCACCCGCTGATGCTCGCTCTGGGGACCCCGGAGTTCCCCTCCCGCGTGGCCTGCGTGGGCGGCAACTACGTCCACACCAAGGATCGCGAGGTCCCGGACACCACGCACGTGCTGGTGGACTTCCCCAGCGGTTACTCGATGATCATCGCCGGTACCGTGGAGAACGAGTACGGCTTGGGCGACGTCATTCGCGGCAACAAGGCCACCCTGCTCCTGGCGGGCGGCAGCGTCGAGCTTCGGCCCGAGCGCGTCTACGCCGACGAGATCGAGGCTGAGAAGCCGCCCGTGAACGGCCCCGGCGAAGACATCGGCGTTCACGAGTCCAACTTCCTGGACTGCATGCGGTCTCGCAAGGAGCCCAACTGCAACATCGACCTGGCGGCTCCGGTCCAGGCGGTCATCTGCCTGGCTGAGATGGCCTACAAGCAGAACAAGCAGATGGGCTTCGACGCCAAGACAATGCAGGTGGTGCAGGATCCCAAGCCGGTGCAGGTGACCGCTTAGGGGGTGGCAAGGTAGACCCACCACCAAGACACCAAGACACCAAGAACTGCTTCACCACAGAGGCACAGAGGGCACAGAGGAACACAGAGGGAACCCGCTGTGCCGTTCCTGGAGGTCTTGGTGGTGATGGCGGGTGGTTGAGCTACAGAGAGGCACGGAGGGGGGACTCTCCGTGCCTCTTGTCGTATGGGCGCGGTTGGGCTAGCGGCGCACACTTGGCCGGTGCGGCGCGAGCCAAGGAGTGAGCCGGGGGAGGGTATCCATGCCACGGGAGCCGGTAGCGCTGGGGTGCTTCGCCATGGGCACCCGCTTCGAGGTGGTGCTCTTTGGCGACAACGCTCCCAACCTGAGGGCCGCCGGTGAGGAGGTGCTGGAGGAGGTCTCGCGGTTGGAGGCGGTACTCAGCATCTACCGGCCGGGCAGCGAGATGAGCCGGGTGAACGCGGAGGCCGCGGAGCGTCCGGTGACCGTCTCCCCGCCGCTGTTCGCGCTGCTGGAGCGCTGCGCGGAGCTCACGCGGCGCACGGAGGGGGCCTTCGACATCAGCGTGGGGCCCTTGCTTCGGTGCTGGGGCTTTCTTGGTGGAAGCGGGGCTCTGGCCGATCCCTCGGAGGTGGAGGCAGCCCGGGCTCTGGTGGGCATGGAGAAGGTGCTGCTGGACCCCGAGGAGCTTACGGTGGCCTTCGAGCGGCCTGGGATGATGCTGGACCTGGGCTCCATCGGCAAGGGCTACGCGCTGGAGCAGGCAGGGCAGCTTCTGCTGGGCAGTGGTATCACCACGGCCCTGCTCCACGGGGGAACGAGCACCGTGCTGGCTTTCGGCGCGCCGCCGGACGCGCAGGAGTGGACCATCGGGCTCCAGGATCCCGCCGAGCCTGAGGGGCGCCTGGGCCTGGCTCGCCTGCGTGACAACTCGCTCTCGGTCTCCGGCGTTCACGGCAAGGGCTTCGAGGCAGGCGGGCAGCGCTACGGGCATGTCCTGGACCCCCGGACCGGTTGGCCTGTGCGGCCCATGGTGCCTGGCGAAGGCGAGCCGCGCGTGGCGGCCGTAGTCACGCACTCGGCTACGGACGCCGACGCCCTCTCCACCGCGCTGTTGGTCCACGGTCCCGCCTGGCTGCCGAGGCTGGTGGAGGACTGGCCCGGCTCGCGGGGCCTGGTGGGCAGTTGGGTGGGAGAGGGTAGGCCGCTGGTCCTCGCGAGCCTGCGGTGGGACGGAGATGCGCCGGCCCATGGCTGAGGCGGTCGCCCTCGGGCAACGCCGGTCCGCCCCTCTGTTCGGCGCCCCAGGCGGTTCCCTCCCCAAGGACGCGGCTCGTCCATCCGGTCCCTGCCGCGAAGGGCGGCTTTACGTGTGCCACCCCACTGAGTCTGCCCTGACTCGACACAGGCCGCCTGTCAGGCACGGGCTCTGGGCGGAGCCGATTGACCTCACGGCCCCTTGTCCGAGCCCTGTCCGCGTCCTGAAGGGCTGGTTCCCTCCCTGTTAGTGGCGCGGCCGGGGAGAGGGGCCAGTCCCGTATCGCTTGAAACAACCTGTTGGTTGGGGAGCCTATCTCGTGGCGGCCGCGCCTGGCTCCGCCGGTAGGCGAAGAGGTGATCTGGTCAGCCAGCGGCCATGGGTTGGCGCGAAGGTGCCGCGTAAGCGCGACGGAGTAAGGGGTGGTTAATGGCGCAGCACGCAGAGGGGGGTGGCCGGGATTCGGGAGATGCCACACGCTGGCTCGAAGGGCCCGAGGAGCTGGAGACCTACCTAAGGTCGGTTCGGCAGCGGCTGTCTGAGCTGCGGGAGGCTCGGCGGGCGCTTCTTGAGAGGGCTCAGACGGAGCTGATCGGCTTGCGCGAGGAGGCCCTACTCCTGGGCGACGGGGCCCTCGCTTCCGAGCTTGAGGCCCGCCGGCAGGCCGCTGAGCTGTGCCTGTCATCCCTCACGGCAGTACCAACCGCGCCGGTCTGGCCTGATGACAAGGGGCAAGGGGGGCCGCCCGTCCAGGAGCGGCGGCCGCGCGATGGCGGGGATGGGATACCCCCCGATGGGCCGGCGCGTTTGGAGGCAGGGCTCGTCGCGGATGCGGCCAGCGTGACGGCGGCTCCGCTTCCGGCGCCTATCGAGGCACCACCCTGCCGGTCCGACGATAGCGCTGCTCCGGAGGACCCTGCCTTGCCGCAGGGCACGGCCGCCGTTGTCCCTCTCGCCACGGACGGCGGCCTACGCTTGGATTCCTACGCGCCAGAGGCGGCCGCGCTGGCGGAAGCCCCCCAGGTGCTCCAGGGCTTCCTCCGGGCCGAAGTATCCCCGGAGTGTCTGGAGGAGCCCTGGTCAGGCTACTCGGATCCGGAGTGGCGGCCCCGACCCCTTAGCGAGGTGGACGCTGAAGTCGCGCGGGTTGAGCAGAGTCTTGAGGAGGGTGTCTCCCAGGACGAGTATGGTCTGCTGGAACTGAAAGCCATGGCCTGCCGCCTACGGCTGATTCAGCAGGAGCTGTGCGTCTTGGACGTGCAGTCGGGTTACGTTCACAGGGTGCAGGGCGCCTTGCGGGGCATCCTCCGCGAGCAGTTCCCCCACAGGTACGCAGTGCCTCTTGACCCCAACATAGTGCCCAGAAGCCCAAGCGCATGGGAGCGGCTGGCCTCGCGCTACGAGGGCCTGTCGAGGGCGCTCAAAGCGTTCGAGTGGTATCTGTCCCTGCCGGAGCAAGCGCGGGAACTGGCCTCCAAGCGGCTTCTGGAGCCCATCGGCGCGACGCAACAGCTTCTCTTCCGCCAACTCAACGACGAGTTCGCCGGCGCCATCGACGACCAGCAGCGCCAGTTGTACAAGGACGTGTTACAGAGCGCCCACCAGTTCCTTGGGTCTCTCGATCCCCAGCAGCCCCTCTCCAGGCTGGATTCGGAGGCTGCCGCCCTTGAGGGCCAACTAAGCGGGCTTGTTGAGGACCGGGAGCGGACGCACAAGCGCGACTGCGCGATTCAGCGGGTCCATGGCCTGGCATCGCATCCAGCCTTCGGAACTCGCGACCAGGATTCGGAATGCCTCCGTGGGGCGGTGGCGGCATGCCTGGAACTGGGCGTGCCCCCGTCCAACCGGGACCTCCGCGACGCACTGCTGCCCTGGGCGCCGCTACTGGCCGATGATCCTGCCCTGGCGCGGCTCTCTGCCGAGGTTGGCAAGGAGCTTGACAGGCGGAAGCGCAAGGGGCTGCTGATGGAGACCGACGAGGACAGCTCCGTGGAGGGTCTCAGCCTTGAGGTGCGGCAGCTTCTCACTGAGCTCCTGCCCCTCACCCAGGGCAAACGCGCGCTCTTCGTTGGGGGTACGGCCCAGGAGGAGAAGAGGCGCCAGCTCGAGGAGGCACTTGGACTTCAGGAGATCGTCTGGCCGGAGCGCAAGGGAGCTCGAGCCTACGACTACGAGCACGATATCGCGCGCACAGATATCACCGTCCTGCTGATCCGTTTCATGCGTACTGGTATGAAACAGGCCGTGGAGTTGGCACACAAGCACGGCCGTAGTGTCGTGAGGCTGCCCCGGGGGCTGGGCCTGCCGAGGGTTATCCAGGACCTGCATGGGCAGCTTGTGCCGCGCGACTAGGTCAGTGCCCGCAAACATCTTCACCACCAAGAGTCGCGTGCCAGCACGCAATACACCAAGGCACCAAGAGACACCAAGAACTGCCTTACCACAGAGACACAGAGAGCACAGAGGAACACAGAGTAGGACCAAGCTTAGGTTTACTTAGTATATCGTGCGCAAGCGCACGACTCCTGGTGGGGAGGTCGTTGTTGGACACTGACTAGGCAACGTTGGCGCCAGCACCCGCACCAGCAGTCTGTGGAGGCTCGCACCCCTCACCGACTGCCGCCTCGCCAGCCTTCTCCTTTGGGTGGGCTGTCATAACTCTGGTCCCTGGGCCCTCACGCCCTCGTCCTGCCCCCTGATGTACCAGGACCCAGGCCTTCGCCACTGAATAGGCCCTTAGGCGCCTCCCTTGGCGGGCACTCCACGCCCGGGCGCGCCCCTGTTGCGAGAGCACTCTACTGGCGGCACCAACCTTTGAAGGAGACCGAGGATGGCAAGGATTCCCATCGCGCTGGAGCTGTACTCCGTCCGTGAGGACCTGTCGAAGGACCTGCGCGGCACGCTGAAGCAGGTGGCCAAGATGGGCTATGAGGGTGTCGAGTTCGCCGGGCACCCGGAGCACTCCCCCGAGGAGTACAAGGCCGCGCTCGACGAGGCCGGGCTGGTCTGCTGCAGTTGGCACACCCCCATCGACCAGGTGCAGCCCGACAAGTTGGCGGCCACCATCGCGCTGAACAAGGCCGTGGGGAACCGCAGCCTCATCATCCCAGGCCTACCGGGCGAGTACACCAGCACCAAAGAGGCCTGGCTCAAGACCGCGGCCCTCTTCAACGAGCTGACGGACAAGCTGGCCGCCGAGGGCATGTTCACCGGCTACCACAACCACCACACCGAGTTCCAGCCGATGGACGGGTCCACTCCCTGGGACATTTTCTTCGGGGCCACCCGCAAGGAGGTTGTGACTCAGCTTGACACCGGCAACGCCCGCTACGGCGGCGCGGATCCCGTGAGCCTCCTGGAGGCCTATCCCGGCCGGGCCATCTCCGTTCACCTCAAGCCCTTCAGCTCCGCCGACGCGAAGGGCGGCGCGGAGAAGGGCTACGAGGCGATCATCGGGCAGGACGACAGCGACTGGGAGGGCATCTTCCGCGTCTGCGAGACGACCGGCGGCACGCAGTGGTACATCGTGGAGTACGAGAGCAGCGCCTACCCGCCCCTGGAGGCTGTGGAGCGCTGTTTGAAGGCTCTGAAGGGGATGGGGAAGTAGCGAAGGGCTAGGGGGTGAAGGGACTGAGGGGGGAGGTGAGGGGGTGAGAGGGTGAAAGAGCCTCAGCGGGCTCAGGAGTGAAGAGGTGAAGAGGTGAACAAGGCCTCGGTGGGAGGGGGGAGGGTGGCTACTCGGGAGGGGGCGCCAGGCGGCGCCGTGGATGTCATCCACGGCTGACGTAGAGGCGCCCCTCCGGGGCTGAAGCCAGGTGGCGCCGGCGCACGGTAGCGAGAGCTCAGGCTGCGGTGAGCCCCGAAAGGGCGCCGCCTGGCATCCACTCCCGAGTAGCCGCCCTCCCCCCTCCCACCGAGGCCTTGTTCACCTCTTCGCCTCTTCGCCTCTTCACCCCTGAGCCCGCTGAGGCTCTTTCACCCCCTCACCTCCCCCCCTCGCCGCCTCACCGCCGGGCGTCGAGGCCTAGCCAGTCCTTCTTCCAGCCGCCGGGGCGGGTGCTTTCGGTGTGGAAGTGGTCGCCATCGCGCCAGGCTTTGACGTCGTAGCCGTTCTCGTCCTTGAGGTAGCGGGGGTCCATCACCCCGGCATCCACTAGCTGCTGAAGGGAGTCCGGTAGGTCGTCGAAGGCCAGACGGTAAGCGTAGATGGCGCGGCCGAGTCCGAGCCGGATGAAGTGGGCCTCGTTCTCCGTGCGGAGCTCGCGGGTTGCCTCGGGGGGCAGCCGGAGTAGGCGGACGGCCTCCAGCGTGAGGGTGCGCTCGCTGCAGGAGGGGGACAGGGCCCGGAAGGATAGGGTGTGCTCGCCCGCCGAGAGATCGTGGGTGCCAAGAAGGCGGTCCTCCTCCAACTCCTCGTCCTCGGCCTCCGGCGCATTGAGGTCCATCCTCTCCACCACGCAGCGGCCATCCAGGTCGACGGCGAAGGCGCCGTAGCCGGGGGAGCGGAAGGCGCTCAGCCGGACCGCGTACCGACCCTCCTCCTCGACGCTGAAGGGCACGCTGAGGCAGGCGCCCTCCTCGGTGTTGGGCCAAACCAGGGTGGGCCGCCCGCCGAAGAAGCCGACGGCGCTGACGCCGACCGGCACGGTGCCGGACACCTCCGCGCGACGGAAGGCGCGCACCAGGTGGCGGTAAACCCAGGGCACGCACCGTTGCGGCCAAGACGGCAGCTCCCCGAAGGGCTTGGGCTTACCGGTCTGGTACCAGAAGGCCACGCTGGAGAAGAAGTCCGGCCGCTCGATGTACCAGGCGTCCTCGGATTCGTTGCGGTTGCCCTTGTGCTCGATGGCGACCTTCAGTGACTTGTGGAAGTGCACCGGGTCCAGCAGGTGCCAGCGGTAGCACACCCCCGCATCGCCCGCGCTCCAGCCCTGCCACCGTGGCTGGCCGAACCAGGCGCTAGTGCGCTTGCGGAAGCCCCAGGCGTCGTTGAAGTAGTCCTCGGAGCCGGTTCCCTGCAGACTGGGCACCGCCTCGCCGTCGATGTAGAAGAAGTCGTCCCCCTCCCCGAACCATCCATCCTGAGCCAGGGTCACGCACATTACCGCGCCCACGAACTTGCCCGTTCCCTCGAGGTCGGCGATGAGGTAGTCGCGGCCCATGACGGCCGGATGCTCCTGGCGATAGCGGGCGTAGAAGTAGGCGGTGTCCTTGGGAAGCTCCGGAAGCTGAGTCCAGTCCACCTGCCAATAGAGGCCCGTAGAGCGGTCGGGGTTGTCGTTGGTGACGACGATGCGGGCGGACCTGGCGAAGGGCATCCTCCAGTAGCAGGTGAGGCTGCCGGTGGGGGACACCTGGACGGGGACGCTCTCCACCACGGCCGGCCGCCCTTGCCCGACGGCAAAGAACTGTCCCAGGGGCACCTCAACGCCGGGCTCGTCGCTGCCGTCCCAGTAGATGCGCAGGCTCAGGGCGTCCAGCTCGCCCATTCCGCCGGCGTGGCTGGTCAGCCAGATGTGAGTGATGACGCCAGGCCCCTCCAGCAGCGGCAGCTCCAGAGTCTGCCCGGGCGCCAGCGGGGTCATGTCGAAGTTGCCATCGTTCCAGTTAGGCTGCTCGTTACTGGAGACGCGCCGGTTGCGTCCGACCGGCGGCGCCGCCAGACTTCCCATCAGATCATCCAAAAGCGACATTCAGATCCTCCTATGGGTGGGACGGTGTCTTGCTGCTTGCGACGAGGGGCCCTTGCGGCTGTGGTGGGCTGGTCGCCGGGACATAGGCCAGCCAGTTGACTTGTGAGGCGGAACTGGACACAATAGGGCGTACAGAACTAGGGCAGAGGAGGCACCATGACTGAGATAGGTGTGTTGGAGGCACGGAGCCAGTTCTCATCGCTCCTGGAGCGAGTGCTCAGAGGTGAGACTATTCGCATCACCCGCCACGGCCGGCCGGTGGCCATACTTGCGCCCGATCCCCAGACGGAAATCAGGAGTCCCCGGCAGGCTATGGACCGCATCAATGAGCTTCGCGAGAGCGGCAGATTCAGTCTTGGCGACATGACCCTTGAGGAGCTCATCGCCGAGAGTCGTGGTCTTTGAGGGCCTGTGTCATCGACTGCTCCATCACCCTTGCGGCTCTGTTCCCGGAGAGCGGCTCGGCCTTTGCTGTTGCCGCTCTCACCGATCATCTGGCTGGGGAGATCTGGGTACCATCCCTATGGCTTCACGAGCTCGCAAGCGGACTGTGTGTGGCAGTGAAGCGTGGCCGAGTTCCGCAACAGGACGCTGACGAGTTCCTTGACCTCGTGGCGCATCTGCCTCTGAAGATCGACCCGCCCCCCGGTTGGAAGCAGCTCAAACGCGTGATGGCGCTCGCGGCAGAGCAGGGCCTGACCGCCTATGACGCGTGCTATCTCGAGCTGGCGCTACGCCGTTCCCTGCCACTGGCAACCCTAGACCAGCAACTCCGTCTGGCAGCACGGTCGCTCAGACTGGAGTACGGTTCGTAGGGCTGCTGGCTTGCGGCCCGACCTATGGCCGTGCGCTACCGCGTCAGTAGCACGGTCTGCGTCGTCCTCAGGGTGACGGGGCCGAGTAGGCCGGAGTCGAGGAGCGGTGAGTCCTTGCTCCACAGGCGCCAGGTGGTGAAGGCCTTGCGGCCGGTGGGGCTGGGCTTGTCTTCGGCCAGCCACGCGGGCCAGGACTTCAGCGTGCCATCCGGGTTGCGCTCCGTGTCCTCCGGAAGCTGCTCATCCCCGATGAGACGGTTGGGCCAGAGGTTGGTGACTCGTACCTCCAGCTCGTTCCGCCCGGGCTTCAGCGCACGGGTGACGTCCACCTGGTAGGGCGTGTGCCAGAGGATGCCCAGATCCCGGCCATTCACCAGCACCTGTGCCATCACCTCGACCTGACCCAGGTCCAGGACCACGCGGCGTCCAGGCTTCAGCAGGTCCGGCGGGACGGTGAGCGGCTTCCTGTAGGTCGCCGTCCCCGAGAAGTACCTGGCCTCGGGCTGCGATAGGCGAGACCACGACTGGAGATCTGCCAGGGACACCTTGGCGGGCGCGCCCGAGCCGGCGGGGAAGCGCAGCTCCCACGGACCTGAGACTGGTGCGCCAGCCACGAAGGGCGCCACTCTCGCCCGGAACGACCGGCCACCGCGCGTTCTCACCTGGTACTCGCCCGGCTCTCGGGCCTCCAACGTCAGCCCTACGCCGGAGGACGCGCGCAGGCGGGCGGGCGGCGCGTCGTCGCCGGGGAGGCTGAAGACGAGGGTCTCAGGGTCGGTCGCGCTGGCGGTCATCGCCTTGCCTGCCACCTGGTACTCCACCCTCAGGGTCTTGACGACGTTGAGGGCCGGGTCCCCCTCCGCCGCGAGGCTGGCGACCACGAAGCTCCGGGCTCCGCCGGCCAGCAGCCTGCGGACCTGCTCCGTGACGTCCTTGGTGCGAGCGGCGTCGCCGGCCGGGCCCCACATCGCTCGGGTCACCGTTACCGGCGGGGCGGGCTTGGGGGCCATCAGGTTTCTGCCGCCGCGCAGCAGGCTCACTACGGGGTCGGCTCTCGCGTCGGGCTGGCGGAAGACGACGAAGACCGAGCCACCCGCCTCCAGGCGGAGCGGGACGCGGGTAACGCCCTTGGTGACCGAGTAGGAGGCCACCGGCTCGACGGCACCGGTCTCCGGGTTCCACAGCTCCGGCCGCCTGCCGGCGACGCGGAACTCGCAGGCGATGTTGGCGCCCTGTTTTCCGTCGTAGGCGACGAAGTAGATGTCCCTGTCGCTCGTGGCCCTGTGGATGAAGCTCAGGGGGTGGTCGGCCTGGAAGTCCGGTGGCACACCCTTCGCGCGGAGCGCCTGCTCCGCCGTTCGAGTCTGAGCGACCTTGCCGGAGAGGTCACGGACGAGGCTTCGCACCTCGTCGTCGCATCGAGGGTAGTCGCGCAGGCTGGGGGAGCGGGAGGGCAAGGGGCCAACCACGGTAGCGCCGGCCGACACGAGCTGGCTTATCTTGCGCAGAAGCTCAGGGGTCATGGAGGGCGTGGGTGGGAGGACCAGCACGCGGTAGCTCATGCCGCTGGGCAGGACCAGTCGGCCACTGCGGACGGACATGCTCTTCAACACGGCTTCCGCGCTCACCAAGTCGAAGTCGTAGCCCTTGCGCTCGTGGATAGAGCCTCCCTGGGGCGACTCCTCGGGGCGCAGGTAGGCGATGTCCGCCACGAAGCGCCCCTGCCGCAGCATGTACTGGCAGCGGGCCAGGTACCGGTGCCAGGGACCAGTCTGATTCCACCAGGTCTCGGTCCGCTCGTAGTGGAGGCCCCAGGGGCCCATGGTCATGCCGGGCTTGCGGTCCTTCCAGGGCTGCAGGGCATAGCGGTGGAAGACGAAGCGGCTGATGCCGTCGCAGAAGGCCTTGTCGCCAAGCGCCTTTACCAGGCCTGGGTGGTAGAGCCAGCGCTCGCTGCTGTCGGCCGTGAAGGCCTCCGCGCCGAGGATGGGCTTGCCGTAGACGTGGGCGCCGGAAGCCATCTCCTTGATGGTCTCCATCGCGCCGCCGGTGTGCCAAAACTCGCACATGGGCTCGTCGGCGCGGCCGGCGTAGGGCACGTCGTCGCAGGGGCCGCCGTAGGCCTCGATGGACAGCTTCAGCCCGTGCTGCTTCGCGAGGGTGCCCAGGTGGCCGGCGTAGTTCTCGATGACAAGGTCGGAAACCGTCTGACGGAGGTCCCAGAGGAACCGCTCCGTCACGCCCGCGCTCTCGATGACGCGGCCCGTGAAGGCGGGCAGGTAGGGCAGGGGGTCGTAGCCACGGAGCCGCTGAAACTCCTCCCGCATGCGCGGGGTCCAGTTCTGGGAGCCGTTCTCCCAGGAGTCGATGTGGGTGGCGACCAGCGACTTGCCTGCCGCGCCGGGGCTATCCGCGATCAGCTTCGCCATCATTCCCTGGAACTGGGCTTCGATGCCGGCCTTGCTCAGCTTGTCGCACTCCAGGCCCATGCCGCTGACAGGCGAGGGGGCGTTGCGCGCGCCGGTGATCGTGTGGCCCATTCGCAGGATCGCCCAGCGGCCCGGTGGCGCGTCCCACTCCAACCGCCCACCGCGGTACCGGTCCGTGATGTCCTGGATGCTCTCGCGCCGCACGACCGAGTCCGCGGGGACCTGGCGAGTATCGACTGCCGTGCCGCCTCGGACCAGGGCGGACTTCCCCTCGATGTCGGACAGCCTGAAGCTGCCGGTCTCGGGGAGGGCGAAGACCGCGATGTCGCGGTAGTAACCCTCCACGCTTGGAGGGGCCGGAAGACTGCCACCCAGCTTGACAGGCCCCTCGACCGTCATCTCGCTCCAGACGACCTTCTGCATGGAAAGCTCAGGGGTGATCCAGGGGCCGCCGCTGCCGTTCCAGCCGGCGTCGTTGTTCATGTTCACCTGGAGTCCCAGGCGCCCGGCCTCGGAGAGCACGAACTTAAAGAGCTCCCGCCACTGGTCGCCCATGAAGCTGACGGGGCCGAGAGGGATGCCCTGATCGACCTCCATGATGAGCACGCCACCGATGCCCTGGCGCTTCATCGCCTCCAGGTCGGCGGTGATCCCTTCACGGGTGATGTTGCCGTTAAGCCAGAACCAGTACACCCAGGGTCGCGCGGAGGCGGGGGGGCTGGCGAACCCCCGCTCCATGCTTGAGGGCTGGGCCGCCACTGGGGCGGTGGGCAGGAGGGCCAGAAGGCCCAGGACAACCAGGGCGAGCGCACTGCCAAGCTTCCTTGCCATGCTGATCCCTCCAATGCAGGCCAAGCCTAACCAAACAACAGCCACCACCAAGACACCAAGACACCAAGAAGGGCCAAGGCCTTACCACAGAGACACGGAGAACACAGGGAAACGCAGTGAAGGCCAGGCTCTGCCCTTCTTGGTGTCTTGGTGGTGGCTTCTCTGATACGACGCGCCCTTCTCTGTGCCCTCTGTGTCTCTGCGGTGGGGACTCCTTGGTGTCTTGGTGGTCGCCGTTTCCAGCCTGAGCCTAGAGGACTGTGACCCTCAGGTCGTGGCTGCCGTCGGGGCGGCCGTACTCGTAGTAGACATGGGTATGGCCGTGCGCGCGAACGGCGTCGAAGTAGCGGCAGCAGCCCAGGCCGTGGGGGGCGCGGAGGAGCGGGCCGTCCGGTGATAGCCGCGCCAGGTGGCGCAGGTCGGGGCCGGCGCAGAGGCTGGTGGCTTCGTCGTAGTGGTTGGCGACTCCGTACGCGCCATCGTAGTAGCCCACGAAGCCCTCCTCGGCGGGAAGCACGCACGCCAGGCGGGCGGAGTAGCCGTCCCAGCCCGTACCCACTCCGCCGGCCGATAGGATCGGCCCCTGCCACCCCCAGTCGCGCCCGTCAGGGCTCATGGCCAGGCCGCTGTGGGAGAGGATGAGCCCGGTGTCGTAGGCATCGGCGGTCGAGTGCAGGTCCGTGTCGCTCGCAGGAGCCGCCGAGGGCACGCGCGCCGCGAGGCTGACGACCATGTGCAGGGCGCCGTCTACGGAGGCGACCCAGGGGTCTTTCACTCCCTCAACGCCCAGGTCTCCGGCCGTCAGGACGGGCCGGCGGGCGCTCGCGTCGAAGCCGAGGGGGCTGCTTGCGCGGAGCTCATCGATGCGCCACCGGGAGTCGGCGGGGTCCACGTAGCTGACCCACAGGCGCCAATCGTCCCTATCGAGTCGGCGGAGGCAGGCGCGCTCCAGGGACGCGGAGCCCAGCTCCGCCTTCGTCAGCCGCCACACGTCCCGGAAGGCGAGGCCGTCCTCGCTCTCCGCCAGAAGCAGCTCTCCGCCACGGTCCGGCTCAACGCCCCTGGGCCTACGGTATCGGTAGAGCAGGTAGAAGCGGTTCGCCACCTCGTCGTAGAAGGCACCCGGAGCGCCGGCCCACCAGCCGTCCCCGGAGCCCAGGGGCTCCCGGATGACTTGGCCGGCTTCGGGATCGAAGAGAAGGTGGGTGAGGTCAGGTTGGGTCATCAGTGTGCCTGCTGTCTCTGGGCTGAGGAGGCACGGGCGGCGGGGAGCACGAGCGGCTGAACCCGCTCGCTGCCAAGGCGTGCGCCCCGCCTTCGCGGGCCGAACTGCCTGGTGTGCCACCAGCCGCCTGCGGGCGCCCGGCCGGAGGCCGCGCAGCGGGCGGGTTCAGCCGCTCGGGCCCACGCCGCTCGTCCCCCCTCGCACCCATTCGCCGGTTCTTATTGGTTCGTGCCCGCAGATGCCAGCGTCTCGACGTCCGAGGGCACGGCACATCGGAGGCCGGTGGCGGGGGTGCCGTCGGGGTTCCGAAGCTGGGCACAGGCGCCCCAGCCCATCACGTTCTGCGTCACCTTCACCAGGAGCCGGTTCCAGCCCTTGGCGGCGTGCACCACGGCCTTCTCCTGGCCGGGGGCGACGGCACGCTGGGTGTTCACCGACAGCACCTGGCCGCCGTTCCACCACACCTTGGCGCCGTCGTCGCTGCCCAGCAGAAGCTGCAGGTCACGCTCAGTGTCGGACCAGACCGCCGTCCGAAGGTACGCCACCTTCTGCTCGCCGCCGTAGAGCGCCAGGAGGTCGGCGAGCCACGGTTGGCCCTCGACGGTGGAGGTGGGGACCGGGCGCCAGGCGACAGGATCCCCCTTCTCGGACTCCGGAGCGAAGGGCACGTCGAGAAGCTCCGCATAGCCCGTGTTGGGGCGCGTGTAGGCGGGTGAGGCCTCCCAGGAGGTGATGAAGTCGCCCATGCCGTCGGCGAGAGCTAGAATGGCTTTCGCCTGCTGGGCGGCGGCGGAGTCGTCGGTCTGGTCTGCCAGTGGCCGCACGAGGGCCTTCGTCTCCTCCCGCCAGGGGGCCGCCGTGGCATGGGCCAGGCTGAGGACGCACAGCCGCGCCTCCGCCTTCACGGAGTCATCGGACAGGAACTCCGACGCGTACCGCAGGGCCTGAAGCGTGTTCAGCTTGGACAGGCCGGAGAGCACCAGGCGCTTCTCTTCCGGGCCCTGGGTCTTGGACAGCAGGTCCTGGTAGAGCGCAAGGGTCTGGGACGGCAGGCGCTGCCCCTCACCGGCGAGGCGCAGGGCACCTCGGAGCGCGATCACCCGCTGGGACGGGGCGCCGGACTGGACCGCGGCCAGGAGGTCGCTCAGGGGCTCGTCGGTGGGCCACTCGGCGAGGCGGCGCAGGGCCGCGGTCCGCAGCGTGGCATCAGGCGAGGCCAGGGAGCCGCGAAGCGCCTTCAGTGCCTGAGGGCCGCCAACCTCCCCGAGGATACCGAGGATGTCCGCCTTGTCGGCGGGGCGCGCGGCAGACGATAGCGCCTTCAGCAGCGCGTCGGTGCGCTGGGCCTGCGTGGAGCCCCGGCGGGCGATCTCGGCGATGGCGGCGGAGACCTCGTCCCTGCGGTCGGTAGGCCTCGCGACCAGGAGGCCCAACAGGCCCGGAAGCTGCTCGGGGCCGCCCTGCTCCCGGAGGGCCCTGAGGGCGGCGGAGCTGACGACGAACTGCGCGGAATGGGCCTTGGACATAAGGGTCGGCACGAGGCCCGGGGCGCGGCGGTCGCTGAGGAACTGGACGGCCAGGGCCTGCTGGGCCGGGGGACCGTCCCTGAGCGCGACCATGAGGGCCGCGTCCACCCTGGCACCCCGCAGGCTCAGCAGGCTATCGCGCGCGGCGGCGTTCTCCTGGGAGGTGCCCGAAAGCGCGGCGGCAAGCAGCGGGCTGACACAGGTGGCATCGCCGAGACGGCCGAGGGCCCTGAGCGCCGCGACCCGCACGGCGGGCGACGCCTTCCTCAGAGCGAGGAGGGCAGGGGCCGCCGCGGAGTCGCCACGGTCCGCCAGCGCGGAGATGACGAGCGCCTGGGTTCCGGCCGGGAGGCTCGGCAGCCAGGAGCACATCGCAAGGGTTGCCGGCCGGCCGGGCACCTGCCGCAACTGACCCGCCGCCGTCCACTGGGCGGGGGTGCCATCTTCCCTCAGCGCCTGAAGTAGGCGTGGAAGGGACTTCTCACCGAGGGCGCGGACGAGGATCGGCAGCGCGGCGGCCCGGAGTCGCGGCTCAGTGGTCCGCTGATCGAGGAGACGGGCAATCGAGAGGGCGGACGCCTTGTCGTTCGCGCTGAGGTCCCTCTGTGCGCGCAGGAGGAGCGCCAGTCCCAGGGGCGCCTTGCGAGCGGCAGGCGCCTTGGCGAAGGCGGCGGTCAGGGCTGCCGTGGCCTTAGGGCCCCCGAGTTTCGCCAGCCCGGCCGCGGCGGCATCGGCGACGGCGGGATCCTGAGCGGAAAGGCCGCCGGTGAGGGAGGGCAGCGCGGCCGTCGCCCGGCGCTCGCCCAGGAGGTCGAAGGCGCCGGCCAGAGCTCGTCCCTTCAGGCCCGGCAACTCCTTCAGCAGCGCGGTGCTGACCGAGGGCTCCGGCAGCTTGGACAGCACCATCAGAGCGTAGCTCGCCAGGCGGTCGTCACTCAGCAGCGGAAGCAGGGACGGGACCTGCTCCGGGCCGGCCAGCAGCACCAGCTCCCGGCACGCGAGCTGCTTGGCGTCGAAGCTCGCCTCGGAGCCAAGCACTGAGGCAAGCGTGGAGGCCATGGCGCGTCGCGTCCGCGGGCTGCTCAGCGCTTGGCGCGCCTGAAGCTCCACCTCCGTCACCAAAGATGGTTCGGAGCTGAAGCGGTAGGCCCTGAGCCTTTCCCCGAGCGGCGCGGCGGTCTGGGCTCGGGACGGTGGCGCGGCACTCAGCGCCAGGAGGAGGCCCAGCGGAAGGGCGAGGGCAAGCTTAGGGAATCCTTGGGTCCGCATCATGGGCCTCACAGGTGCCAGGGCGCGCGCGGGCGCCGGGAGAGGAGTCGAGTGGCCTCGGGGTCGTTCACGAAGCTCTCGGTGGAGGGGTCCCACTTCACGGGTCTGCCCAGCTCGTAGGCGATGTTGCCCAGGTGGCAGACCGCGACGGAGCGGGCGGCCACATCCGCGTTGCAGCCGGGCAGTCCGCGGGTTCGCACAGCATCGAAGAAGTCGGTGTGGTGGTTCTCCGCGGCGTGCAGGCGGATCTCATTCGGCCCGATGCGGACGTCCTTCAGGTTCTCCGGCCAGGTCTTGAGGTCGTAGCGCCACACGGCGACCTTCCCCTTGGTGCCGACGAAGACGACGCCGTTGCCGTCCGGCGACTCCCGGGCGGTGCGGTCCGGGTCGCGAGTGAGGGTGACGCCCCTGGCGTAGTGGTAGGTCAGGACCTTCACGTCCTTGCCGTCCGGGGGGACGATCTCCAGCGGCCCGGTCTTGTCCGCGCCGATGCCCCACTGGGCGATGTCGAAGTGGTGGTTCCCCCAGTTGGTCATCTCGCCGCCGGAGAAGTCTCGGTAGGCCATCCAGCCGCCCACGTAGGCGGAGTTGAAGGGGCGCCACGGGGCCGGCCCCAGCCACTTGTCGTAGTCGAGCCAGTCCGGCACGGGCTCCTCCGGCAGGCTGCATTCCCGATAGGTGGGAGGGCCGCCGACGCCGACCACCACTTCTTTGAGGTCGCCGATGTAGCCGTTGCGGACCAGCTCGCAGGCGTGGCGGAAGGAGTAGCTTGAGCGCTGCTGGGTGCCGAGCTGGTACACGGTGCCGTAGCGGTGGATGGCGGCGCGGACGGCGAGGATCTCCTCGATGGTGACGGAGGCGGGCTTCTCGGAGTAGACGTCCTTACCGGCGGCCGCGGCGGCCATGGAGAGGAGGGGATGCCACCGCTCTCCGGTGGCGATGAGCACGGCGTCGATGTCCGGCCGGGCCAGCAACTCCTCGAAGTCATGGTAGGCGCGGCAGCTCCTGCCGCCGGTGCGCTCGTTGACGAGGTTCTGGGCGTCCCGCAGCCGGTTGGCGTTGACGTCGCACACGGCGACGACCTGCACGTCGTCCCTGCCGGTGGTGCCGCCCTTCTGGGTCCAAGGGCCGCCGGCCACGTGCTGGGTGCCCTGCCCGCCGATGCCGATGTGCGCCAGGGTGATGCGGTTGCTCGGGGCGGTGCGGCCCTTGCCCAGGGCGCTGGCGGGCACGATGGTGGGGAAGGCCAGGGCACCAAGGGCAGCGCCGGCCGCGCGGCCCAGGAAGCTCCGGCGCGACAGGCCCACGCCGGAGTCTGGAAGTCGGGGATCCTTGCTCAAGACGCTCTCCTCTGCCCCACGCAGGGCGTCGTGGGGCTGCTCTCTCAAACGGGGGCGGGCCACGGCACGCTCTCAGCCAGTGTGCCCTCATGGGCCCGTGCATTGATCCCTAGCTTCGAGGTGGCGGCTAGGCTCTCCCCCAGGGCGTCGGAGGCGATGGCTGGAGACTGGACGGGGGGGGACTGGCGGGGGTGGCACGAGCGGCTGAACCCGCTCGCTGCGCGGCCTTTGGCCGGGCGCCCGCCTACGCGGGCGCGGTTGGTCGCCGCCGACCATCGGTGGCACGCCCGGTAGTTCGGCCCGCG
>DASXUI010000335.1:0-10030 GCA_036504955.1 Armatimonadota bacterium
CCACTCAGGAGCGGGGACTTTCATGGGCTCCCTCCCGGATTGGCCGCGGGCCCTCGTGCCGGGTCGTTCATCGGCCCGGCACACTCGGTCCTCTCCACAGGGATGCTGTGGGATGACACTAGGCCGGGGATCCCATTGGCCGTGAACCAGCAAGCCAGTGCAACAGACATCGCTGAGAGGCCTGGGCGTTCATCGAGAGGGCGGGGCCGCACCCCGGGCTGGCGATCTGGGGGTTTGGTCAGCCTGGGGGAGGCACGGCTTCGAGGGCCGGTAGGGGGAGGCAGGAGGCGAAGGGCGGTCGCTGGAACTAGCAGGCGTGGAGGCCGGCAGGCTGGCCCCTGAGTGCCCGGCGCACTGAGTGCCGAGGCCGCGAGGGAGCGACGCGGAGGCGGTCGATGGCGAAGATGCGTGTGGCGATGGTTCTCTCTGCCTTGCTGTTTGCGCCTATTGGGACGGCGGGCGCCGCGCCCGCGAACGGGGACTTCAACGGTGACAGCAAGGTCACCGTCGCGGACGTGGTGGGAGCGCTGCGGGCGACCGTGGGTATCACGACGCCGGAACCCGCCGCCATCGCCCGGGCGGACATCACTCAGGATGGCCGACTCGATATCCGCGACGTGGTTCGGATCCTTCGGATCGTCGCGGGTCTGGATCCGGGCGCGCCCAGTTGGGTGGCCGCAATCCCGTACTCCATCTACGACTCGGCTCAGCCGGACCTGGTGTCGCTGTTTGTTGGAGCGGTGCCCGGAGCTACGGGCTACCGCCTCTACCTATCCGATGACGGCAGCACCTTCTTCCCCGTCCAGGCCTCCTTCGATACTACCAGTTCCAGGGTCGTCTACGCCCTAATGTCGCTGCCCACTACTCGGTCCACCTCGTTCCGCGTGGCCGCGCTCAAGGGAGCCACGGAAGGCCCTCAGAGCGACACGATAGTCTGCAAGCCGCAGGTCGCGATGGGTTCGCTGGCCATCACCGCTCCCACAACCGGCGCGGTCACTACGCCCACGGTCACCTGGGTCCCCAAAGCGGGCGCCACCAAGTACCTGGTGGAGCTGCGGCAGTCCACCCGGCCCATACGCATTTACGCCGTGACAACCACGGACCCGGCCGCCGGGGTGACCTACGACGACGCCCACTCCTCGGCGTCGCTGGTGCCCTACACCGGCCGTCTGCTCAGCGGCATGGCCTATTGGGCCTTCGTGATGGCCTTCGACAGTGAGAACTGGTGCGTCGCCTACGGCTCGAAGCGGTTCACCACGGCGCCGCTGGACCCCTCGGTGCCCGCGGGCCCGTTCACCGGAAGGTGGCTGGCGCTGATGCCGGGACCCGGCGCCCTGGCCGGCGGCCTGGGGCTGCTGCTGGAGGAGTGGGGCGGGGAGATCCACGGGTCTCTGGGCGGGTTCCCCCTGTACGACATCGTGAGGGACGGCGACACGCTCTCCGGCAAGGGCAGCACCGGCGACTACCAGATCGATTGGCAGCTCAAGTTTAGCGGCGACCGGTCGTCGGCGACTGGCGCCTTCAGCTATCCCGGGGCGGCCCCGGCGGCCTCGGTGGGCCTGAGCCTGGCGCGACAGTCCACCTCCGCGACGCTGCCAACCATCCTCTTTCCCGACGTCACGGCCACGGTGCCCGCCAACGGAGCGACGGGGGTCTCTCGCCACCTGACGCAATTGCAGGTGACGTGGTCGCGGCCGGTGTTGGGAGGGGAGCTGAGGGTCCTCGGCACGATGGGAGGACTGCCCATCGACGTAGAGGGAGTGGATGTACTGTCGGCGATGGCTTTCGACCCCGCCACCAACACCTTCACCCTCATGCTGAAGCCGGGCACGGTGCTGGACGCGAACGCCCGGTACCAGGTGATCCTCTCGCTCCGTGACAACGTGTCCTGGTTCGATGCCTACGGGGTGGCTCCGTGGCTCACCCCCTCGAAGGCGTACAGCTTCAGCTTCACGACGGGGGCGGAGTAGGCTAGCGGCCACAGACTGCTTCCCACCAAGAGACCAAGACACCAGGAACTGCCTCACCACAGAGGCACAGAGGGCACAGAGAAGGGCATGAGGGGGTGAGGGGGTGAAGGGGCCTCAGGAGGTGGTCAGTGGGCGCTCGCCCCCCATGGAGTGCGGCGACTCCGGTGCCCCTCTGCCTTGCGCCACGATGGAGAGTCTGCCAGTGGATGCTAGGTCCGAGACGCCCATCGGCACGCCGGCGCAAGGGGGCACCCGCCACCGAGGGTGCCCCCGTACCGTAGTGCAGAGCGGCGCCGGAGTCGCCGCACTCCAGAGGGGGCGGGCGCCCAGTGACCGCCTTCTGAGGCCCTTTCACCCCCTCATGCCGTTCTCTGTGTCCTCTGAGTCTCTGTGGTGAGGCAGTTCCCGGGCACTGGCTAAGGGATAAGGCCCGCGACCTTCTTGAGGAGGGTGACGACGTCGCTGATGTCCATGCGGCCGTTGCGGTTTATGTCCGCCGCGTTGAGCTGGGCGGGGGTGAGCTGGATCAGGCCCGCGGTGGCCTTCAGGGCCATGACGACGTCCGCGATGGACAGCCTGCCGTCACCGTTCACGTCTCCGGTGGGAGCGGAGGTCAGGGGCTGGAGGGTGTTCCAGACCTCGTTGGTGTTGATGGCCGCGTTGGTGTCGAAGACGATGCCGGCGGCGTTGGTCACCCGGGTGCCGGCAGGCTGGTCGGACCGGGCGCGGAGGGTGAAGGTAACGTGCCCCTCGCCGCGGCCCGTGGAGTCGTTGGGGGGCAGGAAGCCGGCCATCGCGTCCTCGGGCAGCTCTCCGGTGGCGGGGTCGAGGGTCCGCAGCGTCCACTGAACCTTGCCCGTCTGAGGGTCCCTCTGCCCCTTTACCTCCACGTCCCACTGGCCGGCACGCACCGTGGTGGTGCCGCCCTCCTGACCCGCCAGGCCGGTGACGACCTGGTCCCCGAAGGCAACCTCCCCGAGGCGGAAGGTGGACCAGTCCAGCGCCGGGCTGAGCTGGTCGGTGACGAACACCTCCTGGGCGGGCGCCTGAGCCGTCTTCTGGTTCTCGAAGTAGATGACGTAGGTCAGGTCCTCGCCGGGATGGATGAAGCGCTCGGTGCTCGCGTCGCCGGTGCCGGTGGGGCCGGCCTTCTCGTTCGGGTCCCGGGGTCTCACGATGGGCGCCGACTGCGAGGAGAGGCTGCCGTGGTCCAGCAGGTTCCAGAGCCCCTCGCAGAAGCGGGAGGACCAGGAGCCGCCGGGGCGCTCACGGTTCGGGTCCACCGCCTGCTGTGAGTAGGTGGTAGCCGCGCCCTCGCCCAAGGCCCGCGCGGAGCCCTCAGTGGGCTGGGTGGTCGCCAGGCTCACCATGGCTCCCGCGCCGTTGGCGGCGTTGATCTCCGCCGGGTTGTGGTTCCTCATGCCTCGCCCGCCGACCCCTGAGTAGACGACGGCGCCGCCCAGAGCGGCGGAACCGACGCCGACGGAGACGGCGATGGTTCCTCCCCAGGCAGCACCCCAGAAGATGGCGGCCGCGCCGCCGGTGATGAGGATGGTGCCCCCCGCCACCAGGCCGATGCCCACGTTGCTCAGCGTGCCCCAGTTTACGGGGGAGTGGGTCTGGGCCACCTCGCTGTCATCCAACTGAGTGCCCGTGGGATCGACAAACCCCGTCGGCTGGTTGCCCGCGTACTGGTAGAGGTTGACGCCACCCGCCACGCCCAGGGGATCGGGCTGGGTGAAGCGGCCCATCGCGGGGTCGTAGAAGCGCGCCCCCATGGCTACTTGCCCGGAGGGCTCAGTCCTGGCGCCGAACCGCCCGCTGAAGCGGTAGGGGTTCGACAGCGTGCCCTGCTCCGACACCGGCTCACCGAAGGGGTCGTAGTCGTAGCGGGCCACTACGGCGCCCGCGGCGTCCGTGACGAGCCGGGTGTTGCCCATGGGGTCGAAGCTGAAGTAGGCCGGGGCGCTGCCGGCGTCCTGGCGCGCGACGAGGCCCAGTCCCTGGGCGTAGCGAGTGACCAGCGCGCCGGTGCCGTCGTACTCGGCGGCTATGCCCCCAGGGGTGGTGGGATCCACGAGGTAGCGGGCGGGCTGGCCGTCGGGGCCGAGAACGCCCGAACGGTTGCCGAGGGCGTCATACAGGTACCGCCTGCCTCCACCGGTTGGGGGCAAGACGGCCGTCAGACGGTTCTCGGCGTCATAGGTGACCGTCGTGCTGCCGGCGGCGTCCGTACGGCCCACGAGGTTGCCGTCCGCGTCGTAGGCGTAGGTGGTGCCGCCCGCCGAGAGGAGCTGGTCCAGCGGGCCGCTGACGAAGGGTGTGGCCTGCAGCCCTCGCCTCAGGGACTTCCGGTTGCCCGCCGCGTCGTAGTCGTAGCTGGCCTGGCGCCCGTCGGAGCGACTGAAGCCCGTGAGCTGGCCTGCCGCATCGTAGGAGTAGTGCGTGGTCACGCCGTTGACGGTGAGGGACTGCCGCCGCCCGGCCGCGTCATAGGTGAGGTCAGAGCGCGTCAACTCAAGTCCCGAGGCGGCGCGGTGGGAGGTGCGCAGGAGGCGCCCATCGGTCCCGTACTCGTAGGCAATCGCGCTGCCGTCACCCCGGGACTCAAGAAGCAGCCGACCTCCCCTGTCGTACTCATAGGCGGCCAGCGTGGCGCCAGAGGTATCACTCAGGCGCTCCAGGCGGCCCCAGGCGTTGTAGGAGTAGGTCAGCGCGCCGCCATCGGAGGTGGCTCGGCCTGAGAGCCTTCCGCTGGCGTCGTAGGCGTAGCTAAGCCAGTGGCCGGCCCCGTCCGTCATCTTGGTGAGGCGGCCCTTAGCGTCGTACTCGAAGATCATAGCGCCCGTCACGGAGTCCGCAGCTGAGACAAGGAGATCCCTGTCGTTGTAGCCGAAGGCGACGGACCGACCGTCGGGCAGCGCCTTTCTGACGAGCCTGCCCAGGCCGTCGTACTCGTAGCGCACCGTTTGGCCGCGGCGGTTGGTCCAGGCGATCAGGTCGCCCGCGCCGTTGTACTCCGCCGCCTGGGTGCCGGCGTCAGGGTACCTGATCTCCTTCACGCGGCCGGTGGCGTCGATGCCGAAGCGTGTCTGCCGGCCGAGGGCATCGGCCAGCTCGTTCAGGGCCCCCGTTCGGCTGTCGTAGCCCAGGGCCAGGCGCGCCTGAAGGGGGTCGATCACGCGGACCGCGTTCCCCTGAGCGTCATACACGGCCTCGGTGGCGGCGCCATCGGGGCGGGTGAGCCGGGTCAGGTTCGCGGCCTCATCGTAGGCGAAGCGGGTCGTCTGGTCACCTGGCGCGGTCCAGGTCAGCGGCGCGAGCTCCGGGCCCATCGACTCCACGAACCGGTACCCCTCACCATCGGTGAGGGTGACGGTGGCGGGGTCGGCATAGGCGTAGCTAAGGATGGGCTGGCCGGTGGCAACCTCTCCGGTGAGGCGCCCGCGAGCATCGTAGGCGTAGGAGAGCGTGCCGCTTCCGGGAGTCGCGACCGTCGACAGGGCGTGGTCAGTCCGGGCGCCGGTGGGCGGGAGGTAGGTGTAGCTCGTGGTCAGGCCATTCCAGCTCTTCACGGAGACCAGGTACTCGCCGGAAGGGTCGTAGGTGTAGCTGGCGGCCCGGCCGGCGGAGTCGGTCACCTGTGCCAGCCGGTTCTGGGCGTTGTAGGCGAAGGTGAGGGCGCGGCCGTTGGTGTGGGTGGCCGAGGAGAGCAGGTCGCCCTGGTAGGCGAGGGTGATGGAGCTGCCGGCGGGCTCCGACACCGTGGCGAGGCGTCCCTGCGGGCTGAAGGTGCGCGTTAGGCCGCCCTTCTCGACCAGCGCCCAGGCGCTGCCAGGCGCGGGCTCGAGCCGCGCGTAGTCGCCCGCTTGACCCATCCACTTACCGGCGTAACGGGTGAAGAGCCTCACGCCGCCGGTGGGGGTGCGGACCTCCGCTCGGAGGTCGCTGGGGAAGCTGAGGGAGTAGTCGAAGCTGCCGGCCCACCCACGACCGAGGGGGCCGAGGTGGAAGCGCTGGGTGAGGTCCGAGACGTAGGCACGGGAGAAGGCGAGGGGCAGGCCGCGACCCGCCTGGTAGGCGTCCTGGCTCCGCGCCAGCACCCGGTGAGGCGAGAGCAGACCCTCGGCGCGGCCTGCCTCGAAGTCGAGGAGGCGATCCACGTCACAGACGCGCAGGCCCTGGCCCGCCAAGTAGGCGGCATCGGCGGTGAGGGCGCTCAGCAGAGCGGCCGGAGTGGCGCCGAGCTGCTCCTGGAGGCTGGTCCAGAGCGCGGACCAGCCCTGGGGGTCGGTACCGGAGGGCTTCAGGGCTCCGGCCACCGCGTCTAGCCCCGCCTGCTGGGAGCCCGGCGTGCCGAGCTTGAGGTCGAGCTGGACGGTGGTGCCGTCACCGGTGCGGAAGAAGACGGGAACCTGGTAGCGAGAGGCCGGCCGTAGGGTCCGCGCGTCGCCGTCGAGGGCGATACCCAGGATGAAGGCGGGGCCGGCGCCATAGGCGGCCTGGCGGGACAGCCTCATCGGCACGCCCTGCGGGCTGCTCAGGGTGAGCAGCGGCGGCGGAAGGTCGGAAGTGCCGTCATTGCCGTACTCCACCCAGGCCACGTACTCGCGGTTGGGGCGGAGCGCGGAGGGCATCCGGACCGCGCCGAAGTACCTGGGTGCCTCCGGCGCCACGACCTGGAAGGCATCGAGGAGAGCGGAGGTCTGGCCGTCCGGCAGCTCACCGACCACGTCGTAGCGGCCGAGGGGCGCTCCCGTGAGGTCGAAGGTGGCGGAGGCGTCTCCTGCGTCCGGCACGGAGACGGACTTCGGCTGTAGGGTGCCGAGGGTGGTGGAGGACAGGCGCAGCTTCAGGCCCGGCGTGAAGCGCGACCCCCAGACCCTGAGCGTGGCCGAACCGCCGGACCCGGCGCGCAGCGGGCTGAGGCCCCGGAGGACGAAGGCGCTGCCGGTGGGAAGCTCGTAGGCGCCGAGATCCACTCGGGTGCCCTGGAGGCGCGGCAGCCCGTCGAGGTCGAGGACCCCCGGGCCGGGGCTGGTCGCGTCCCCGGCGTCGACGCACGGGGAGGCAGAGGTGAGGCGGTAGTCGCCGGTGCCCCGATTGACGAAGGCGGGGTCCGCATGTAGGTCGTCGGATCCGGCGAGGCCCTCACCGTAGTCGAAGGCGGCGTTGCCGAAGACGTCGTTGCGCTGGAGGGTCAGCTTGGCCCGGGCGTCCCCGGCGACGCCCGCCGAGTTGAAGGCGACGATGCTGCCGGAGAGGGTGAGATCCGTGCCCGCGGCGTAGAGGGCACCCTCCGGGGCGCTGTTGCCGGCGAGGGTGCATCGAGCCAGGCTGACCACGCCGGTGGAGGTGCTGTGAACTCCGCTCGCGCCGCTGTTGGCGAAGAGGCTGTCGCGCACCGTGAGGGTGCCGCTTCCGGCCACCTCCAGGCCGCTGCCGGCGCAGCCGACGACGGAGGTGTTGCTCACGGAGCCGCTGCCGTCCCGCCAGAAGATGCCGTGGCCGCGCACCTGGGAGATGCGAAGGTTGGAGATATCGGCGGTCACGTCCGGGCCGCCGTAGCCCACGTTGATGCCGGCGTAGTAGCGATCCCCGGCCCCCGCGTGCGCGAGGTCAACGAAGGCGAGCTCGTTGCCCTTGCTGCCCTGCTCGAAGAAGATGCAGTCCCAATCACCGGGCTTGGGCTCCGCTCTGCCCGAGGAGAGGGAGATGCGGCGTTGAGGGGTCCCGACGGCCTTCAGCGTGCCGAAGACGTCCAGCCAGAACTCCCCGAGGAAGCGGAGGTCGGCGCCCTCACCAAGGGTCAGCGTGGCTCCTCGCGCCACATCCACGTGGCCGTCCACCAAGTAGGGGATGCCCACGCCGCCGTCCAGGCGGGCCTGCGCCGCCACGGCACCATGGAGCTGCACGCCGTTGAACTGGTTGCCGGCCGCGCTGAGGTTGGACAGGGTGGGCATACGGTCGAGCTGCGGCACGGCGACGGCCCAGCCGGCGTTGTTCGTGAAGGAGCAGTTGGACAGGGAGCCGGTGCCGGTCCACACCACGGCGTTCCCCTGGGTATGGCTGAAGGTGCATCCCTCCACGACGGCCGGGGTGGGGGCGCCGTAGCCGACGTGCAGGGCGGCCCGGTAGCTGGCGTCTCCGGCGTAGAGGAAGTCGCAGTTGGCGAGCCGGCTGGGCGGACCCAGGGGGTCTCGCGCCTCCAGGAACAGGCACATCCAGTCGCCCGGCTTGGGGGCATCGGAGGCGGAGGTGAAGGTGATGCGCCGTTCAGGCGTGCCCTCGGCCAGCAGCAGGCCGTAGACGTCCAGCCAGCCGCCAGCGAAGCGCAGGGTCACCCCCGGCTCCAGGATCAGGGTGGTGCCGGACCCCACGTCCCACTTGGCAATCACGTCGTAGGGAAGGCCGGCGTTGGGAAGCAGGAAGCGGCCTGTGTTGGTGGTCCCGGCGTCCATGCGGATGGCGGCCTTGGCATCGCGAAAGGTGTTCGGGCCCAGGTTGGGCTCGGTGGTGGCATCGTACCGGAGGGGATAGCTCGCGTTCTGCTCGAAGGTGCAGCCGGAGACGCGGGGGGCGGACCCCGACTGGCACCAGACGGCCACGTCCGCGTTGCGGGTGAGAGTACACGCGCCGAGGCTGCCGGTGGAGGCGGCGGTGAACACGACGCCGCGGCTGGAGCTGTCACGGATGGCGCAGTGGTCGAAGTCGGCGCTGGCCGGGGAGCCCCATCCCACGGTGACGCTCATTCTGTAGTCGGTGCCGCCCGCGAAGCTGACGTCGCAGTAGCTCAGGCGGTGGTTGGCGCCCTCCAGGAAGACCCCCACCCAGGCGCCGGGCTGCTGCTTCTGCCCGGTCAGGATGACGGGGTTGGCGGCGGTCCCCAGGGCCGTCAGCTCTCCGTGCACGTTGAGGTAGGTGCCCTCGGCCATGCGGAGGCGCGTGCCGGCCTCTAGGGTGAGACGGGCGCCCGAGGCGACCCCAAGGTTCTGGTCGCACTCGTAGGGGATGCCTGGGTTGGGGAAGGTCTGGTCCGCGCCGACGTCGCCGGTCACCAGGAAGGCGTTCCGGCCGTTCCCGTCCGCGGTGTTGCCGCCGCCGCCCGGGGGAGCGACCCCTGGGGAGAGGGTCAGCGCGGGGCCCGCGTTGCCGTAGAAGCGGGTGGCCGTAAGGGTGCCTACTCCGCCCCAGCCCACGCCCGCAGCCTTGGAGTTGCTGACGGTGCATTGGTCCACAGCGAGGGTGCCGCCGGCGAGCATGACCGTGGCTGGGTAGGAGCTGCTGCCCGCGCCGTCGCGAACGTCGCAGTAGGAGAGCGAGCTGCCGCCGGAGCCGCGCTCGAGGTAGAGGCCGTACCACCCGCCCGGCTGGCCTGACTCGGAGGCCAGGACGATTCGCGCCGTGGGGGTGCCCTGCGCCACCAGTGCGCCATACACGTCCAGCCAGCAGCCGGCGGCGAAGAGCACTCGCACACCGGGCTCAAGAGTCAGCACGCCGTCGGAGGCCACGTTCACGTGCCCGCTGACCCGGTAGGGGCTGCCGTCAGCGGTCCAGGTGACGGGGCCGTGGTAGGTGGTGGCCGGGATCAGCGTCTCCGCGCCCGCCTGGCGGACCGCCAGCCCGAGCAGCACCAAGCCGGCAAGCGCCAGACACCACGCGCCGGCCAATCGCGTTACACTCCGCCCCATGTGACCCTCCCCGTTCCGTCCCCGCTGACCTTGCCGACCGACCATGCCTGGTGCGGCATGCAGTTCCTCGGCAGGGCTCGGGTGGAGCTTGAGCGCGGACGGGAAGCAGCAGCACAGGCGAGCGTGTTCGGCGCTCGATCCCCTTCGGGGCGGCTGTGCGTTTCCCTGCTGGGGTAGGCGTGGATCGAGGGGGGCCGATCCCCATCGTGGCGAGGGGCGGCTCTGGGCGCGCGTGGGGCCATGCAATGAGCGCAGCGCTGTCGCGTCCCGCCGGTTGCCACAGAGGGGAGTCCCGGTGCACTTGAGAGCCGTCTGATTGCCAGAGGCGGTTCGGGGCGGCGATTCCTGTGCCTCTCCGGGGCGCGGGGG
>DASXUI010000336.1:0-11838 GCA_036504955.1 Armatimonadota bacterium
CACAGTTGGCGGACATGTATGCACCAGTCCTCGGGTCAAGGAGTAGGGTACTCAGTGCCAGTTGGGACCCCTCGCCCGCGCGCGGGCTATGCCTTACCCACAGGTCTGGTCAGGTGGAGAGACGAAGCATACCCCTAGTAGTCCTCGGCGCCGCGTGCTTGCGGGAGGCCCATCGAGGCCAGCCAGAGCGGCCGACGGGGGGTCTTGGGCCCTCTCTGGCTCCTTCAGGACCGGCCTGGAACACCCAGAAGCGGCCTGGGGCGTCTCCCCGGGGGACCAGGCCGAAGGCCACTAGGCAGTAGGTCCTCATCCTAGACTTAGCGAGCCTGCAGGGAGTTAGCAGACCTGTGGGTAACGCATAGCGCTCGCGGGAGAGGGGGCAGGGGGTGAGGGGCTCCTGGCACCATTCCCACTCTCTGAGGCCCTCCCCTACGACCCTACGACCCTACGACCCTACGACCCCGCGACCCCAACGACCCGCCTTCCCCGCTTGACCTGCCGGGGGGCGGTCGGTATCTACAGGGATGGGTGACACTTGGCCGGAAGGGAGCGGGGATGGCACACAGCGTAACGTTGATCCCGGGGGATGGAATAGGGCCGGAGGTGATCGAGGCCGCGCGGCAGGTAGTGGCCGCGGCGGGAGTGGACGTCCACTGGCACGAGGCAGAAGCCGGGGCGGGCGTGGTCGCTAAGTACGGCACGCCGATGCCCGACGCCACCCTCAACCGGATTCGGGAGGACAGGGTGGCGCTGAAGGGCCCCCTGACCACGCCCATCGGCTATGGCTTTGGCAGCCCCAATGTCACGCTCAGGAAGGCCCTGGACCTCTACGTCTGCCTCAGACCGGTCAGCTCGCTGCCGCTGGTTCCCAGCCGCTACGAGGACGTCGATCTCATAGTGGTGCGCGAGAACACGGAGGGGCTCTACTCCGGCGTGGAGCACCTGGTGGTGCCCGGCATCGCCGAGAGCCTGAAGATCACCACGGAGGTCGCCTCCGTCCGCATCGCGGAATACACCTTCGAGCTAGCCCGCAAGCTGGGGCGGAAGCGCGTGACGTCGGTTCACAAGGCCAACATCATGAAGATCACCGACGGCCTCTTCCTGGAGTGCTGCCGCCGGGTGGCACGCCGCTATCCCGAGGTGGAGTACCAGGAAGAGATCATCGACGCCCTCTGTATGAAGTTGGTGAAGGATCCCACCCAGTTTGATATGCTCCTCACGGACAACCTGTATGGCGACATCGTGAGCGACCTGTGCGCGGGGCTGGTGGGCGGCCTGGGCGTCGTCCCCGGCGCGAATCTGGGGCGAGAGTGGGCGGTCTTCGAGGCGGTGCATGGCAGCGCGCCGGACATCGCTGGCAAGGGGATGGCCAACCCGCTGGCCGTCATCTTGTCCGCCTGCATGATGCTGGAGCACCTGGAAGAGGACGCCGCCGCGCGGAGGGTTCGGGACGCCGTTACGAGGGCCCTGGGCTCCGGCGTCGCCACGCGTGACCTGGGCGGCACGGCCACCACCCAGGAGTTCACGCAGGCGGTGATCGCGGCTCTGTAGTCGCCCCTTCAAGGCTGGAGCGCGTGTTCAGCCTGCTCGGCCCTCCGGTGAGTGGCGGCCAGAGGCTCCGCGCGGCGGGTCTTGGCGTCCCTGAGCGCTGCCGGCCTGGGCTACCGCTGCACCCGGGTTATGCTACTCACCACTCCGTGGTCGAACACTAGCGTGACCCGCTGCCCTCCCCTGTCGTACGCCCACACCTCGAGCTTCCGGCCCTCGCGAAGCCGTGCCCCCACCTCGAGGGGCTTCCCCCAGGACCGGCTCACCTGGTCGGGCCCCATCCCCGCCACCACCCTGCCCTCTTTGACGGCGCGCTCGCCCTCGGCGCGATGCCGCAGCCTCAGGTCGATGGCTCGCCTCAGATCGCTCTCCAAGGGGGTACCTGATGCCACGGTGGGCCGACTGCCTGGAACGGCACGCGGGGTTCGGGCGTGAAGCAGCAGGGAGAAGACGCCGGCGCTGACCACGCTGAGGACGGCCAGGGCGAAGAGGATGTGGTGCAGCCTAAGGCGAAGGTCCATGGTCTGCTTCGGTCGGTCCTCTGTGGGGCGAGATCGGCCACCACGGCTCGCGAGGTGTTCGTGCCTACCGGGTAGACGCGCGCTAGGCCGGGGCTGCACTTAGTGCAGCACTAGGATACCAGCCCCACCCTCGATCTGCCCAGGACTCCCCGACCGCCTCGAACACTTCTACCCCTACAGCTCGCCCTACGAGAGTGCGTTCCCGAGCATCACGCTCCTAATCGTGCCTTGAGTTCCGTCTTGACGTAACGAACATATGTTTGTATAATGACGTTCGAGACTGGACTGTAGGAGAGCGGACGCTTGGCCTAAGTGAGGCTTGCACGCCGGTCAGCGGCGATCCCGCCTGATGGATAGGCCCAGAGGCTTCTGGAGAAGGACTCCCGACCGGACAAAGGCTCAAGCCTGCATCCTTCACAGGAAGCCCGCGGAAGCGCGCGTCCTGCGCGACGCACAAGCCCCTCGCGCATAGCGCGGTCTAGAGGAGACAAGACACACTTCACGAGGGGTAGGCGGCCTCGAAGAGGACAGGCAGAGCGGCGTACAGCGTCAGCGTTTCGTGCCCGGGAAGGGCTGGAGAGGAGCACCGATGCCACAGGATCTAGGGGGTGTGGAGAGGCTCTACCTCCGCCTTCTGCGGAACCTGACGCCGGAGGGGCATCGCACGCTCCGTGGCCAGCAGCGTCCCTTCTACACGGAGAGACAGTGGGAGCGGAAGCTCCGCGTGGAGGGCCAGGGGGGTCTCCCGGAGCACGGGGCGGACCCCGACCCCTGCGGCTCCGAAGACTTGCTCCTGGACCAGATCCGCGACCTTCTGCTGGCCAGCGGCCTCACGCCCCGGCAGATACAGGTCGCGCGGCTTCGCCTCAGCGACCACACCCTAGAAGAGGTCGCGGAGGCACTCGGGATCAGCCGCGGCCGCGTAGCCCAGCTCATCCGCGAGATGCGCGCCCGCCTGGGTGACAACCTCTCCCAAGCGGAGGACCGTCTCCCCCACGGTGCCGCCGCCCACTACGGCTGGCAAGAGGTCCTCCTCCAAACCACCCGCCGCCGCTCCACCATCCGCCGCTGCTTCCGCTGACGAGGATCGGCGGCCGGTGAACTGCCTCACCACAGAGGCACAGAGGCACAGAGAAGGGACTGAGGGGGCTGAGGGGGCTGAGGGGGTGTAAGGGCCTCAGAAGCTGGCCTGTGCTCACCAGGGTCACTAGGCTGGAGCTCTTACACCCCCTCAGCCCCCTCAGCCCCCTCAGTCCCTTCTCTGTGCCTCTGTGTCTCTGTGGTGGGGCAGTTTACCTGCCGCCGATCCCTTCTTCCGCTCCACACCGCGGGGCGCTATAATGGCGCCAGCATCCGCCTTCTCACCCCTCGGAGGCGCACACCGCCGGAACTGCCCAAGGAGACCCCATGACCGTCGGCATCCTCACCTCCCCCTTCGGTGACCTGGACCTGGACCACGTGATCCGTTTCGCCAGCGAGAACCACTTCGATGCCCTGGAGGTCGACGCCGGACCGGGAAGCCGGCACATCGACCCCTCTACCTTCACCGAGGCGCGGGCGGCGGAGGTCAGGAAGAGGGTCGCCGACGCGGGAATCGTTATCTCGTCGCTGGCCTCCTACAACAACCTCACCGCCGCCGACCCTGCAGAGCGGCAGGCCAACAGCGACCACATCAGGAAGGCCATCGATGCCGCCTCATGGCTGGGTGTGGGAGTCGTCTGCACCATGGCGGGCTTCCCGGTGCCCGGCAAGGACAAGATGCGGACCATCGAGGAGGAGTGTACTCAGGTCTACCCTCCCCTGCTCGACTACGCCAAGCAGCACGGCGTCAAGCTGGCGATGGAGAACTGGTTCGCCACCAACATCCAGCACTTGGGCCATTGGCAGCGCATCTTCGAGGTCATCCCGCACGGCAACTTTGGCCTCAACTTCGACCCAAGCCACCTCGTGCACCAGGGCATCGACTACCTGGCGGCGGTGGACCGCTTCAGCAGCCGCATCTTCCACAGCCACGCCAAGGACACTGAGATCGATGAGCACCGCCTACGCTGGTTCGGCAACCAGGAGGGCGGCTGGTGGCGCTACGTCATCCCGGGCTACGGCGTCATCAACTGGGGCGTCTACATCGCCCGCCTGCGTCGCTGCGGCTACAACGGAGTCCTCTCCATCGAGCACGAGGACGGCGCCCTCGGCCGAGAGGAGGGCTTCCTCAAGGGCCTCAACTATCTCAAGACCTGGGCATAGGTGCGGGACAAGGGGCCAAGGGGGCTGAAGGGGCTGAGGGGACTGAGGGGAAACACCCAGGGAGTCCCTCTGGGGCCCTTCCCCTAAGCCCCCTCAGTCCCTTCAGCCCCCTTGGCCCCTGTGGTGCTGGGAGTTGGCGCATGAAGCTGCGGGCGGCGGTGATACTGGCGGCTGGAGAGGGATCGCGGCTGTGGCCCTTCAACGAGGTGCGGCAGAAGTGCGCGTTCCCCATCGCGGGGGTGCCGCTGGTGCGCCGGCTGGCTGAGGATCTGGTGCGGCTCGGAGTCGGTGAAGTCGCCGTGGTGGTTGGGCCCGGCGAGGCGTCGGTGCGGCACGCGCTTCACGGCCTGGTGCCGCAGCCGCTGATCGTGCGGCAGCCGGCGGGGACCACCGGCTCCGCTTCCGCGGCCGTCGCGGGCATCGGCGCCCTGCCCGGTGAGCCCGAGGCGGTGCTGATACTCCACGGTGACCTCTGTACGAGCCCAGACAACCTCCGGGCGTTGGTCGACGCTGCCGAAGCCGCCGACTGCCAGGCGGCCGCCCTGGTGCAGCCGCTGGGCGCGGAGCGCTCCGGAGACTGGATCTGCGCGGCGACGAGCGGGGGCCGCCTGGAGGGGGTGTGGGGGCACCCAAGGGGCGGCTCACAGAGGCTCGCGGGCGCGTACGTGTTCCGCCAAGACGCCTTCGCCGCCCTCAGAGACAACCCCGGTCTTGTCACTGGTGTCGAGGTGGGCGGCATGCCCCCGCTCGAGGCCGATCTGGCCGCGTCGCTTCAGCTCCTCCTGGACGACGGCGTGGAGGTGCTGGCGGTGGAGGCGACGGGCTTCCACGTGGACGTCGACCGCCCGTGGCACCTACTGGAGGCCAACGCGCGGCTTCTGGAGCACCTGTCGTCCCAGCTCGAGGGGGACCGCATCCACCCCACTGCCCGCGTGGACGACAGCGCTGAGGTGAAGGGCCGGCTGATGCTGGGCCCGGGAGCCTGTGTGGGCAGACGGTGCGTAGTGGGTGGGGACCTGTGGCTGGGAGCGGGCGCCTCCGTCACCAACGGGGCGATCCTGAAGGGGCGGGCGCATCTGGGCCCCGAGGCCGTCGTCCGAGACCATGCCCTGCTGGGCGAGAACGGCAGCCTTGGCCGCGCCGCGCTCATGGGGCACGGCGCCGAGATGGACGGGGTGGTGCTGGAGCGCGCCTACCTCTACCACTACTGCGAGATCTCCGGCGTGGTGGGCGCGGCCGTTGATTTCGGCGCCGCGACCGTGTGCGGCACCTTGCGCTTCGACGACGCCAACCCGGCCCACCTTGTGAAGGGGCGCCGCGAGGTGCCGCCCAGCGATGGGGGGTGCAGCTTCTTCGGCGACTACAGCCGGACCGGCGTCAACTCCATCATCATGCCGGGCGTCAAGGTCGGCATCTATAGCTGCGTGGGCCCGGGTGTGCTCCTGAAGGAGGACCTTCCCAACCGCACCCTGGTGCAGGTCCACCAGGAACTGGAGACCAAGCCCTGGGGACCGGACCGCTACGGATGGTGATTGGCCTCCGCCAGTAGCCGCTCCGCGTTGCCGTGCATCATTGCCTCCACCGGCTCCTGCCCCAGCCCCAACTCCTCGCAGGCCCACCGTAGCGCCTTCAGTGCCTCGTAGCTGTACAGGGTGTAGGTGGCCTCGACCTCGGGCGGCTCCCGGTCCTTGTTGAAGTAGAAGGGCTGGCTGGTCCGGTTGATGTAGGTGCGCCCCTCCCACTGCCGCCGGCCTCGCAGGTAGAAGACCGGGTTGTCCGTGCCGTAGAGGATTCGCTCGGGGCCGAAGAGGTGGAGTGCTAGCAGGTGGACCTGCGGGTTTAGCACGGCGGAGTTGTCGAAGCAGATGCCGGGGTCATCCGCCAGTGACGGGAACGCCTCCTCCGCGTGAGGAAGCGTGTAGCATCGGCCGTAGTGGGCCACAACTAGCTTCACTCGGGGGTACCGAGAGCGAACTTCACGGATCTCTCGCAGGTTGTCGGGGTGCCCCAGGCGCCCGGCCCTCGGCACGTGGAGCGTAACCCACGCGGACCGGGCGTCCAGAACCTCCCACTGGGAGTGAGGTAGGAAGTCGAAGATGCTGGCCTCCAGGTAGCGGTCACGCGTGTCGCGGTCGAAACCGAGCAGCGTGTAGTATGGCTTCACGCCGCGCACACCCGGCTGGTTGAGTAGCCACTCGACCTGCGCGGGCACCCATGTGGGCCGGATCAGCGCCAGCCAATGCCACCCCCGCCTGGTGGCCTCTCTACTGAGATACGCGTTCACTCCCTCGATGTCCCAGCCCAGGCTGGGGTACCCAAAACAGAGGCAGCCGACGTCCCGGCCGGGATACAGGATGCCCATGCAGCGCTCCGCCGTCTCCGCCGGCTGCATGTCCAGCAGTTCATTCACCCAGAGAGACCGCTTCAGCTCCTCGCTGATCGTCTCCACCTGGAAGCAGGGGTCCGCCACGTGCACGTGGGCGTCGAAGACCTTCGCTGGGACCCAGCCCTCCAGGTGAGTCTCCCAGAAGTCGCGGTCCACGTCGGTGTACGTGTGGATGTGGTGTAGGGCCACTTCGGGCATGCTTGCTCTCCGAGACCACCAGGACCAGGGACCAAAGGGACGAAAGTGACGTAAGGGAACCAGGGGAAAGGCTGGTCAGCCTGCTCTGCGGGCTTCCAGGCCGGCGGCTCTGGCGAAGGCAAGGACACCCTCCACGGGCCTGCCAAGCATCAGGGCGCAGTGGTGTGTGCCGCCGAGCAGGGAGTAGGACTCCAAGAAGCTTGCGACGGGTACCTCCGGGCGGATCCAGGCGCGCACCCATTCGTGGATGGAGGGGTGGGTACCATCCTCCAGCACTTCAACTGGGGTCCAGATGAGCCGGAAGCTCTCGTTCGGGCCGGGGGAGAGGTTGACCAGCAGCGCTGGGCCCGGGCGAGGAGCGCAGTCCAGGCATGCGGGATTGGCGGCCGGGGTGAAGGGGAACTCCTTCTCGTAGAGGCGCGGCCTCTGTGCCGCGACTTCGGGATTCACTTCCCCCATGTGGGAGAGGAAGATGGAGTCCCCCTCCCAGTCCGGGCAGAACATCTCCGTGAAGGTGGTGTCGCCGAAGGCCCGCTGGAGGGCGCCCACCAGAGAGGCGGTTAGAAGGTCGCCCTCGCCCGCGTATCCCACCCCCCGCGCCATCGCCTTTGAGCACTCCAGGAAGGGCACCGTTGACAGCGGCCCTTCTGACGCGCTGAACTCCCTGAAGCTCAGGCTGAAGGCGCCGAAGCCGCCTCGCTCCAGGTAGCGCCGCAGCCCTAGTCCCAGACGGTTGCTACGGTCGAGGACCCCCTCGCTCACGGCGACCTCGTAGCTCCGCCGGTCATGCTTGGCCTCCGCCCGAAGCTCCTCCTCGGTGACCGCTTCGGCGCACTCGGCCAGCGCCTCGACTCCGACCTCCTCCACAGTTATGCCCAGTCGCGACGTCAGCACCTCCTCCGCCACGGCGAAGTCGCCCATCCCAGCGAAGGTCGGCCCGATGCGGAGGGCTCGTGTCCCCCGAAACAGACGGGCAGCCATCGCGCCCTGCGCCACGAGCCTCGCGCGCCGCGCCAGAGCGCCCTCGGACAGGTGGCCCGCCACCACCCAGTAGGGCTTGCCCATCCTTCTCAGCACGGACGCCAGGTCCTGTACCCCGTGGATGCCGTGGTTGTAGAGCAGGCGGTTGGGGTCCATATCGCGTCCAAAGGAGGCGTCAGGTGTCGTGTCCAGCATCAGCAGCGGCAGAGCAGTCGAGGCCAGCGGCTCCGCGGCCTCAAGCGAGGGTGAGTAGGCAAGGTGAAGGGCTGCCAGGGCGTCGACCGGCGCTGACTCGAAGCGGCTGACGGCGGCTGCCACCTCCTGCCTCACGCAGCAGATGGGCGCCACATGAACGTCGAGCCCCTCCTGACGCAGCGCCTCGGCCACCGCCTCAGGGAACCCCGACAGCTCCTCCCTCAAGGTAGGCAAGCACTCGTCGTAGTACGCAAGGTACAGTGGCAGCAGCCCCACTCGCGGTCGATCCATTGGTCCTCACCTCCCGGCGTATCTGGTGCCGAGGCGACTCAACCCTGCAGCCGGTAGGCCTGCCCGGCCAGCACGTGACCGTACGCGCGCTCGTAGGCGTCCAGGTAGAGCTGGTGCCGCTCCCTCAGCTCCTCCGGCAGAGCGCCGAGATCTGGCTTGCAAACAGGGGCCGGCTCTGGAGACGGCGGCACGCCGAAGGTATGGAGCGAGCCCCGAGGGCCGGCCCAATCCTCCTCCGGCGCCACGGTCACGGGCAGAGGGTGGAACAGGCCGGCCAGAATCCGGCGGAAGCACCAGCCCTTGGCTGCGCCGCCCATCAGCACCGCACCATCCACCATGCCGGAGTGGACCACGCTACCCACTACCCGCAGCAGCTCGTGGCACATGCCTTCGGCGACCGCCCTCAAGATCTCCTCGGCCGTCGTCAGAGGCCCAAGGCCCAGCAGGCAGGCCCCGCCCGGCAGATCCGGCGCAACGGGGTTGGGACGCATTAGCCAGGGCAGCGCCACCAGCCCTCTGGGTGCCAGAAGGCGGCGTGCGAACACCCCCTCCGAGGCCCCAGCGTCCCCGAACCCGGCCAGCGCGAGAGCCCACTCCCACGTTAGGTTCCCGCTAAGAAGCGGCTGGACCACCAGGTCACCGTCCCCCAATGGGTCCGGAAGCACGAACTGGAAGGGGCTGCCTCCCCCACCCTTTGGCACTCGGAACGTGGCAACCCACGCGGTACCCAGGGAGCACTGGAGGGGCCGCTCCATCAGGCGGCAGGAGGCAAGGAACGCGGCCTCGTGGTCGCCGTAGGGGCCGGCCACTGGAATGCCTCCCCGCAGGCCCCAGGCTTCAGCAGCTTGGGCGGAGAGCGGCCGGGTCTCGTGACCGCGCCGCAGAGGCGCAAACAGCGCCGTGCTGGCGTCGCTTCGTTCCAGAGGCTCCTCTGTCAGCTCCCTGCTGAGGGCGTTGTAGCAGCCAATCTGAAGCGCGTTGCAGGCGTCCTGACGCCAGAGGCCGGTCATCCGGTGGAAGAGCAGCTCCCCGGCCCCCACGTAGACGTACTCTCTACCCAGGAGATCGGGGCATAGGTCGGCGTACCACCTCAGGCGAGCCAAACCCATTCCTGGCTCGTCTCGCAGGGAGAAGGAGCGCCAGAAGCCCGCGGGCCACTCTGCCTGGATCCGTGCCTGCAGGGGGTAGCAGCGGCCGTCATTCCACAGCACGAGTGGGGTGCGCGGCCGCCCGGTCTCCCGCTCCGCCAGCGCACTGCTCCCGCCCTGAGCCGCCAGGCCCACCCCGCCCACTGTCGACCAGCGAGACCCGACCCCTGCCCTAAGCTCACCGACCGCTGTATCGAGCGCCTCCAGGAGGTGGCCCGCATCCATCTCCCGCGTGCCATCGGCCTCCGCACGCACCCGCATCGGGACTGTCGCCGAGGCCGTCGTTCGGCCGGTCTCACGGTCGAACACGGCCGCCTTCAGGACCGTGGTGCCTGCATCGATCCCCAGCAGGAGCCCATCGGGCATCGCGCACCCCTAACCGCTATAGCGAGACGACCCGCGAGCCGCGCTGGGAATCCAGGGCGGCGGTGAAGAGGGAGTGCTCCACGCGGGTCTCCTCCGGGGTGACGCAGCCGAAAGGAACCTCGCCGCCGGGTCCGCGAGGGACCTCGTCGAAGAAGGCGGCCAGCATCTGGAGGATGGCGTCCGAGAAGCCGAACTCGAAGATCGCACCCGCGATCGAGGGGTACACGGAAGCGTATCCGAGGTCCTCGTGAAGCCACGCCTGCGGCTCGCCCCGCCGGTAGCGCAGCGTCTCCAGGGTGCGCGGGTACTTGGTGCTGAACCGGGCGCTGGTCTCGGTACCCAACACGCTGATGCTCCAGGTGTTCATCTCACCTGGCGCGATGCGCTGCGTCTTCACTGTCAGGGGGAAGAGGCTTCCACCGGCTTCGGCCTCGCAGAGCAGCGTCGCGTTGTCCCAGGTGTCGCACGGGGCCATCCCCCCCTGCCCGTCCGGCCGCTGGTCCACCACCTTCGAGAGGATGGCCCTCACGTTCCGGACGGCCCACCCCATACGCAGCGGGAGGAAGAGGATATGCATCCCCAGATCGCCCATGCAGCCGTACTCGCCGTTGGTCTCCGCTCGGCGCTTCCAGTTGATCGGCTTCAGGGGGTCCAGGTCGGAGGAGTGCCGGAAGGTGACCTCCGCCTCCAGGATGCGCCCAAAGGCGTTGTCCCGCGCCAGCCTCAGCACCCTCTGGGCGCCGGGGTAGAAGGCGAGCTGAGAGGCGCAACGCACCACCAGCTCCGGGTGGCGGGCGACCTCCTCCAGAATGGCCGAGTTCGCCGCCTGGTCGATGCCGAAGGGCTTCTCACCCAGCAGGTGCTTGCCGGACCCCATCGTGTCAACGTAGAACCGCTGGTGGAGGTCGTGGGGTACGGCGCAGTAGACGGCATCTACGTCGGGGTTGGCCAACAGCTCACGGTAGTCCGGCGTAGACTGGATGCCCGGTAGCGCCTCCTCGAACCATCGTCGCCGCCCCAGATCCCTGCCGCAGACCGCCACTATCCGGGGCTGCGGGGGACCCTCCAGGATGCTGCACCACCGAAGGATCGCCGCCGCGATCTCGCGCCCCATCAGGCCGGTACCGATCAGCCCCAACCTCACGCCCTGCCGCCCCATCTTCCCTCCATCTTCCCCGCACTTGGGGCCCAGGAGCTCCCCGAAGGTGACGTCAGTCACGCCCCATCAGTTCCGTCGAGCGCCAAGCGCCTCACGCATCCGCTCCACCACGAGGTCGATTACCTCCGTTCCGCAGATTAGGGGTAGCTTGGTGAGGACGACGGGCGGGCACTGGGCCTTGTAGGTCTGCACGCTGATGTCCACCCCGCCAGACTGGAGCCTCGCAACGAAGGCGCGGGCGGTAGCCAGCTCCCGGAAGCAGATGCCGGACAGGTGCCTGGAGCCCTCTACGCTGGCGATCTGGTCGGGGAAGTCACCGGCCACGGCTTGAAGGCTCCGAGCGTAGTAGTCACCGATGGCGCGGATTGCGTCCGCGTTGGCGCGAGTCCAGGCCAGGGTGACGAGGTAGGCGAGCGAGGCAACCTCCTCCTGGCCGTTGGTGACCAGGGCGCCGAACTGGGGCAGGTTGTCGAAGGCGGCGCTGAAGAGCACGCGGGAGGCGGGGTACTCCCCGCCGGGGAACCCCTTGCCCAGCGCGAGGAAGGACGGCCTGAGCCCGTATTCCCTGAACAGGAACGTGTCGGGCGCCCACACGCAGGACTGGATCTCGTCGGCCACCATGGGCACGTCATGGGCGGCGCAGAGCTCATAGGCCCGGCCCAGGAACTCCCGGGAGAGCAGGCGGGCGCCGTAGTTCATCATCACGATCTCGTGGAAGAAGCCCGCCACCTTGTAGGGCGCCTTCTCGTACCGGACGAAGGCCTCCTCAAGGTCGCTCAGGTTGTTGGGCCGCAGCGCCGC
>DASXUI010000337.1:0-5975 GCA_036504955.1 Armatimonadota bacterium
ACCGCCAGGAGTCGTACGTTGGCGCACGATACACCAAGACACCAACAAGGGCAAGGCTTGGTCTTCTCTGTGTTCCTCTGTGCCCTCTGTGTCTCTGTGGTAAGGCAGTTCCTTGCCGTCGATCCGTGCCGGTAGTTCGTGTTCCTTACTCACCTATATCAAGGAGTCCGCTATGAGTCAGGTGAAAGTGTTTGTTACCCTTAAGCCAACCATTCGCGACTCCCAGGGCCTGGTGGTTCGGCAGGCGCTGGAGCGCCTGGGCCACACCAACGTGGAGAAGGTCCGCGTGGGCAAGTACCTGGAACTGGAGGTGGACCCCAACGGCCGCCCCGTGGAGGAGCAGGTGAGAGAGATGTGCGACGCTCTCCTGGCAAATCCCGTGATGGAGGACTATACCTTCCAGGTGCTGGAGTAGCGTGATGAGATTCGGTGTAGTGGTCTTCCCCGGCAGCAACTGCGATGCCGACGCCTACCACGTGGCCAAGGACGTGCTGGGGCAGCCGACCCGTTTCATCTGGCACCAGGAGAGCGACTTGGCAGATGTGGACTGCGTGATCCTGCCGGGCGGCTTCTCCTACGGCGACTACCTGCGGACGGGCTCCATCGCGCGCTTCTCGCCGGTGATGCGCGCCGTCCGAGAGCACGCGGCTCTCGGCGGCCTGCTCATCGGCATCTGTAACGGCTTTCAGGTGCTCTGCGAGGCTCACCTGCTGCCCGGCGCGCTGATCCAGAACCGCGGCCTGCGCTTCATCTGCCAGCACGTGCATACCCGGGTTGAGGGCTCCAAGACTCCCTTCACGCGGGCCCTGCCTGACGGCGACGTTTTGCGCATGCCCATCGCTCATCACGGTGGCAGCTATTACGCCGAGGAGAAGACCCTGAGGGAGCTCCGCGACTCCGGGCGCGTGGTTCTGCGCTACTGCGACGCCCAGGGTCAGTTGACGGACGACTCAAACCCCAACGGATCCGTGGAGAGCATCGCGGGCATCTGCAACGAGGCCGGCAACGTCTTCGGTCTGATGCCTCACCCCGAGCGAGCCGCCGAACCGATCCTCGGCAGCGTCGACGGCCGCCGCATCTTCACCAGCCTCCTCCAGTCCGTGGCTTAGTTGCTCCATCAGGGATCCCAACTGCCCTACCACAGAGACACAGAGGGCACAGAGAAACGCAGAGAAGAGCAAGGCTGGGTGGGTGCCGGTATCTGGGATATTTCGCCCGTCGCGCATCGCGCGGGAGTGAACTCCTCGCGCTACTCATCGCCCTGTCCCTGACGGGACGGTAAGGCGGTCCGCGGTGCCTGGTAGTGCGTGGCGCCTCCGGTAGGTCAAGCACGCCGTCCCCGCAGGGGGACGGCTCGACAAGTAGCGCGAGGAACTAACTCCCGCGCGATCCACTCCCGCGCGATGCGCCATGGGGCACTGGCCGCAAGCTACCAGCAATCTATCCTTGCTCTCCTCTGTCTTTCTTTGTGCCCTCTGTGCCTCTGTGGTGGGGCAGTTCGACACCAACTTGCATCTCAGCCGCGCAGTAGTCACTTCAGCATAGGAGGACTGGCATGGCACAGTGGGTTGTGGCGACTCAGCTTTATCAGTGGGGAGTGACCTACGAGCAGCAGGGCAAGCGGATTGAGGAGCATCTAGATGAAGTGCTGGGGCAGATCGCTGAGGCCGGCTTCGAGGGCGTCGAGGCGATGCTCTCCCAGGTCAGCAGCCCCGCCAAGGCGGAGGTAGTCTCGGCACTGCTTCAGAGGCACCGGCTGAAGTTGGTCAGCCTCTACGCCGGAGGCGCCTTCCATACGGAGCGCAAGGCTCACGACACCATCGCCGCCATCCTGAACGGCGTGCCCTTCGCCCGCGCCCTGGGCGTCCCCATGATCAATACCAACCCTGATCCCGTGGGCCGAGAGAAGACGGACGAGGAACTCGCGCTTCAGGTGGAGGGGTTGAACCGGCTCGGCGAGGCGCTTCGGGAGAAAGGCCTCCGCTTCGTCATCCACAACCATGACCCGGAGATCCGCAACAAGGCGCGGGAGTTCCACTACAACCTCGACCACACCGACCCCAAGAAGGTGGGGCTCTGCCTCGACACCCACTGGGCACTGCGTGGCGGCGCCGATCCTCTGGCGCTGGCACGCCAGTACGCCTCGCGCCTGAGGAACCTGCACCTCCGCAACTCCGTGCGCGGCGTCTGGTCGGAGGCTCTGGGCGACGGCGAGGTGGACCACGCCGCCCTCGCGGAGCTTCTGCGCAAGACCGGTTACGCCGGCCCCCTCATCGTGGAGCTCGCCTACGAGCCGGGCACCAAGCTCACCCGCACCCTGGCGGAAAACACCCGCGTGAGTCGTGAGTACGTTCGCCGCGTCTTCGGGTGCTGACTCCGAGGCCCCGTCGCCCGGGCCGCCTACTCCTCGAGCGAGGCGAACCGCAGGTACGAGGTCAGTGGGGGGAGGCCGTCCTGGAACCAGCCCCAGGGGGGCTGCTGCATCTGGCCGAGGCTGCAGAGGCGGGCCGGGCGCAGGAGGCCGGTGAGGACTTCGGCGACGCGCGAGCGGCGGGGTTCGTCCATCGCTAGCCCGATCGTCTGAATGTGACCCGCGAAGGCTTGGAGAGAGAGTGCCGTCGCGGGATCAAGCGCCAGATGCTCCAGGTGGGCGATGGGCTTGACCAGCACCGCCCGGCCCAGGGGGGAGAGCTCGAGGCTGGAGTCCTGAAGCAGGACTACGGTCGGAGGCGCCTGGGCTGGGTCGCTGGGCCACAGATGCGCCCCCTGAAGCTCCCACAGTGCCCGGCTCTGCTGGAGGGATGAGAGCTCCCCCACGGACCGCTCCCCCGACGGCAGCGACGCCTCCATCCGCCGAAGCGCCTCGTACAGCCGCCCCGCGAACTCTTCGGCTTCCCCCAGAGATCCCTCGACGTAGAGCAGATGCGGTGAGAGGCAGCCGCGCTGGTCGTGGGCCGCGACATCTTGGGCGGCCTCGGCCGCCGTGGCGCCATTCCTGTGCTCGCTTCCCACGAGTCCGAAGCTGACCTTGTGGCCGTGCGCCAGGAAGCGAGCCCCCGGCGGGACCAGGCCGCGAAGCGCGGCCACCGAGGTGTCATCGCCGGTGGCGGTCACCACCTCCGCCTGGCGCATGGCCGCCGCCTCAAGGTCGGGCGTCCCACCCGGCCACCAGGCCGCGGCGAGGCAGGTACCAATACTGGGTTCAAGCTCAGCCAAGGTCTCCAGGAAGAGGGGGGTCAGCACGGGCTCCCCGGAGGGGAGCTTCAGCAGGCAGGCGGACTTCACCAGCAGCGATTGCGAGAGCGCCGGCAACCCCAGACCAGGGATGTTCCCGGCCAGGAAGTGAGTTGTAAGGCGCGGCCCCAGGGCCCGCCATCGGCCTGGGGCGCTTCGGCGGGGCCGGAACTCATCCAACACCCCCGGGTCGCCCAACTCCTCCCGCAGCCAGGGCACCAGGCTCTCGCGTTGCAGGGAACCTAGAGCCTGGTCCAGCGCCCAGGCGACCATCGGCGGGGAGTAGCCGGTCACCTGGGGCAGCGCCTGAAGAGCCAGGACGCGGCGAGGGTGCTCGGGGCGGAGCCACGCGGCTGCGGCGGCATCCAGGAGGTCCACGATCTCCCCCACCGGCAGCCGCTGAAGGTGGCGTTCCCGCGCCTCACACAGGCGTGAGCAGAGCCGGGCAAGGTGATCGGGGGTTAGCACCGGCACCTGGCAGACCGTGCCGCCGAAGCAGTGCTGCCGGCATTCGACGCTCTCCCCCAAACCGAAATGCGCTCTCAGCTCCACCCAGTCACCTCCCAAGCTATGCTACCTCGCGGATAGCCGCGCCGGGAAGGCACCCGAGGCCGGGCGCCATTCCACATCCATCCCTCTGAAGCCTTGGTGGCGCGAGCAAGAGGCTCGCGCTCGGCGCGGGCACCGCGCCTGCGACTCCGCCAGAGGCCGAGCAGGCCCTGCCTCATCACCCCCTAGAGTCATACCTGGCCATCCATCCCACAACCGAGGCAGTTGGGGCGCAGGCGTCCCGCCTGCGCGGCCCCGACCAGCCTCCGGACAACTGGTCCACCACCGGCCCGTCGTCCGTGGCGCGAGCGTCCCGCTTGCGACTCGGCCGCAGGCCGAGAAGGTCTGCACCACGGTGCCGTTGTCTAGCGACAGCCTGTCTGCCCCCGCCCCAACCGCATCGGCCACGGGCTATAGGCCGGTCGCGAGCTGTCGGAGCGATGGGCCAGACCTTCCCGGCCTGCGGCCGAGTCGCAAGCGGGACGCTCGCGCCACGAGTGACGGGCCGGTGGCCGGGAGGGCGCTGGGCGATTCGGGCAGGCGGGTGAAACCCTTCCCGGCCTACGGCCGAGTCGCAGGCGGGACGCCTGCGCCCCATATGCCTCGGCCGGGGGTCTGAGGCCAGGGACGACTCCAGTGGGACGATGGGCCGGACCAGCTCGTCCTGCGGGCACTGAGGGCTTCTGGGGTGCGAGGGAGCAGCAGGCGGTGCGTGAGCTAGAGGGTTGCCTCTGGGGGGCCGTCTGGGAAGTAGTGGGCGGTTATGCCCTGGAGGGCGTGGGCCAGCAGCGTCTCCAGGTGTCGCACGTCCTCCTCGTTGTAGCGGAGGAGCGTTTCCAGCGACGGCTGGCTGCCGTGGCGATACTCCCACCAGAGGCGAACGGCGTCCCAGCCGCTGAGGCCGGTGGTCGTGTCGCTGCGGCCGATTCCAAGCTGCTCCTCGATGCTCTTCAGCCCACCCTTCAGTCCCAGGCGACGGCATAGGAAGCATAGGTCTACGTGGAGCTGTGGGAAGCTCAGCCCGGTGAACTGACGCCGCAGCATGGGGAGGTCGAAGCCGGTTCCGAAGAAGGTGACCAGGACCTTGTAGGTGTCGATCACTTCCAGGAAGTCCAGCAGGTTCTCTCCGCTGACGAAGTGGTGGAAGGTGGTCCCGTCATAGAGGCCGATCACGGTGATCTGGTCACCCAGGCCCATGCCGGTGGTCTCGATGTCCAGGTAGGCCAGCGACCCTCGAAAGGCTTCGGCGGCACGCCAGTGGTCCTTGGGCTTCAGGCGCTCAGCGAAGTAGCGGTGGTTCGCGGCCGCCAGAGCCTCCCTGGACTCCAGCAGCGCCTCGGTGAGACTACTCTGGCGCGAGGGCGAGAGCTCCCAGTGGTCGGGAGCCTCCAGGAAGCGGTCCCAGGTGGTGGCGCCCCGGTCCCACAGGCGCTTTTCCGTGGCGGCGCCGATGCCTGGTGCGTGGATGAAGGTTGAGGTAAGCACTGAGGGGCCTCTAGCCTGTGCTGTTCACGAGAGTATGCGGAAGCCCGCGCCATGCGCGACGCACAAGCGGCTCGCGCACTATGCGGGGTAGAACGGTACGGGTCCGTGTTCCTCGCACAAAGCGGGCGCGAGCCTCCGCTACCGAAGCTCGCGCCCGAAGGGTGGGTGCGCCCCTTGAACCGCCGCCTGAGGCCCGTGCTGGCGGGACCCTGGCGGCCGGGCGCGTCTATCGCGTGCCCGAATCGCGGGCTACTTGCTTCCCCAGGTCTTGGTGGGCATGAAGGTCATCTGGTTCTTGTCCCAGTCGCTGAACCACTTCACGTGGCTGTCCAGGAAGAGGATGACGTTCCCCCCGCTGTGCCGGCCCGGGAAGTAGAGCCAGTGCCAATCGGTATTCTTGCTGCCGTCCGGGTTGCCATAGGCGGAGATGGGGATGTTCGTGCGCTTGCTGGCGCCGGCGTACACGCTGCCGTCCGTCTGACCCGCGTTGTCCAAGTCGGCGTCACCGTAGGTGTCGCCGCTGGCCTTGGCCCCCCACTCGTTCTTCAGGATACCACTTCCGGGGCACTCCATGATATCGATGAACTTGGTTGCGTCCTTGATATCGGAGGTGGTGTAGAGGCTCGTGGGGGGGCTGTAGCCGCCTTCGTAGGTGTTGCGGCTGTAGCTGAAGGTGTGCGTGTCGCTGGGGCAGGTGTAGCTGGCTA
>DASXUI010000338.1:0-25542 GCA_036504955.1 Armatimonadota bacterium
GGAGCTGGACGACCGCCTGGAGGGCCTGCTGCTGCAGATCCCCAACCCCTGCCACGAGAGCGTTCCCGTGGGTCCTGACGAATCCGGCAACGTGGTTATCCGAAGCTGGGGCTCTCCCCAGCAGCCGGCCTTCGAGCTGAAGCCGCACTGGGTCATCGCGGAGGCGATGGACATCCTGGACCTTGAGCGGGCCACCAAGATCACCGGTGTTGGTGGCGTCGGCTTCACGCTGTTGAAGGGTCAAGGCGCCCGCCTGATGCGCGGTCTGATGAATTTCATGCTGGACCTTCACACCACCAAACACGGGTACCGGGAGATCTGGCCACCCTCGCTGGTTGCCCGCTCCAGCATGGTCGGTACGTCGCAGCTTCCCAAGTTCGAGGACGACGCCTACCACACGGATAAGGATGACCTCTTCCTGATCCCCACAGCCGAGGTGCCGGTTACCAACCTGCATCGTGAGGAGATCCTGGAGGGGAGCCAGCTTCCGCTCTACTACACCGCCTACACCCCCTGCTTCCGACGGGAAGCCGGCGCCGCCGGGCGTGATACCCGCGGCCTGCTGCGGACGCACCAGTTCGATAAGGTGGAGATGGTGAAGGTCTGCCGGCCCGAGACCTCCTACGACGAGCTCGAGAAGCTCCTGGCCGACGCCGAAGAGGTCCTCCAGCTTCTGGAGATCCCCTACCGCGTCCTCCTGCTCTGCACCGGCGACACGCCCTTCGGCAACGCGAAGACCTACGACCTCGAGGTGTGGGCGGGGGGAGTGAAGGCCTGGCTTGAGGTCTCGTCCTGCAGCAACACGGAGTCTTACCAGGCGCGGCGGGCGGGGATCCGGTACCGGTCCGAGAAGGGCGCGAAGCCGGACTTCGTTCACACGCTGAACGGCAGCGGCCTGGCCTTTCCTCGCGTGATCGCCGCACTGCTGGAGAACAACCAACGGGAGGACGGCACGGTTGACCTGCCCGCCGCGCTCGTGCCCTACATGGGCGGCGTGGCCCGCCTCACCGGCTAGCCTGGGGCAAGCCAGCGGCTACGGAAGATCTCACCACCAAGTGACGCGTGCCAGCACGCGATACACCAAGGCACCAAGAGAACCTAAGCTTGTTTGTCCTCTGTGCCCTCTGTGTCTTTGTGGTGATGCGGTTCTATGTTTTTGGCGTCTTGGTGTATCGCGTGCTGGCACGCGTCACTTGGTGGTGAGGTAGTTCCTTGCCTCTGGCCAAGGTATCGGTTGGGCGTGCCACGGGTTAGGGGAGAGTGATGGAGGTCACAAGCTCGATCGCCGAAGTCAGTGAGGCCTGCCGGGTCGCGAAGCTGTCCGGCCTAAGCGTCGGCTTCGTCCCCACCATGGGCTACCTGCATGAAGGACACGTTTCCCTGCTGCGTGCGGCCCGGGCGGAGAACGAGCTGGTCGTCCTCAGCATCTTCGTGAATCCCACGCAGTTCGGCCCCCAGGAGGACCTGGAGCGGTATCCGCGAGACCTAGATCGGGACTGCAAGCTGGCGGAGGCGGCGGGCACCAACCTCACCTTCACCCCGACGGCGGAGGCGATGTACCCCCGCGGCTACACGACCACCGTGTCGGTGAAGGGTCTGACCGAGCTTTGGGAGGGGGCCAGCCGTCCGGGGCACTTCGACGGGGTTGCCACGGTGGTGCTGAAGCTACTCAACGTCACCCAGCCGGACCGGGCCTACTTCGGGGCGAAGGACTACCAGCAGCTTCAGGTGGTTCAGCGGATGGTTGAGGATCTCAACCTTGCTGTTGACATTGTGGGCCTCCCCACGGTCCGGGAGCCGGACGGGCTTGCCCTCTCGTCTCGAAATGTGTACCTATCTCGGGAGGAGAGGGAGCGGGCTCTGGTGCTGCCCTCGGCGCTGGCGCACTGCCGCCGGCTTCTGGAGGGCGGCGAGCGCCGGGGCTGGGTGGTTCGGCAGGCGGGCGAGGAGCGCATTCAGGCCCAGGCGGGCGTGGAGCTGGACTATCTGGCGGTGGCTCATCCCAGGTCGCTTCAGCCGATGGACCTGGTGGACCGCGAGGCAGTGCTGTTGGCCGCCGTCCGAGCGGGCAAGACGAGGCTGATAGACAACCTTCTTTGGGAGGAGACGCCCAGTCAATCCGACGACGAGCTAGCCGGTTAGTAGTCGCCTGTCAGGCCCCGCGCGATGGAACCAGCCGGGCCCCCGGTGACGATGGTAGGTGTGTAGAAGAGCGAGGGGAGGGCGTCCCTTCGCTCTTCGCGCTTATCGGCTCGGTACGCCTTGGAGCAGGGGCTCCCCGGCGAGCCGCGGCACAGGGGTGCTCTCCCTGAAGAGAGCTCGAAGTATCGTTGGCGGACCGGGCTGCGACGGGGCAGCGGGCCAGCCCTTCCCTTTGCGCTTCGAGGTAGGCAAGTGTCAGTGGCAATCAGACAAGTGCTCATCGGGCAGCCGATTCACAGCAAGAGGGCTGCTCACGAGCGGCTCGGCAACATACAGGCCCTGGCGGTTTTCGCCAGCGATGCCATCTCATCAACAGCATACGCTACTCAGGAGATCCTACTCGTTCTCTCCGTGGCCGGGGCGGCGGCGCTGCACCTGGCCCTCCCCGTCGCCATCGCCATCGCGGTGCTGCTGGCTATCGTAACCATCAGCTACCAGCAGACGATCTTCGCCTACCCCAACGGCGGCGGCGCCTACATCGTGGCCAAGGACAACTTGGGGGAGATTCCCGCCCAGACCGCCGGGGCCGCTTTGCTTCTGGACTACATCCTCACCGTGGCGGTGTCCATCTCCGCGGGCATCGCCGCCGTGACCTCCGCCTACCCCTCGCTGCACCCCTACACCGTGGAGCTCTGTGTGGGTGCGCTCGCGCTGATCGCTCTCGGTAACCTCAGGGGGGTCAGGGACAGCGGCACCATCTTCGCGGTTCCGACCTACTTCTTTATCGTGATGGCCTACGCCGTTCTCCTGGGCGGCGCCTACCGGTACTTCACCGGCACCGAAGCGCGGCCGCCGCAGGAGATGCTGCGCGCGACCCACGGGATCGGCCTGTTCCTGATCCTTCGGGCCTTCGCCTCGGGCTGCGCGGCCCTTACGGGGGTGGAGGCCATCTCCAACGGGATCCAGGCCTTCCGTCCGCCGGAGAGCCGGAACGCCTCCAAGACGATGATCGCCATGAGCCTGGTGCTGGGTACCGTGTTCCTCGGAATCACGTGGTTGGCGAACCACTACGGGGTCGTCTACACGGAGCACTCCAAGGAAACGGTACCCTCGATGCTGGCGGAAGCCATCATCGGCCGGGGGACCTTCTACCTCGCCTTCCAAATCGCCACCATGGGCGTTCTGCTGATGGCCGCCAACACCAGCTACGCGGACTTCCCCCGCCTGAGCGCACTTCAGGCGCGAGATGGGTTCCTGCCCAGACAGCTTACCAACGTGGGAGAGCGGCTGGTCCACAACAACGGCATCCTGATCCTCACGATCTTCGCGTCACTGCTGCTGGTCATCTTCCACGGCAACACCGACCACCTCATCCCACTCTATTCGGTGGGAGTATTCCTCTCCTTCACGCTGAGCCAGACCGGAATGGTGGTCCGCTGGTGCCGCCTGAAGACCCCGGGATGGCGGCTGAAGGCCGTGATCAACGGCACCGGAGCGGTGACCACCGCCGTCGTCTGCGCGGTGGTGGGCATCACCAAGTTCAGCCACGGCGCCTACATCATCGTCTTCCTGGTCCCCGCTCTGGTCGCGCTCTTCTTCCAGATCCACGTGCACTACCGTGAGGTGGCGAGCCAGCTCCGCTTCACCACGATCCCGAAGCCGGAGGAGCGGGCCACCAGCAACCGGGTTCTGGTCCTGGTGCCCTCCCTGAACCAGGGCTCGCGCCCGGCCGTGGAGTTCGCGCGGTCTCTCTCCACCACCGCCATCGCCTTCCACGTGGAGAGCGGCCGGGACCCCGGGGCGCTGGAGCGGCTGAAGGAGCTGTGGGAGAAGGTGTACCCCGATATGCCGCTCATCGTGTACCACTCGCCCTACCGCGAGGTCGTGCGGCCCATCCTGCAGTACATCGACGAGATGCTGGCATCCACCGGCAAGGGCCCTGTGACGGTAGTGCTCCCCGAGTTCGTCCCCAGGCGCTTCTGGCACGGCTTCCTGCACAATCAGACCGGCTTCATGATTAAGTGGGCCCTGCTCTTCAAACGCAACGTGGTGCTGTGCAACGTGCGGTACTACCTGGAGCACTAGAGGCGTGTTGCGGACGTCTGCTTCTGCCCTGGCACGTCCTGTGCGGACCATGGCCCGCCGGTGGCTGTACGACGCACCGCGCACAGCGGCATTCGATGCGGGGCTCTCTCCGGGGCGCCCGCGCCATGCCGGGGTGTGACGTGGCTGCACGGCCGGCCGGGCTCCTGGTGGCAAGCGGGGGAGGCCATTCCGGAAGGACTCCGGGGTGCCCCAAGCAAAAGCAGAGGTAGGCCTTAGGCCTAGAGCCTCCCTATGCGGCTGCGGACCCAACCCGCGTCATGTGTGAGGTGCTTGGGCGTTGGGCATGGCGTGGGCTTCCACACGCTCTCGTGCATGATGCAGGCAGTGGTTCGGCGGCCGTTGCTGCTTCACCGGGACACCGCCCGACCCGCTAGCAGGTTGGCCGGGCACCGGCATGGTCCGCGTAGTCCCGTCCGCCCGGCCTGACGCCGGGTGGCGCCTCCGGGCGAGGGCGCGCCGCGAACACGAAGTCACGGTACAGGTCGGCCGCTCCGCCGCCTTCGTCGGCGTAGAGCAGCCGGCCTTTTCTTTCGGATCACCAGTTGGAGAGATATGCCGCTAGAACTGAAGCGAGTGCTGATCGGGAAGCCACTGCCAACGTCAAGGGCTACCCATGAGCGACTCAACAACGTGCAGGCGCTGGCGGTCTTCGCAAGTGACGCCGTCTCGTCCACAGCTTACGCCACGCAGGAAATCCTCCTGGTGCTGACTACGGCAGGAGCGGCGGCCTTAGGCCTGTCGATCCCCATCGCCCTGGCGATCACAGTGCTCCTGGCCGTGATAACCCTCAGCTACCAGCAGACGATCTTCGCCTACCCGACGGGCGGCGGCGCCTACCTCGTGTGCAAGGACAACCTGGGCCCAAAGATCGCGCAGGTCGCCGGGGCGGCACTCCTGCTGGACTACATCCTCACCGTCGCCGTGTCCGTGTCTGCCGGCGTCGCGGCCCTTACCTCCGCCTATCCCGTTCTTCACGGTCACACGGTTCTGATCTGCCTTGCGGCGATCCTGATCATCGCTCTGGGCAACATCCGCGGCGTCCGTGAGAGCGGCACCGTGTTCGCCATACCCACCTACTTCTTCATCGTGATGGCGTGCTCTCTGCTGCTCTCAGGCTTCTACCGTTACTTCACGGGTCACGAGCCGGTGGTACCGCACCACAGCCTGGTCGCCACGGAGAGCATCGGCTTCTTCCTTATCCTTCGAGCCTTCGCCTCCGGGTGCGCCGCCCTCACGGGAATCGAGGCGATCTCCGACGGCATCCAGGCCTTCCGCCCTCCGGAAAGTAGGAACGCCTCCAAGACGATGATCGCCATGAGCCTGCTGCTGGGCTTCATCTTCCTGGGGATCACCTGGCTATCGCACCACTACGGGATCTCCTATAGGGAGCACGACCCCCAGACGGTCCCCTCCATGCTGGCGAGCGCCATCTTTGGCCGGGGTTTCCTTTACCTGGCCTTCCAGATATCCACCATGGGTATCCTGTTCATGGGCGCCAACACCAGCTACGCCGACTTCCCCCGGCTGTGCTCCTTCGAGGCTCGCGACGGCTACCTCCCTAGACAGCTCACCAACCTGGGCGAGCGCCTGGTCTTCAACAACGGCATCCTGATGCTATCGCTGCTCGCCTCGGCTCTGCTCATCACCTTCCACGGAAGCACGGACCGCCTGATCCCGCTCTACGCCGTGGGTGTCTTCATCTCGTTCACCCTGAGCCAGACCGGCATGGTTATGCGGTGGAGGAAGATGCGAACGCCCGGATGGAGGTTGAAAGCCACCATCAACGGCCTGGGGGCGACGACGACGGCGATAGTCTGTCTCATCATCGGGTACACCAAGTTCACGCACGGCGCCTGGATCGTGGTGATGCTCATCCCCATCCTGGTCACCGTGTTCCTACGCATCAACCTGCACTACCAGAACGTGGCTCGTCAGCTCCGCTTCGACCCCGCCCTACCCAAGCTGCGCGAGCGCGCCCACAACAAGGTGCTGGTGCTGGTCCCCTCCTTGAACAAGGGGTCGCTGCCCGCGGTGGAGTTCGCTCACACGCTCTCCGGGACGGCGGTCGGCTTCCACATTGACACGGGCCGCGACCCCGTCCTGGAAGAGCGCCTCCATGAGCTATGGGAGAAGATCTGCCCGGATATGCCCCTGATCATCGTCCACTCCCCCTACCGCGAAGTGGTTCGGCCCATCCTCCAGTACATCGACGAGATGAAGGCGAGCGGAGGCGGCCCGGTAACCGTGGTGCTTCCGGAGTTCGTTCCCAGGCGCTTCTGGCACAGCATCCTCCACAACCAGACCGGCCTGATGATCAAGTGGGCGCTGCTCTTCAAGAGAGACGTCGTCCTCTGCAACTACCGGTACTACCTGGAGCAGTAGAGAGCGCCCTGCAGAACTGCCCTTCCACAGAGCCACAGAGGGCACAGAGGAGGGGGTGGGGAGGTAAGGGGGCCCCAGAAGACGGGAGGTGGATGCGGCCATCGATGGGTTGTGCCCGGCGGTGGTCCGCCCGGCGGTGAATCGCCGGGCTCAGGGGCTCAATCCTCCTGAAAGGAGGGTTCTGACCCCAAGGCGCACCCGTGGTTCACAACCCCGGTTCAGCGGGATTGAGCCTCGGAGCCCGGCGATTCACCGCCGGGCGGACCCCGCCAGGGGCGCGCCGTCCTCAGGGCCACAGTCCGCGGCCGCTGAGGCCCCCTCACCTCCCCACCCCCTCACGCCCCTACGGCCGCTAGCGTCTGCAGGGCGTGGAAGCAGGCTGAAGCTTCTGGGGAGTCCCCGATGGGGGGAAGGTGGCCGTTGGGCTCCCAGGTGGGGGCTTGGGGGTCCATGAGGAGGTGACCGTAGGCTACGGCGAGCCGCTGTCCACCGGCGGACAGCCCGGCGGCCAGAGCACCCACCTGGCAGCAGGAACCCAGGTAGCTCCCCAGCTTGCGCGCTCGAAGGTGCGGATTGGAGGAGGGTTCCAGGTCATCCAGCAGGGCCTCGCTGAGGCATACCGCGCCTTGCGAGATCGCGTCCATGGTGGGTAAGTCGCCATGCCCCGTGAAGAGAGCCAGGGCGCGCGCCAGGGTTAGGTCCCGGGAGAGAACGGCCTGGACGTCGCGGCGGTCGGAGCGTAAGGCCTCGCGCTGGCAGCGCATGGAGTGGTAGATCATCTCCGCGGCCGTAGCCAGGGGGAGTGCTTGGTGGAGGTCCGCCCGTCCCAGGCCCGCCCAAAGCAGGGCGAGCGCGGCGCGCAGCGGGACCGCCGGATGGGGGCTTGGGGGCGCCAGCCCATCACCCAGTTGGTCCGCCACGCGGCACAGCAGAGGCTGAAGGATGAGCGGGGCATGGAACCCGCGCTCCAGGGCGGCTAGACGCTGGAGAGGGTCTTCAGGCCGGGCCGCAAGGGCGGTCGGACGACCCAGCTCCCGGACTGCAGAGGAGTTCACTCGGTATCCTCGGGCGCTTCCCAAGACACGGGAAGTGAGCAAAGATGATTGACAACGCTCCATCGGTCGTGGCGCCTGACGCCCTCTGCCACGGAGAAGCGGAGGCAGCCCCTTCTGCCGGCGGCCCAAGCGACCCATTGTACCACACCCCCCCACACCGAGCAACGCGCTTGACGCTGCCCGGCACGCTGCCTATAATGGGAGCGCGTGGGTGGCTCCTCCACGACGTCCTTTGCGGACGCCGGCTCGTAGCTAGCCCTCGAGCTCCAGTTCATACGGTCCGGCGGGGTGTGGCGCAGCTTGGTAGCGCGCCTGGTTTGGGACCAGGAGGTCGCAGGTTCAAATCCTGTCGCCCCGACCATTATGATAGCAGCTAACCCACGCGAACGGCCTTGCCTCCATCCCCCGGCTCGGGCACGCCGATCCCCGGCCTCCCCTTCCGCCCAGCCGGCGAAGCGCCGGTGCCTCTCACCGGCGTGCGGTCCCCTTCCTGCCAAGGGCCGCCCATGAGTCCCGAACCCCTTCGGCTGTTCCTCTTCTCCCTCCAGAAGGTCTGCGTGTTCACCACGCTGGCCTACCTGTTGAGCAGGGGCTCCACCTTCGGTCGCCTGCTGCTGTACCAGGCTACCCGTCAGGACCGGCTCAGGGTTTTCGGCTTCTTCATGCTCCTCTCCATGACGGAGCTCTTCATCTTCCCGGACTTCAGCCTCCGTACCACCACCTCTCCGGACGTGCTGCGCCCCATCGTGAACTCCTCCATTGTGTCCGCCGTCTCGGCGGGGCTGCTGGCGGGGCCGGTGATGGGCGGCGCGGTAGGGCTGTGCAGCGCTCTCGCCTTCGCGCTCCTCGGCTCGCCGTCGCTGAACGGGGGCATGGGCGCCGCCCTGGGAGGGGTGCTGGCGGGCTGGGTGTACCTGTACCGCCCCACACCCCGCCAGAGGATGGTGGCCGGCTTCGTGGTGGGCGTGATCAGCCAGGCGTTCTGGATGGCGGCAACGCTGGCGACAAGCTCCGCGGTGGCGGATCCGGTGGTGCTTCTGGCCACGGCGCTTCCGGCGGATGTGGTGAACGGCCTGGGGGTCCTTACCTTCCTGCTGATAGCGGGCGACCTCAGGGCTCAGCAGGAGCGGATCGGCAGCCAGCAGGCTCGTCGCGCGCTGGACGTGGCGAACCGGTCCCTGCCCTTCCTCCGGCAGGGGCTCACGGAAGAGTCCGCGCTGCACATCGCCCGCATCGTGGAGAGCTTCGCACAGGTGAGCGCCGTCTCAATCACCGATGGGAAGAGGGTGTTGGCCCATACCGGCGCCGCGAGTGACCACCACCACGGCGGGCGCGCCGCCCTGCCGCTGGCGGCGGCCGAGGAGTCTGGCGCGGGTGCCAAGGTAGGCCCCCCGGCGCCCAAGGCGCGCTGGCGCGAGGTGGCTCGGCAGTCTCAGCCCGAGACCGATGGCGGCGTGCCCGCGAGGATGCTGCGAACGCCGGAGGAGATTGGCTGCCCCCACCCGGGCTGCCCCCTTAGCTCCGGACAGGTGAGCGCCTTGATCCACGAGGGGAAGCCCATCGGAACCGTGGAGGTCTACCAGAGCGCCGGGCGGCCCATCGGCACGCACGCGGTGGAACTGGGGATGGGGTTGGCGCAGTTCTTCAGCAGCTACCAGATGGAGCTGGCGGAGCTGGAGCGGCAGACCCAGATCGCATCTCAGGCTGAGCTCAAAGCGCTGCAGTCGCAGGTGCACCCGCACTTCCTGTTCAACGTGCTCAACACCCTGGCGGCCCTCTGCGAGCTGGATCCCCCGGCGGCGAGTCGGCTGGCGGTGCGGCTGGGCGACTTCCTGCGCCGCAGCCTGCGCGAGGCGCCGCCCCCGCTGATACCCCTGCGGGAGGAGTTGAAGAACGTCCACGCCTATCTTGAGATCGAGAGGGCGCGCTTCCCGGACCGGCTGCGTATCCAGGAGGACATCGACGAGGACTGCCTGTCCGTGCTGGTCCCCTCCTTCGCGCTTCAGGTGCTGGCCGAGAACGCCGTGCTGCACGGTATCTCCCAAAAGAGCGGTCCGGGAACCCTAAGGTTGTCAGCTCGTCTAAAAGGCGACTGGGCGCACTTTCGCGTTGTAGATGATGGGGTGGGGTTCACGGCGGCCCGAAGGGCTGCCCTATTCGACACGAACGGTCGGGCCAGCGGGCTTCTGACCCTGCGCGAGCGAGGGCGACGGATCCTTGGCAGGCGATTCAGGCTGAGGGTGGTGAGCCGGAGTGGAGTGGGGGCCGCGGTGTTCCTGGCGGTTCCCCAGGTACGAGAGGAGTCGGCATGAGGGCCCTGATCGTTGACGATGAGCCTACCGCGCGGCAGTACCTGGGCCTGATCCTCGGCCGGATCGGCGGGGTGGAGGTGGTGGGTGAGGCCGCCGACGCGGAGGAGGCCTTCACGCTCTGCGACCAGGAGTCGCCGGAGATGGTCTTCCTGGATATTCGCCTGCCGGGCATGAGCGGCCTCGAAGTGGCCCAGGCGCTCAACGGCACCGAGACGCCGCCCTGGATCATCTTCACTACCGGCTATGACGAGTACGCGGTCCAGGCCTTCGAGGCGGCGGCCGTTGACTACGTGATGAAGCCCTACGACCAGGAGCGCATCGAGAGGGCGCTTCAACGGGTCCAGAAACTGCGCTCCGAGGGACAGGAATCCGCGCAGCGCGAGAGGGCATCGGAAGCCCTGGACAGGATGGCGCCGAAGCTTACCAAGCTCCCCATCCGCGTAAAGGACGTAATCAAGCTTATCCCCCCGGAGGACATACTCTTCGTGGAGGCGCGAGGTAAGCGGGTCTTCGTCCATGCCCGTGGGGTGGAGTACCCTGCCCCCTACACGGTGACCCGGCTGGAGCAGAAGCTGGTTGACTACAACTTCTTCCGAGCCAACGAGGGCTGCTTGGTCAACATGGACAAGGTGAAGGAGATCGTCTACCTGGGGGAGCGAAGCTACGAGCTCCTGATGAATGACAAGAACGAGACCCATATAGAGTTGAGCAGATCGCGGGCTCGCGCCCTCCGCGAGGTGATCAAGGAGGGTATGTAGCGCCTACAGCCCCGCACGCAGTAAGTCCCACGTTTCGGACCACTTGTCGCGCGGCGGGGACAAGCTGTCTGCAAGGCGGCAACCGCGTCGTCTGGTTCGGTATAATGCTGTAGAGGCGCTGTATCGTGCCTTACCACGCCCCTGCGAGGGGAGACCGGACCAGCTGAGATGCACGCGAGCAGGCGTTACGCCGGCTTCACCATTGTTGAGCTTCTGACGGTGCTAAGCATCATCGCGATCCTGGCGGCCTTCCTGCTGCCGGTGTTCAGCGCCGCTCGGAACTCGGCTCGCCGATCGGCCTGTCTCTCGCACCTCAAGAGCCTGGGCACCGCTACGCTGCTCTACGCCGACAACTGGGAAGGGCAGCTTCCCGAGGTGCCCCCGGTGGTCGAGCCCACTCGAGGAGGGCTTCGAAGGGGCGGTGGTATCTCCACCCTGTGGGCTCGCTGGCCTGAAGGGAGCAGCTCTACCTACTTCCGCGTCCAGCTAGCACTGGGCGTGCCGCACCTCGCCGAGGGGATCTTCGAGTGCCCGAACGACGATGGGGCGCCCGCCTTTGACTTCCCCTATGGCAGCTCGGTGTACGACACCAACGGCACGAGCTACCTGTGGGATCCGGCCACGTCGGCAACCTACACGGGAGTGGACAAGCTAGTGGCCGTGAACGGTAAGGCGCTCTCGGAGATCGAGAACCCCTCGGAGGCGAGACTTCTTCAGGATTACGGAGCTACCTGGCACCGCGAGGGGCGGCCAGCCGGTATCTCCCTGAGAACCACCGCCAAGGTGAATGTTGCCTTCGCGGACGGGCACGCCGGGCAAGCCGACGTCCATCAGCTTACAGCATCACTCTCCACCCTCCTATCGGGCGCGCAGGTGGCGAGTGCACCACAGAGCGGACTCTATACGTTAGCAGTGCCGCGGAAGTGAGTCATACCCCCCATGTTGAGTAACGCCCCGCGGTGGGTTCTCGCCGCGACGATCCTCGCCGTGATGGCAAGCCTTGGCGTTGTCGCGCCGCCCGCATCGGCCCAGGCTACCTACTACGGCTCTCGCCTCGGGCTGATTACCGAGCTTGACCACAGCGGCGACCTTCCGCAGTTAGCCATCGGTGTCAGCAAGACCACCACCGTTCGTTTTGCCCTGGACTCCAACTGCCGGGTGACCAAGGACGGCGTTCCGGCGTCCTCCGCCTACCTGCGGCTGGGCGACAAGGTGCTGGCCGACCTCTGGCGGGCCGACGATGGGACACTACTGGCCTATCGCCTCGACGCCTCGACCTCCGGGGCCCGGCGTGTGGTGCGAGCCTTTGTTGAGTCCGTTACCGCCTACGACGACACCACGGGCAAGATTGTGCTTTCCAAGGCCACCAGTGGCGCGGGCGGCATCCTTCAGGTGACCTACGACTCCCAGACCCTGATCCGGAAGGACGGCCTGATCGCTGACCCCACTCAGGTGGTCAAGGGCGACCGGGTGGACCTGTTCGCCTTGGAGGTAACGGGCGAGCCCTTACTGGCCACCAAGGTGGAGGCCCAGACCAACCGCGGCTCGGTGCGTCTGGCGGTGCTGTCCGGCTACGTAGAGAAGGTGATGGCCCAGCAGGTCCGCATCCGCCAGAAGAATGGCTACGTCGCCGTTCTGAGGGCTGACCAGCCGGGACGAATATGGAAGAACGATCAGCCGGCCACCATGCAGGACCTCCTGTGCGGCGACGAAATCAGCGCCTGGGGCGTGGTGGGCTCCGACTCCGTGATGAGCATCGCCCGCATGACGGTGCGCAGCCCCGACTTCGTAGTTGAGAACGCTCGCGTGGAGCAGGTCCTCGTGCTGGACAGCCAGGTCCAGATCCGTCTGAGCAGCAAGCAGTTGAGGACGCTGGACGTGATCGCCGGCACGCTGGTGAAGCGCGGCGAGGACGTGATAGACTTTAGTGAGATCCCAGTCGGCACCAGCGTGAAGGTCACTGTGCTGGACAGCCAGAACGGGGGTCCGTGGATAGCCACGAGCATACAGTTTGACAGCCCCCAAGCGAATGCTAGAGAGGCCGCCGCGCTGCGGTCACCATAGGGCTCGGCCCATCGCTTCGTCGAGAAGGATCACACGCCGTCTCGCGCCCGTTGTCATCTCTCTGGCAGCCTTCTTCGCCTCAGGGGTCCACACGGCGTGCCAGGCGGCGTGGCCGGTCTACCGCCACGACCCGCAGCACTCCGGGCGCACCGTGGTACTGGGACCCCAGACCCGGCCGGCCGCACCCCAGTGGGTGGTTCACCTAGCCTACGGCATAGTCTCCTCCCCCAGCATTGGCGCCGATGGCACCATCTATGTGGGTGCCGATGATCAGGGCCTCCACGCCTTCTTGCCCGGCGACGGTTCCGAGCAGTGGGCCTCGCCCTTCATCACGGGCCACTGGATCTCCTCGTCACCCGCGCTCGCCGCTGACGGCACCATCGTTTTCGGCTCCGAGGACAACAGCGTCTACGCCATCACCTCCCAGGGGCGCCTGAAGTGGCACTACGCTACGAGTGGCGCTGTGGCCTCCTCTCCCGCTCTGCTCGACGACGGCACCGTCTACGTGGGCTCCATGGATGGGAGCCTCTACGCGATTGACGGCAGCAACTTCGGAGGCGGCACGCCGAAGTGGACCTACAGTGGGTTGGTCGCCACGAGCTCCTCACCCGTGGTGGGGGCGGACGGAACGGTCTACATCGGGGGGCAGGACAACGGGCTCCATGCCGTCACCCCCGCCGGCGACGCGAAGTGGGCGGCGCCCTTCATGACCGGGGGTGAGATCCGCGGATCCGCCGCACTGGGCGCGGACGGCACCATCTATGTGGGCAGCCTGGATGGCAACCTGTACGCCGTGAGCCCTGAAGGCAAAGAGGTATGGCGCTACACGGTCGGAGCCGCGGCCGGGATTCAGACATCGCCGGCAGTGGGCAGCGATGGGGCCATCTTCTTCGTGGCCGGTGACGGAATGCTTCGGTGCCTGAACTCCGACGGCACCCTGCGGTGGTCCACCTCCGTCCTGGCAGAGGGCGCGGTGTCGGACCCCATCCTCTTCTGGTCCTGCCCGGCCGTAGGCCGCGATGGCATGGTCTACGTGGGCTCTCCGGACTACAGCCTCTACGCCGTGCGTACCGACGGCACGGTGGCTTGGAGCTACGACCTGGGAGCCCGCATCCAGTCCTCACCGGCTCTGGGCTCCAAGGGCGAGCTCTACGTGGGCACCCTGGGTGGCGACTTCTACGCCTTCCCCGGTCCGGTTGCGACCCCAAAGTACGGCGACGTGGATGGCAACGGCTCCGTGAACGTGGCGGACGTGATCCTGGTGCTAGGCAGTGTGGTTGGGCTGCGGACCCTCACCCCGACGCAGCGTCTTGCGGCTGACGTAGCCCCCGGCCCCGCCACCAACGGCGGCAAGGTCGGCGACGGCTCCGTGAACCTAGCCGACGTCATCCGCCTCCTCCGCCGTGTCATTGGCTTGGACAAGGACCCCTGGCCCTAGATTGACGGGGTGAGGGGCTGGAAGGGCCTCAGAGGCTGTGGGGATTGTGGCCGCGGCGGCAGCGTGTCCCCGGCGGTGAATCTCGGGCTCAGGGGCTCAATCCTCCCAAGGGAGGGTTCTGACCCCAAGGTGCACCTTCTGTCCAGAACCCCGGTTCACCGGGATTGAGCCTCGGAGCCCGGCGATTCACCGCCGGGCGGTGCTCCGGGCAGACCCTATCCCTGAGCCCACCGTCCCCGACCTCTGAGGCCCTCTGCACCCCGAGCCTCCTCCTTCATGGTAGGACGCCTCCAGGCCTTGAGAGTGCGCGGCAACGAAAAGGCCTCCGTCAGAGCGAGCCAAGAAGCTGGCGCTCTGACGGAGGCCTCTTGTGTGTCCTGCACTCACCCCAGACGTGGAGTGCCCTACGCTCAGAGGAAACAGGGCCTCAGAGGTCGGCGGGGAGAGAGAAGTCCGAAGTCCGAGGCCCTTTCACCCCCCCACTGAAGGGCCGCGCGGCGCGCGGCCCTTCACCCCCTCAGTCCCTTCTCCGTTGACTTGGTAGTGGTGTTCAGGTGCCCTAGATCTTCACCTGCTTGTAGCCGCCCTTGGCCTTATCCATGAGCCAGATGGCGCCGAAGACGATGACCAGCACCACGCCGAAGTAGGCGACAGCTTGGAACGCGGCCGGGGCAGCGTCTACCTGAGCCTTCGCCAACTCGGGTGCGTTGCTCTTCATGGCGGTGGCCAGCGTCATGCCGACGGGAAGCGCCTTCTCCGTGGCTTTGTCATAGATGCCGCCCATCCAAGGTAGTACGAACTGGATGGAGAGGTTACCGGCCGAGCCCATGAGGCCCACCAGCAGCGCGCCGCCCTTCGGGAAGCGCTCGGAGCAGACACCCAGCATCGTCGGCCACATGAAGCAGACGCCGATGTACCAGATAGTGGCCGCCGCTACCGCGAGGATGGGGCTGGTGGCGTAGCTGATGGCGGTAAGGCCAATTCCGGCCAGGAGCGCGGAGAACCACAGCAGCCCGATGGGTGACAGCTTGTGGGCCAGTGGCCCGGCGAAGAAGCGGAAGACAAACATCAGCGCGCTGCCATAGACCAGCAGCAGCACCGCGTTGAAATGCACGCGAGCCGACAGCATGGTTCCTACCCACTGGCCGGGAGCTAGCTCCATACCGGCGGTGAGGAACATCATGAGGAACCAGACGATGAACAGAGGCTTGAAGGCCTCCTTGATCATCTCGCCCGTGGAGACGCCCGCCTGCACGCGCTCGGTCGCGGGGAACTTCTCGCCGAACAGCATGAAGCCGAAGATGAGGGTCGGCACCAGGAAGGTCGCCAACCGAGCCTCCCAGGGCAGGCTGTGCATCGACATCGCCAGCAAGCCGCCGATGATGATGCCGCCGGGCCACCAGGCGTGGAGGATGTTCAGCTTGCCGGTCTTCTCATTCGGGTAAAGGGTGGCAACCAGCGGGTTGATGACGGCCTCGACGAGCCCGCGAGCCAGACCCGCCACCAACCAGCTCCCGTAGAGGAAGCTGAGCGCGGCGGCGCTGCCGGGCGTCACTACCTTGGGCCCGCCGATGATCATGCCGGCGCCCACGATGAAGCAGCCGCAGGATAGGCCCAGTAGCCTGCCCATCCCGAGGTAGTCGCACAGCGGACTGCCGACCAGCACGGAGATGGCGAAGCCGAGGAACTCCGCGCCGACCGCCCACCCAACCTGAGCGCTGTCGAGGCCGAAGCTCTTGGCCAAGTCTCCCATGATCTCGCCGCGAATACCAAAGGTCATACCGGCGGCGATCAGGGCGATGATACTCAGCCTGAAGAGGCGATCGCGGTGGGTGTCTGTGACACCGTGGTTATGCAAAGGTTCTTTGCTCAAAGTGACCCTCCAAGGTGGCCGCCACACCCGGAGGGTGCGGGGCTCCATCCCATCCACTATGCCGCCGGCCCCATCCACCCTTCTGGTAAGCGCCATGGAGCGCGCGGGCGTGGGCCTCTACGGGGTCGTCGTGAACAATGCGAGCCAGGGGTTCCACCCCGGGCCGGGTCCTCTCCAGGCCTGACCTGGTCCCTCGGCCTGTCCGTGGCAACGAGAGAGGTACGCTGAACGCGAATCCATGAGAGCTGGCCGTCCCACCCTTCACGCACCCGGATAGCACACATCCTCACAAGCTTGTGGTGGGGTGCGCTGCCGCCGAAGGCAGCGGGAGCTCCAAGGGGTTACTGGGGCAGCGTTCACCGGAGGATGCTTGGGTGGCAAAGCAGCGAGCAGGACGGGCCGGCCGGTTGGCAGAAGCCTCGACTAGGGACGGCGCCCCCGCGCCCGCGGCCCCGCGACGACGATGGGGCACCTCGCGAGGGCGGACAACGACACCAGGCTTCGAAGGCAGGCGCACCAAAGCACGTCCCTCACGCGCCCTGGCACTGGCCTCCCGCACACCCTGCTCTTCCCCGAAGAAGCTATCCACTCCTTCCGTGGGCCGAGGGGCCCCAGGGTCTAGCATACCGTGCCCCTGGAGGGCCCGACACGACAAGCCTTCCCGAGTCCCACACTACCTCGGGGATGAGAGCGGCTAGGGCACCCGCCTCAACCCCATTGTCGGTAACGCGAAGCCTCGCTCTCAGGTGGCGGACCGCTACCCCAGAGGGAGACAGCCGATGAACCCAGAGATGAAGGAGTACCTGGCGAAGCGGAGCGCCTCCGCCTTCAAGCGCCTATGGGCCGCCACCGAAGGGGTCACGGAGGAGCAAGCGCGGGTGACCCTCCGCCCGAACTGGGTCCGCCAGCTCTGGGGAGTCGGCCTGGACGGTTCCCTCGCGGGCGTCTTGCTGCACGTCGCCGCGTGGAAGGCTGTGGTGCTCGAAGGCGTGCTGACCGGCAGGTTCCCCTCGGAGGAGGCCGTGAAGCCCACCGAGCCCGGCTGGGAGGGCCTCCGCCAGTGGCTCCGCTGCAGCCACGAGCAGCTCCTTCAATGGATGGATGCCCGCACCCCGGAGCAACTGGACCAACCCATCACCTGGACCGACTTCCAGGGCCCAGCCGCCACCCTCTTCACCCACCTCCTGGAGCACGACCGCTACCACACGGGCCAACTCCAGCTCCTTCGCCAGTACCTGGGGCTGCCGGGCACTGAGGTGGACTAGCGGGCGAGGGAGGTGAGCGGGCGGCAAGGCACGGTGAAAGGGAGTGGATCTGGAGCGATGGGTCCGGTGCCCCGAAGCGCCGGGAATGCCATTCCCGGCTGACGCAGAGACGCCCCCCCGGGGCTCAGGCGGGTTGTGGACGGCTCCAGTTTCGAGTCCACAGGCTGCATGGAGCTTGGAGGGGCATCTCTGCGTCACTGTGGTTGATGCCAACGGTACCGGGTGGTACCCATCGAGCCATGTGTGGGTCCCCCTGGGCACTGGGAAGGTCATTCCTGGCCAGACCTACGTTGCCCCTCTGGGTCGCCATGCAGTAGGCGGCACTACGCCCCTCTGTCTACAGCCTGCTTCAGCCCCGGAGGGGCGTCTCTACGTCAGCCGTGGGTAGCACCCACGGCGTCGGGGAGCTGGGCGCTGCCGTGCCAGATTGTGCTGCGGCTCCGAGGGCGAACGACCGATAACAGATCACGGAGCGCGCCGCGCCGGTCTAGCGGGCGGCGGCAACGAGGGCCTTGGGATCCGGTGGATCGCCTACCCCACAGGGGCCCTCTCCATCCGGAGCGTGACGCGGGGCCGAGGGCGGTCCACAAGAGGGTGCCGAAAGGTGCCCCTGCCGCCCGGTGCCGGCCCGGCAGACAGCCGCGAACGGGCTTGCCTTGCCTGGTCCCGATGCGACACCGACTCCTGGATGGTAGGGCTGAAGGAGGAACCGGCGTGGACGTGTTGTCTCAGGGAGAGCCAATGCTGACGGGTTCGCACATCTACACGGTCGACCCCAAGGGTCGGGTGATGCTGCCCAGAGCATTCCGCGATGGACTAGGGCAGCCTTTCATCGTGACTCGAGCCCCGGGGCCCTACCTAGTGCTCTTCAGCCGCTCCGCCTGGGAACAGATCATCCAGCGCCTGCGGCGGGGCCAGGATGAGGAGGGAGAGCCCTCCGTGCTCCTCCGCACCTACCTGGGCTGCGCTTCGGAGTGCCACACGGACGCCTCCACCGGCCGCTTCCTGGTGCCGCCCGCGCTTCGCGAACACGCCGGCCTGCGCCCCGGACGAGAGGCCGTTGTCTCCGGCATGGGGAGCCTGGTGGAGGTGTGGAGCAAGGCCCAGTGGGACGAAGCCCTGAAGACCAGCGCGGAGTCCCTTCAGGAGGTCACGGAAGTCCACCTAGACCTCGAGCTTCCTGAGCCACGCGTTCTGCCACGCTTCGACGCCGAGGCCAAGCCCCTGCTGGGGATCCAGATCCTGGAGACGCGAGGCCACTTCAACCTTCAGGGCGCTTTCGACCTCCGCGCCCGGCTTACCGAAGCGGAGGAAGCCTCCTCCTCCACGGTGATGGTCGACCTTCGCCGGGCCACCGGCATCAGCACCCTCACGCTTCAGGTCCTTCTGGCCTACCACCGCCGGTTCAGAGATCTTGGCCGCCTCTTCGCCGTGGTTCTGCGCCCGGACGACGAGCTTCTGGCGCGTGAGCGGCTCCCGGAGGTCCCCGTCTTCTGCTCGCTCGAGGCCGCGCTGTGGTGGGCGGAAGCTGAGACGCGCAACCAGCCCCCGCTTCGCCGCCTTCGCAGGGCTTAGGGCCGTCCCCCCTCGCCGGCTTCACCGGTGCGAAGGGGGACGGCGATGGCTGGGCCACAAGCCGCGTTACGCTCTAAGCAGGTGTTCCTAGTGAAAGCGCACATTCCCGCGCACCCAAAGCATGAGCGAAGTGCATACTTCTAATGCGCGGTTACTTAGGCGCGACCGCGAATCGCATATCGCGAGCCTGCGGGCCTGTCGCGGTGGACGCGGCTAGACCCCCCTTCGACGGCGCACCAGAAGCCCCAGAGGAACCGCGACCAGGCCGAACAGGTACGCCAGACCTGGCTCCTCGGGCACATCCTCGGAGCTCACGCTGACCGTGAAGGTCACCGTCCCGAGGTGGATGAAGTCAGTCCGTTCCGGCCCTCCGTAGATGTCGAAGGTGTTGCCTGCGTAGTCACCAGAGGCCAAGGCCGGATCCACCCCCACTTCGAACAGGTCGCCGGTCCAGGCACCCCCCTTGCCCGCCAAGAAGCCGCTGCCGAAGGCGAAGGTGCCGTCGAACAGCGTGGTGTCAACCGTGAGCCCCGGCAGCGTGGAACTAGCGCTGCCATTCAGGTACAGGTTGCCGGGGAAGGCCACGTCGTCCGAGGTGTTGGTGAGGGTAACCGTGACCGGCAGTGTAGCTCCGCCCAGACCGGTAACCACAATAGGGTCAGGGTTGGAGTTGATCGATGGGTCCGGAAGGGCCCAGGCTCCCGCGACAACGCACAGCGACAGAGCCAGAACGAGCACTACCCACTTAGCGCCTCTCATCGCACTTGTGTCCTTTCATCAAGCCGCCGCTAGGGCAGTGTGACTCGCAGGGAGGCTGAAGCATTGCCTCCGGCGTGAGCCCAGTTGAGTGAGAGGAGCCCCACGGAGCCGGTTGCCCCCACGTTCCCGGGGAAAGCCAGTGCGAAGGTGCTGGTGCCATGCGCGGGGACCACCCCTACCGCTAGGGGCATGGGAGTGGTGGTCGGAAGGTTGAGCGCCGCCCGCAGTGAAGCGCGAGTTACCCACACGTTTGTCAGGTCCGCGGCACCGTTGTTGTTCAGTGTCACGTAGACGTTCAGCGTGCCGGCCACGCGAACCAGCGCCACTCCAGTAGTGACGGACCCAAGGCTAGGAGCGGTGATGAAGACCTGGTCCGGACTCTGGAAGGTCACGCCTGGCGCGGACGACGTCACCATGAAGTGGTGGAGCTTGCCCGGCGCAAGCCCTGTCAGCGTCACGGTGTGGTTGGTCGTGGCGACGGGATCAAGCACAGTGCCGGTGTAGGCTGTGGTGAAGCCGTACTGGACCTTCGCGTCGGCGAGCAAGGCCGTGGTCCAGTGCAGGGTCACGCTGGTAGGCGTCACCTGCAGGACGTCCACCACGATGTTCGGCACCACGTTGACCAGGGTCCCCGCGGTTGCCTGCATGCCGAAGCTGTTGGTGACCCTCAGCCTAACCACGTGGAGCCCCAGGGTGCTGAAGGTGACGGGCTGGTGTGCCCCGGCGGGAGCGGGCACGGGTGCCCCGAAGCCGGTGCCATCCACGTCCCACTCGTACTGGGTCAGGTACCCATGGTGAAGCACGTCCGCGGGATCAGGGTAGAGCACGCCGCTGGGGTCGTAGGAGTGAGAGCCGTCCAGTACCAGCTCTACGCCTTGGAGGGCCGTGTAGGGGCCACCAACATCGGCTACCGGAGGGAAGGGCGGAGCGGTGATATGCACCACCAGGGTATCGGTGGAGGTCAGCTCCGGAGTGCTATCATCACCCACGATCAGCGTCACGGTGTAGTCACGCACGGTGGCGGGCCAGTTGATGGTGCCGTCTGGGTTCAGCACGGCGGGGAAGGCGTGGGTCACCACCGCCCCCAGGGTGCGGACAGAGCCATCACCGAAGTCCCACTCGTAGCGCAAGATGTGCCGGGTGGGGTCCGCGTGATAGGAGTGGCTGCCGTCGAAGGTAACCGGGACGGTTGGCGCCTGGTTGTTCACGTCCGGACCGGCAACGGCCACGGGTCCCGGTTGCACCACGGTCTTGGACAGGGTTAGGATGGCCCAGGCGTGGCTCAGGGGATAGCCGACCCCCGCCGCGCCACCACCCCACCAGGTGTAGTTGCCCGTCTCAGAGGCGGAGGTAAGCCACCGAGCGTAGTCAGCATACCAGTCGATGGGGAGGCCGCCGGTTGCGTTGGGAAGCAGGGCCACGCCCAGAAGGCGGAGGCCCTTCATCACGGAATACATGGCGTAGTAGTCGCCCAGGTTCCCGGGCCACCATTGGCCTCCGTCCACCCAGTGGGCGCCCAAGTAGTCTAGCGCGGACTGCACCCGAGGCGGCACTGCCGGCAGGATCCTATCTCCCAGGAACTTCATCTCGGCCAGCAGCCCGCCCGTCTTGGCGACGTTCTCTGTGCCGTCCGCGGGGGAGTCGTAACCCGATCCCCCATCCGGCGCCTGGATGAAGGTGACCCAGAAGTCCAGCTCGCTCTTCACGTAGGCCGGAATCACCAGGCCGGCGCCCCCGAAGTTCACCTCCGCGGACTCCATGCCGATCACGGGCCACTGGGAGACTGAGTTGTCGGAGTTGCCGTAGTTCCACAGGTAGCGCCAGCCGCCCCGGGAGGTTCCGGTCGTGGGGTCGTTTTGAGCCCAGGCCAGGAGGTCCACCATGTCCTGGGCGATGTCCACCAGCTTGCGGCCCTGCACCCAGGTAGCGTCTCCCACGGGCGCGACCCAGTTGGGGGAGCGGCTACTGGCGATGGCCATCAGTACGATGCCGTCCTCGTAGGTCTGCTCCCAGTCGTAGGTGGCTCCCCAGAGGCCGATCCCGTTCCCATTGGCGTCGGGGTTGTCTCCGGGGTGGGTTGGTTCCGGCCCCACCGGGGCCACTCGGAGCCCGTTCAGCAGCGCCACAAGCCCCCGCTGAACATCCTCCACGTAAGGGTCCTTGGTCGGGTCGCCAGTGGGAAGGGAGCCCTGAACCTCAAAGGCCTCAGTGGCTGCCCCGGTGGCCGCGTTCCAGTAGCCGCCGAAGTCCCAGGTCCCCGCGGGGACGGCGCCTACCATGAAGCGGTTCATCCCCACGTGGAGGATCCACAGCCCCTCATCGATGGCGGCGTCCACGTGAACCTGCAGGTCAGCGGGGTCCGCCAGGCGCAACAGGTAGGTGTCGGAACCGGTGAGTCCGGTGACGTCGGTCACGGTCAGTCGGGCGACGATGGTGGTTCCGATGGCCCCGCTGTAGGCGTGGGTGACGCTCAGGTTGTAAGGGTTGGAGGCCGGCAGAACCCCAGAGGAGGTCCCGTCGCCGAAGTCCCAGGAGTAGGTGGCCAGGGTCGCATCGCCGTCGGGGTCATGGGCAACGCCTTTGAGGGTAGTGAAGCGACCATCCCAGGTCTGGTGGGGGATGGTGAAGTTCATGGGGGAGGCCGGTACGCAAGTGACGGCGGGCGGCGATCCCAGAGGGCCCGCGCTGAGGATCCGTGGTCCGGACGACGGCGACGCGCTGACCGGGGTTGCCCAGAGCAGCGCCAGAGCGAAAGCCAAACCCACAAGCCTAACAAGGGTGCGTGTTGTGAGGGATCTCACTTCGGATCTCCTTTGTGCGGAAACGCACTGCAGCCTTGCTGGAACGGTCCTGAGGCTAGGCAGAGAGCCTTAGCCTGCACTACTCACGAGAGGGCGTGGAAGCCCGCGCCATGCACGACGCGCAAGCGCCTCGTGCACAATGGGGGTTAGCCCCTCACAGCCCTAGAGCTTCGGTAACTCCCACCTCCTTCCGAGTCACTCGCCCCGACGCAGGCGGGGCACGCTCCCCTAGGCTGGCACTGGAGGCCAGGGGCGCACCCCCAGCGCGCCTTGCCCCTGGCCGCGACGATGGCACACCCGTCGCGGCAACCTACGGATCCCAGCCCGAAGCGCCGCGGAGTAGGCCTCCCACGGAGACCCACGAGCGCGTGCCGGCGCCGGGGTGTCGATCCCTGCCCGGGGAGTCGCGCGTTCTGAGGCTTGGGGAGGCGTAGTGGAACTGAGACTGAATTCCTTGAGAACCTACCGGTCTAGGACAGGACATACACTGTATCCCACCGGAGTTTAGCTTGCCTGCCTGACACACAGACATCCAGAACACTGACAGCAGGCTGACAGTCGAAGGAACGGCTGCCGCTTCACAGGCTTCTGTCGGGGCCGTCACCAGCAGGGCCTTGCTCTGGGGGCGGCCTAGACAGGCCTCTCACCTGAACCGATGCCGCGGAGAGTTCCAAGGGGGCGAGCTTCGTGTTGGGACGCAAGGGAGGACGGGGGGAACGCCGGTAGGAGGGGGGAGGTGGTCGCGAAGAGGAATGAGCCCAAAGCGCCGATCCATGGGGCCGACCTGCCGCGACGCTGTCTGGCTGGGAGCACCTGAGTGCGCGCCCAGCTGCCGGAGCCACCGGCCGGCCTTTGCTCGCCTCCAGCGGCCCCTGCCCATCAGGCGCTAGTAGGAGAAACATAGATTTAACACTTGGTTAATCCTGGCGTAACACGCTAACTCTAGGATTCTAAGTGAGACGGACAAAGAGGTCCTGGCGTTGGGGCTCGCCGAGAGAGCCGGTGATCGGCGCTCGGTGGGCAGGCGCGTGGGGTCTTGGGCTTCGTCGATCCCCGCTACAAGGTGTCACTGCTTCCGTTAGTACCGCCCCTACGCCTGGGCCGGCGCGCGAGTACCGTTGGCCGCTCTCACTCGATCTCATTATCTTCTGGGGTAGCACTTGCCCGCGCTGGCGGTGGTCGAAACGGGGCCACAGGCCCGAAGCCTTGCCGCGAGGCTCTCTCCATGCCCGTGACGCCTTCGGCGCGTGAGTGGCATGGAGGCGACTGTTGCCGGAGGCCTGTCGCCCACGCCACACCATACCTGGCGGGCCGCTGCCGCGCCTCCAGGCGCTTCGCCTGTCGAGGAGGCCCAGTTCTGGGCCCCGCGCTGCCCGGACCAGTGATTCACCTGTATCATGCTTGAGCCACGAGTGTGGGAGGCCGGCCGCTCCGCCGGCTCTGGGGACCACTCCCCCTTCCCGCCGTGGTGTCGTACAACTTAACGCCCCGCGCAACCAGCGTGAGGCCTATCCCCCCACCACTAGGAGGTACTCTGTTGGCTGCAACGGCTAGCGATGTTGTGAGCCAGGTCAAGGAGCAGGGAATCCAGATCGTCGATTTCCGCTTCATCGACATGCCTGGTATCTGGCAGCACTTCTCCATCCCGGCCATCGACCTGGATGAGGGCGTCTTCGAGGATGGGCTCGGCTTCGACGGCTCGAGCATCCGCGGCTTCCAGAAGATCCAGGAATCGGACATGATCCTGATCCCGGATCCCTCGTCCGCTTTCCGGGACCCCTTCGCGGAGGTCCCCACCCTCAACATCATCTGCGACGTTGCGGACCCCATCACTCGCGAGCCCTACAGCCGCGACCCGCGCCATATCGCCAAGAAGGCCGAAGCCTACATGAAGTCCACCGGCCTGGGCGACACCATCTACTTCGGCCCCGAGGCCGAGTTCTACATCCTGGACGACGTTCGCTTCGACCAGACCAGCCACTCCGGCTACTACTACCTGGACAGCGTTGAGGGCATCTGGAACTCCGGCCGCGACGAGAAGCCCAACCTTGGCAACAAGATCCGCTACAAGGAGGGCTACTTCCCCGTTCCGCCGATGGACCAGTTCAACGACCTCCGCAGCAAGATGATGCTGAAGCTCATCGAGACCGGAGTTCACGCGGAGCTGCATCACCACGAGGTGGGCACCGCCGGACAGAGCGAGATCGACATCCGCTTCGGCCCCATGGTGGACATGGCGGACGCCATCATGAAGTACAAGTACGTCATCAAGAACGTGGCGTACCAGGCCGGCAAGACGGTCACCTTCATGCCCAAGCCCCTCTTCCAGGACAACGGCTCCGGCATGCACTGCCACCAGTCCATCTGGAAGGGCGGCGAGCCCCTGTTCTACGATGAGAAGGGCTACGCCGGCCTCAGCGAGATGGCCATCTACTACATCGGCGGCCTGCTGAAGCACGCGGCCAGCATCCTGGCCTTCGCGGCGCCGACCACCAACAGCTATCGCCGCCTGGTTCCCGGCTACGAGGCTCCCATCAACCTCATGTACAGCCAGCGGAACCGCAGCGCCTGCGTGCGCATCCCGATGTACTCCAAGAGCCCCAAGGCCAAGCGCATCGAGTTCCGCCCGCCCGATCCTTCCGCCAACCCCTACCTGGCCTTCGCCGCCATGCTGATGGCCGGCTTGGACGGCATCCAGAACAAGATCGTGCCGCCTGAGCCCATGGACAAGGACCTCTACGACCTGGAGCCCGAGGAGAAGGCGAAGATCAAGAGCACCCCCGGCAGCCTGACCGAGGTGCTGGATGCCCTCGAGGCGGACCACGCCTACCTGACCAAGGGCGGCGTCTTCACCGAGGACGCGATCACCACGTGGATCGCCTACAAGAGGGAGCGCGAGGTGGAGCAGGTCCAGATTCGGCCCGCCCCTTACGAGTTCTACCTGTACTTCGACATCTGATCCCCGTCGGGCGGGGGAGGCGCCTCAGCCCCCGCGCGCTCAGAGGACCGATC
>DASXUI010000339.1:0-10068 GCA_036504955.1 Armatimonadota bacterium
GTCTGTCGGGGGTCGCGGGGGGCGCCGAGGCGGGCGGCCTGGTGGCAGAAGCGGCGGTAGTGGTTGGAGAGCTGCCGGACCGGGCTGCTGGACGCGCGCCGGCCCATCCGTGACCTCCAGGCTGGCCGGCCCCAGCGGTCCCACGCCTCCACCTTCACCAGGTAGAGCGCCATCACCATCAGACAGAGCATGAGTATCCGGGGGACCAGCTCCCGGGAGGTCAGAATGCGGGTAAGGTGTGACAGCAGCTTTGCCAGGGAGAGATAGCCGGCGGGTTCCGCTCGAAGGCCGCCGGTAGGGTCAAAGGGTATCCACCCGAACTCTCCAAAGTCGACCTCTGTCCAGGCGTGGGCGTGGAGCTGGCGCACGATCCACCGGTGAGAGGCGGGGTCCCAGTCGCCCGGGGCGTACCCCGCCGCCACGCGGGCCGGGATCCCCAGGGAGCGGCACAGAATCGCCATGGCACTAGCGAAGTGTTCGCAGTAGCCGGTGCGGGTCTTGAAGAGGAAGAAGCCGGTCGCGTCCTCCTCCTCCGGCAGAAGGGGCGGCTCGAGGGAGTAGGTGTAGTTGGAGCGCAGGTAGCTGGCGATGGCCTGGGCCTTGTCGAAGGGGGTTCGCGCGCCGAGGGTGATGGTGCGCGCCAGATCCGTGACTCGGTCCGCGACCGCCTCCCTGTCGGCGCGGAAGTCGGTGAACGGGCGGTTCCTCACATGGGCCTGGCGAAGCTGGGAGGGAGTGGCGGTGCTGACCCTGGAGGCCACGGTGTAGTCGGTGGTCCCCAGGGAGTCCTCCTCCATGGCCCCGAGGGAGTCGCTGCGAAGGGTTCCCGTGTCAGTTCGCGAGAGGGCGTAGAAGCGCCCCGAGACCTCTACGGGGTCGGCGGCGGCATGGACCTCCGGGCCCACCGGCGCCTCCACGGTGATGCGCTGAACCAGCCTCCTGCGAGCCCTCCACCCCGGAGGTTGAGCGTAGACGGCGAACCTGCGCTGCTGATTCGAGTCCTCCGAGACCGGGTCCAGGCGGGTCGTGAAGGACTGGGCCTTGGTCCAGCTCTGCCCGTTGTAGAGCTTGTAGACGACCCCGCGAAGGTACACGGGCTCCGGAGCATCCACGGTGAGGACTGGTTGGGAGGACTGAGGTGGCGGATTGCCGATGAGAGACATCGAGTCAGAGGCCGTGGAGCCAAGGTGCGGCAACATGGGCAGGTTGGGACCGCCCCTCACGGAGGTCACTTGGAAGACATTTTGTCCCAGCTCCTTCAGCGGCGTGGAGACGACCAAGGCCACCACGAAGGCTCCTCCCACGATGATCGTTGAGAGCGCCAGAAAGGAGCGAACCACCGGGCCGATGGGCGCGGCAACCCTAGATCTACGTTGAACGGGAGCCCCTTCGTCCCAACCTTGCCGAGCCAGGAAGCCGTCGTAGCCCATCGCGAAGACGGTCGCCAGCACGAAGCCCAGGAAGTAGGTCACCATTTCGGGGTTGAGGTTCTCGCTGCTCATCAGGCCAAGCAGCGCCATGCAGGGAATGATGGCGAAGAGCAGCGAGGAGTTCGTCAGCATGGTGAAGCTGAACAGGATGGTGCCCCATTCCAGCAGCATTCCGAGGGCGCGCTGAGGATCGGGGGCGGCACCTTCCTGAGGCACGAAGCCGGTGATGGAGGTGCTGCCACTCACCAGCAGGAACAGGGTCACTCCGCTCACCACCCAGCCCACGGTGGACTGGCTGACGCCCCAGACCCGAAGCAGGAGGCTGGTGAAGGTGCCGACGAGGGCGAGAGCGATGGTGATTCCGGTCAGCCGGCCGTCGTCCAGCGTGGAGTTCACGGCGGAGATGCCGCAGAGGATGATCACGAAGGCCGCCACGTAGAGCGGCGCCAGGCGAGCGAAGTCCGGGGGGATCAGAGCTGGCTTCGCCGGTCCACGTTTCCTGCCACGGCTATGCGAGCTGGCCATCTCCGCTATCCCTCCACCTGGCTACCAGTCAACTGACGCTCCCGCGCCGTGAGCGGTGCTGTCCTTTCGACGCTCACCGGGCTCGTCGGTTTCGGGCGGCGCGACGAGCTGCACGTGGATGCCCATATCGGCCGCCGCCAGAGCGAAGTCCGTTGCCTGCATGTCGCTCCCGGGGGCCGTCCCCCAACCCTCAGTATAGGCGATGCCGGCTACCGCTCCGCGACTGGCGGACCACGCGGACAGCCTGGACAGGAGTTTCCGGGTCGGCCTGCTGGTGAAGAAGATGAGGGAGGCGCTGCCGGGCAGCCGATCGCTAAGGATGTCCAGCGTCTCGGGCAGCGACCGCGGGCCTTGTGCTTCGGCGGCGGACAGCGACTCCAGGATGCGGAAGTAGTGAGGGCTTCCCCTGCCCGGCTCCAGATAGGGAGCCTTCGCGTCCTCCGAGGTGATGAGACCCACGCTGTCACCCTGATGCAGGATCTCCGAGGCGAGGCCGGCGGCCAGGCGGGCAGATACATCAACGGTGGTTCCCCGTCCCGTGCCCAACTCCGTACCTTCCCCCAGCTCCAGGGCCAGGAGGGTGCGGACGTCGGACAGCTCCTGCCGCTCCACCACCACCAGCCGACCCGCGCGCGCGGTGGAGGGCCAGTGGATGCGCCGAAGCTCATCTCCTGGTTGGTACTCGCGGGTGGTGTGCATCTCGACGCCGCCGCCCCGCTGGTCCCAGGAGCGGTCGCCGTCCGCCCCCTGGGCGCCGGAGAGGCGGGTCAGGAAGGAGGGCAACTCCTGAGGGGAGGGGTAGACAACGAGGTCGGAGTACAGAGGCAGCCGCCTACGGAAGGTGAAGATGCCCAGGGGGTCGCGTGCCGTCACCTGAGCGGGACCCAGCTTGTAGACGCCCCTACGAAGGGTCACCACCGTCTGGACAACCTGCTGCTGCTCCTCGCCGAAGTCCTCCACTCGCCGGGTCTCGATCCACCTGGGCGTCAGCATCTGAAGGCTGAGCAGGCCGCGGCTGAGGGGGCCGGTGTTGCGGAGGCTGAGGGTGATCTCTACCGTCCCGCCCTCGAAGCAGTGCTGAACGGCCGCGCGCTCCAGGTGGAGGTCCCGCAGCGACCAGTAGCCCAGTCCGAGGGAGACGATGGGGATGGAGACGAGCACTCCGGACATCAGGTACATCTGCTCGATGTTGAGCCGCACCGCCACTACCAGCATGAAGGAGGCGGCAAAGAGCAGCGCGACTAGCTTCTTGAAGCCCATGGGTTCTAGTCCGGAGGACCTGATCCGCCGCTGGCTGGCGCGGCCCCGGCGAAGGGGGTTGGGAGCCTCCCGTTGCCGCGAGGGGTTGCGCAGGGATCGGTGTCTCTACAGTATACCCGATCGCTACTCCAGTACCGGCACCGGCACCGAATCCATCGCCTCCTGCACCAGTTGAGCGGAGGTGTAGTCCCGGGCCCTCGCCTCCGGACGCAGCAGCACGCGATGGGCCAGGACCGGCTTGGCCAGCTCCTTGACGTCGTCCGGCAGGACGTACTCCCGGCCGGACATGGCGGCTAGCGCCCGGCAGGAGTGCATGAGGCAGAGCGATCCTCGGGGGCTAGCCCCCAGGGAGGCCTTGGGATGCGCGCGGGTGGCGCCGACCAGGTCCACAATGTAGGCGCCGATCTTCGGGTCCAGGTGGATGTGCTTCACCCTCTCCTGCATGTCCAGGATCTGGCGCACCTCCAGTACCGCTCTCACGGTCTCCACGGGGTGGTGGTCGGCCTGGCGCGTAAGGATGGCCATCTCGTCTTCGCGTGAGGGGTAGCCCATGGAGAGTTTGAGCCAGAAGCGGTCAAGTTGGGCCTCGGGCAAGGGGTAGGTGCCGTGGAGTTCGATGTTGTTCTCCGTGGCGACCACGAAGAAGGGACGGGGAAGCTGGTAGGTGACGCCGTCGGAGGTGACCTGGGACTCCTCCATGCACTCCAACAGGGCGGACTGGGTTTTGGGGGTGGCACGGTTGATCTCGTCGGCCAGAGCGATGTTGGCGAAGACGGGACCCGGGCGGAACTCGAACTCGCCGGTCTTCTGGTTGTAGACGGCGGTGCCGGTGATGTCCGCGGGGAGGAGGTCGGGGGTGAACTGGAGGCGCTTGAAGCTGCAGCCCAGGACCTTGGCGACGGCCCGAGCCAGCATGGTCTTCCCTACCCCGGGAATGTCCTCAATCAGCACGTGGCCATTGCAGAGGAGGGCGACGAGCACCAGTCGCACGGTCTCCTGCTTGCCGACGATGACCGTCTCTATCTCCTGGACGGCCTGCTCAACCTTCGTCCCGAACTCGGTGAGATCCACTGTTCCCTTTTCCGCCCGCGCAGGGGGCCCGAAGGCAGCGCGCGAGGCTGCGAGCGCCGAGGTGACCGAGGCAACCGACCCCGCTGCGGCACCCGTGCGAAGGGGGCAGGGGAAGCTTCGGCAGGTGCAGTGTAACAGAAGGCCCTGGCTCAGTCAAGGGCGACCGAGGGGTAGGTGACGATATGCGATCGTGCCTAGCCTGAGCTGTTGGCAAAAGCTTGTGGAAGCCCACGCCCTGCACGACGCGCAAGCGCCTGGTGCACCATGCGGGTAAGTGCAGGAACACAGCATCCCTGTGGAGAGGACCGGGTGTGCCGGGCCGGTGAACGACCCGGCACTGGGGCCTTCGGCCAAGCCAGCGGCAACAAGGTGCCGAGGACCGAGGTCCACTCAGGAGCGAGGGGCTTCCCCGGGCCCCCTCCCAGCTTGGCCGCAGGCTCTCCTGCCGGGTTGTTCACCAGCCCGGCACACCCTGGGTCCTCTCCACAGGGATGCTGTGGGATGACACTAGCCCGCAGGTCATTCGAAGGGCAGCGGTCGGACCACTACCTCCACCGGGCTATCTGGCGCCGCGAGGCAGAGGCGTTGGTCCGGGGTGGCAACCTCTTTGCGCAGGAGGCCTAGGCCGATAGGGCCGAAGCGGGGGGACGTCACGGCGCTCGTCAGCCGGCCCACGGAGCGGTCCTCATGCCTTAGGTTCCCAAGCGCGAGCGGTGCTCCGTTGGCCGATGCCAACCCCATCAGCCGCTTGGCCGGCGTGCCGCGACCCAGGATTCGGGCGATGATCTCCTGCCCCACGTAGCAGCCCTTGGTCTCGCTCAGGTGGTCGAGTAGGTTGGCCTCCAGCGGATTGACCGTGGTATCAAGGTCCCGTGCCCACCGAGGCACGCCCGCCTCCACTCGAAGGGTTTCCCAGACGTCCTCCCCGATCGGCCGCGCGCCGATGGCCTCCACCAGCCGCGACCAGACCGCCGACGCCTCCTCGGGAGGAACCAGCAGGTCCACGGACTCAAGGCCGAAGGTTCGGCTGCGGTGAGCCCTCACCGCGTGGAGTGGCTGGCAATCGGTGGTCCTCCCTATCGGGAGAGGGCCGCACCCCAACAGCTCCGCGGCGGCTTCGGCGGAGCGGGCTCCGAGCAGCGTGAACAGGGCCACTTCGGAGGAGGCATCGCTCAGCGTCACGTCCTCGGTGATCAGGAAGCGCTCTAGGGCGGCCAGAGCAGGGGGCAGCGCGGCGGGTTGGAGCTCAAGGAGCAGGTAGTCCAGCTCCGCCCAAACACGCAGGTCTGCCACCAGAGTGCCCTGGGTGGTCAGCACCGCTGCCGGGGCTCGTTGACCCGGCTCTAGGGGGCGCAGGTCCTGGGTGGTCTGTCCCTGGAGGTAGGAGACGCGATCCGCACCGCAGGCGCGGATCCATCCGTGGTAGGAGAGATCCGCCAGGCCCAGTGCCGATCGCGCGGCCAGGTACTCGGCCCCCGGATCCCCGTAGTTGGAGGCGGCCATCGCATCGGGGTCGGCGTAGCGGGCCCCATGGGCCCTTTGGGCATCGATGAGTGGGGGGATCGGCATGGGTTCGGGGCCTGCGCCAACCGGCGCGTGGTAGCAGATGCTCTTCAGGGAGTTCGGGGCGGGTGAGGCCGGCGGCGCGTCGTGCGCGGCAGGAGCTAACGCTGGCGATCCCCACAGGGGCGGACACCGCTGCCTCTACGGCCTAGAGGTAGTCCCGCAGGTCCTCCTGGGTCAAGTAGGCGCAGGCGGTGCGGGTCTCCCAGAGCTCCAGGCGGTGAACCAGGGACAGGTCCAGGTGGCCGCGCAGTTGCTCCACGATCCACCAGAGGAGGTTCTCGGCGGTGGAGAGGTCACCCAGGTGGTCGTTGAGGTGGCTGTGGTCGAGGCGATCCAGGACCCGTGCCCGAAGGATGCGCTTCAGATCGGTGAAGTTCATCACCATGCCGGAGTCCGGATCGATGGGGCCATGAAGGGCCACGCGGAGCCGGTAGGAATGGCCGTGGAGGCGGTTGCAGCGTCCGAAGAGCTGCTGGTTGCGCTCCTGAGACCAGTCGTCACGTTGAATGCGGTGGCTGGCCTCGAAGAAGAGCTCGCACTGGATGTGGGCGGAACGTGGCATGAGAGCGGGATTCACCTTTGGCCGGCAGGAGGCACGAGGCGCATCCGGGTTCCGCGGGGCGCGGGCTTCGGCGGCTGCTCGTGGGCGATGCGAACTAGGATCCTTTCACCGGGTCGGCCCGGCGGTCCTCCGGGCCGGCGTCCCTAAGCGTACAAGCCATAGGTTCGTTCGTTGACACCCCTCAGAGCCCAGCCGTATAATGGATGCGCTCTTCCGGGGTCGTCCAACGGCAGGACAACGGCCTTTGGAGCCGTATATCAAGGTTCGAATCCTTGCCCCGGAGCCATCCCTTGTTGTTCCCACTCGCTCCGTGGCCACGCTTCGCCCCGCCGCGACAGGATCCCACAGACCATGACCCTCAGGACCGCAGCCGTCGTACTTGCCGCCGGCAAGAGCACCCGCATGAAGTCCAAGACCCCGAAGGGGCTTCACCCGCTCTGTGGCAAGCGGCTGCTGGACTACGTGCTGGATGCCTGCCAGGACTCGGGCGCGCAGTCCACGGTTGTGGTAGTGGGCCACCAAGCGGAGGCCGTGAAGGAAGCGCTGGGGGATCGGGCCCGGTACGCGCTCCAGGAAAACCCCATGGGCACCGGCCACGCCCTCCAGATGGCCGAGGGGGCGCTCCCCGAGGACCTGGACACGGTGCTGGTGATCCCCGGCGACACCCCACTTCTTACCTCAGAGGACCTGCGGGCTCTGCTGCGAACCCACGAGGCCGAGGGCAACGACGCCACCGTCCTCACCACCGTACTGGACGACGCCTCGCACTACGGACGGGTGGTCCGTGACGCAGAGGGTGCGGTCCTGAGGATCGTCGAGGCGAAGGACGCCACTCCGGAGGAGAAGCGGATCGGCGAAATCAACAGCAGCGTCTACTGCTTCGATCGTGCCAAGGTCTTCGCCGCGCTGCGCAAGCTGGACCCCAAGAACGCCCAGAAGGAGCTCTACCTCACGGACGCAATCGAGATCCTGAACCGCGAGGGCAGTAGGGTGGGGGCGGTGGTCCTGCGGGACTCCATGAGGGTTCTGGGCGTGAACAACCGGGTGGAGCTGGCGGACGCGGAGGCTGAGCTGCGGAGGCGCAAGAACGAGCGCCTGATGCTGGACGGCGTGTCGCTGATGGACCCCCTGAGCACCTACGTGGACTGGGACGTTGAGGTGGGCGCCGACACGATCCTCTTGCCCAACACCCTCTTGCTGAAGGGCACGGTCATCGGCGAGGACTGCCGCATCGGCCCCAACGTGCAGCTCACCAACATGGTGGTGGCGGACGGCGTCACCATGACCTACGCCGTGGGCAGGGACAGCGAGGTCGCGGCCGGGGCCAGCGTGGGGCCCTTCGCCCAGATCCGACCGAAGAGCAAGATCGGTCCCAAGGTCAAGATTGGCAACTTCGTAGAGGTGAACCGCTCCCAGCTTGGGGCGGGGGTGAAGGCTTCGCACCTGACCTACCTGGGGGACGCCGAGGTAGGCGAGGGGACGAACATAGGCGCGGGGACCATCACCTGCAACTACGACGGCAAGCACAAGCACAAAACTCGGATCGGGAAGGATGCCTTCATCGGCAGCCATTCCACGCTCATCGCGCCCGTGGAGGTGGGGGACGGCGCCTACGTGGCGGCGGCCTCGCCTATCACTCAGAACGTGCCGGGGGACTCCCTGGCCGTTGCCCGCTGCCGCCAGACGGTGAAAGAGGGTTGGGCGCGTCGGAAGCGAGAAGCACAGAAGGGATAAGCGCGCAGTGGGTTCGCACTACGACGAGATGCCCCAGGGAGCTGGCGACATGAAGATCCTCACAGGGAACTCGAATCGCTGTCTGGCGGAGGAGATCAGCCAGGCGCTGGGGGTGCCGCTGGCGCGCCTGGAGATCCGCCGCTTCTCGGACGGAGAGGTCCACGTGCGGCTGGAGGAGAGCGTTCGCGGAAACGACGTCTTCATCATCCAGTCCACCTCCGCTCCGGTAAACGAGCACCTGATGGAACTGCTCATCATGCTCGACGCCCTCAAGAGGGCGTCCACCGCCCGAACCACGGTGGTGATGCCCTACTACGGCTACGCGCGCCAGGACAAGAAGGTGCGCCCCCGCGAGCCCGTGAGCGCGAAGCTGGTGACCGACTTGCTCCAGGTCGCGGGCGCTGACCGACTCTTGACCATCGACTTGCACGCGGACCAGATCCAGGCCTTCTTTGATGGTCCGGTGGATCATCTGTACGCGCGGCCCATCATCGCCCAGTACCTAACGAACCGGGGCCTCAAGGACCACGACTCGGTGGTGGTCTCTCCGGACGTGGGCGGCGTGGCCCGAGCGCGACGTCTGGCCGAGAACCTACAAGCCCCGATCGCCATCATCACCAAGCGCCGCCCTGAGCCCAACCGCGCGGAGGTGATGGAGGTGGTGGGAGAGGTGAAGGGCAAGCGCGCCGTCATTATCGACGATATGGTTGACACCGCCGGCTCCCTTGTAGCCGGCGCGGTGGCGCTGAAGGAGATGGGCGCGACGCAGATCTTCGCCTGCTGCACCCACGGCGTGCTCTCTGGCCCCGCCGTGAAGCGCATCGAGGACTCTCCCATCGAGGAGTTGGTGGTCACCAACACGATACGCCTGCCGGAGGAGTGCCAGAGCCCGAAGGTGAAGGTGCTCTCCGTCGCGCCCCTGTTGGCCGACGCCATGCTGCGCATCCACGACAACCGGTCGGTATCGGAGCTCTTCACCGAAGGCTAACCCCAACCCCGCCCAGCTCTCCTGGGTTCCTTAGGTCCCTTGAGGCAAGGGACCTAAGGGACCCAAGGGATCTAAGGAAGCCTGGGAGCCCCTCCCCGGCCCAAGCCCCCCATGTCTCTCTTCAGACGTCTGCTGCCCCATCACCGCCCCTCCGCCGAAGGCCAGGAGGGTGGGCCGGCCAAGGTGATCCTTGGGCTGGGGAACCCCGGTGGGGAGTACGAGATGACCCGCCACAACGTCGGCTTCCTCGTGGTGGACGTCTTGTCCGACCGGCTTCACCTGGAGGTGCGCCGGACCGGACTCAAGTGCCTCCGGGGCGAGACGCGGGCGGGAGACCATCGCGTGATCCTCGCCAAGCCGCTGACCTACATGAACCTCAGCGGGCAGGCGGCGAGGGGGTTGCTTGACTACTACCGCCTCTCTCCCCGCGATCTCCTGGTGGTCACCGACGACGTGAACCTGCCGGTGGGCCGCCTACGGCTCCGGGCCGACGGCAGCGCGGGGGGGCACAATGGCCTCAAGTCCCTCATCCAGTGCCTTGGAACGCAGGAGTTTCCCCGGCTCCGCATCGGGGTGGGCGCACCGGTGCCCGGCACGATGATCCACCACGTGCTGGGCCGCTTCCCCAAGGAGGAGATGCCCGCGGTCCGCGACGCAGTCCACCGCGCCGCTGACGCCGTGGAGTGCCTCCTGGCTGAGGGCCTTCAGGAGGCCATGAACCGGTTCAACGTGAGGCCTCCGGAGTAGGCTTGGGAGTGGCCCCGAACTGCCCCACCACAGAGACACAGAGGCACAGAGAAGGGCGTGAGGAGGTGAGGGGGCCTCGGAGGGTGGGGGGGCGGGTGCCCAACGGCCGTCCGCCCGGCGGTGAATCGCCGGGCTCAGGGGCCCAATCCTCCTAAAGGAGCGTTCTAGCCCCAGGGTGCACCTTT
>DASXUI010000340.1:0-3256 GCA_036504955.1 Armatimonadota bacterium
CCCGGCACGGGGGCCTTCGGCCAACACGGATGCTGCCAAGTAGCGCCGCCCTGAGTCGGCGAAGCAGGGGCCTCCACCAACCTGTCCCGCAGAACCGACCTAGCTCCCAGCTTGGCCGAAGGCCCCCGTGCCGGGTCGTTCATCGGCCCGGCACCCCTGGCACCCCACCGACCTCCACCCTCCTCAGCCCCTCCCTACGACCCTACGACCCCACGACCCCACGACCCCACGACCTTACGACCCTACGACCCCCTCCGGCGCGGTCACCTTGCTGTTCACGCTCCCATCCGACCGGCGCTCGTGCTCCACGGTGATCAGGCCCTTGGGGGTGGGGAGGGTACCTCGGGCCCACTGGAGGTCGCCTAGATGTGGGGCCACGGTGAGCCGCGCGAAGCCGGGGGTGGCGGGTGAGAGGCCCAGGACGTGCTCCGTGAGCCAGGCGGTGGGGCCGGCGGCCCAGCCATGGCACAGGCTGTGGCGGAGGCCCTGGTAGCACCAGTTGCCGAAGTCCGCGTGGATGTCCGGCCGGCCGGGGATGGGGAGCTCGTCGATCCGGGTGGCGTTGGGCGTCCAGTCCAGGTCGAAGCCCTCCCAGAAGGTGGTGGCGCCCAGGTCCAGCATGCCGCCCCAATAGGCGCGCAGCAGGTCCAGGCAGCCCTGGGTATCGCCCGCCATCGCCCGGGCCTGAAGCACGTAGTAGCCGTAGAAGGTGGAGAGGCCGCGATGCGGGTCCACGGCCAGGATGGCGCGGTTCGTCTCCTCCGCCCCGCACATACCGGCCAGCACGGCCAGGGCGTTCGCCTGCTTCGCCGGCGTGGGGGCACGACGGTAGCGCGAGGCACGCTCAGCCACCGCCCTGAAGCGGGACGCAGCGCCCTTCTCTCCCAGCACCTCGCAGAGCCAGGCCCCACCCTGGAGCGAGAGCGTCACCAGCGCCTGCAGGCCGGCATCCATGGCGACCGGGTCCTCGCTGGTCGGCCACTCCAGGAAGCGCCGGCCGTCCAGGTGCTCCATCCCCTCGATGTCCACCGTCGCCGCCACCCGGTCCAGCAGCCCCAACAGGTAGGCGCGCTGCTCCCTTAGGTAGCTCAGGTTCCCGTGGTACCGGTACCAGTCCCGATGCAGCAGGATCCACCAGAGCGAGTAGGAGGAGATTCCATTCATCCAGCCGGGCAGCGGAGTGCGGTCCCGGAGTTGGTCCAGGCTTGCGGGGACGATGGGGTGCTCGCCGAACACCGTGCTGATGACCTGCGCCTCCGGGTGGAGGTCGCCGATCCACACCCAGCGGTCGCGCTTGATGCCGTCCCACACGAAGTCCTGCATGCACAGGTGCACGGTGTAGGCGCCCGTGCTCCAGACGCGGTTCAGCCGCTCATCGTCGCACTCGAAGTTGCCGTGGTACTCCAGGTTGCGGTAGAGGAAGACCGCCTTGGCCGCGCGGAGGTTGACGATGGCTTCCGGCTCCAGCAGGTCCACTCGAGCGAAGCGGAAGCCGGTACAGCCGACCTCCGTGTGGCCCATGGTGGCGACCAGGATCTCCGTGTCGTGGATGGCATGGTCCTGGTTAGGCGTGCCCATTGCCTCGCTGGCGGACTCCCCGAAGCGCACCCTCAGCCGCCCGGGCTGGTGGGGCTTGATGGCGGGCACGTCCAGCCGCAGCCCGCCGTGAAGCTCGGAGCCGAAGTCCAGCAGGATGGCCGGGTGCTCCGAGGCGCCCTTGGTGGGACGCAGGATGCACGCGGTGTCATCGTCGGCCAGCAGCGCCTCCGGGTGCTCCACCCCCGCGCCGGAGGTCCACAGCACGCGGGTGGGCATCAGGAAGTGCCGCTCTCGCGGATCCAAGGCGCCCTGCGGCACTGGGTTGTGTGGCATTGTGGTGTCTCCTCTGAAGGCGGGTCGTAAGGGCGTAGGGTCGTGGGGTCGTAGGGAGGGGCCTCAGAGGGTCCGCCTTAGGTCCCTTGCGTCCCTTAAGTCCCTTCAGCCAAGGGACGCAAGAGACCTAAGGGACGTAAGGGACATAAGAGCACCCAGAAACCGGCGGTTCAGTGTCGTGCTACCTCCGCGTCTCCTTCAGCGTCTCCAGGACCACGGGCATGGACTGCTGCCAGTTGGCGGGGCGGTGCTCGGAGACCTCGAAGGCGAGGCGGCGGCCGTCGGGGGCGGCGTCACGGACCATCTCCAGGACGTGAGCGCGAAGCTCCTCGGGCGGTAGCTGGTAGTCGCCCACGCGGATGTTGCACCAGAACAGCTTGTCCGGCCAGGCGGCGCGCGCCTCTCGCAGCGTCTGATCGCCCTCCATCGGTTCCGTGAGCGACTCGATCAGGTCGATAGGCGCCCTCGCGATGACCTCCTTGCAGGAGGCTGTGCGGCCGTCGTAGTGACAGCCGATGATCTTGCCGGCCGCCTGTATCTGGGGGAAGCACTCCTCGTATACTGGCAGCAGGTACTGAGCGTACCGCCTCGGACCCAGGGTCTCCGCCGTGAAGTTCTCAAGGTTGGAGACGAAGCGCCCGGGGCCCGCCGCCACGATCTCGGTTCGCTGACGGAAGTTGGCCAGCAGCGCGTCGTACAGCTCCTGAAGCTCCTCGGCGAAGTCCGCCAGGTGGAAGGCGAAGTGTTCCAGGCCTACCCAGTCCACCAGGATAGTCTGAAGCGGGGTGCGGCCGATGTAGGCGAGAGCCACGGCGTGCGGGGGAAGCTCCGCCTCGGCCTGCAGGTACTCGTCGTAGCAGGGCGCGAGGGTGGTGTGCCGGACGATCCAGGTCATCACCCGGTAGTCCTGGGCCGTCCCCAGCAGGTACTTGCGGTGCCACCCGGCCTCCCAGGTCTGCGTCAGGTCGCCGACCGGCGTATGCTGAATCTCCCGCCGCCAGGGCTTGCCCGCCTCCGTGTAGTCCTCGTAGCGGACCTCCAGCCCCGGCGTCTCCGACCCGAAGGTGCCGCGATGGCAGGTGACACCGAGTCCGGCATCGAAGAGCGCCTGCCAGGCAGGATCCTCCCGGGCGCCCATCCACTCCCACTCATAGATGGTGTAGGGGATCTCATCGGGCCTCTCGCCGGCCCAGAACGCTTCCAATCGCTCACGTATCGTCAAGGTTAGCTCCCAGAACTGCCTCACCACAGAGACACAGAGGGCACAGAGATGAGAGTGAGTAGGTGAAAGGGCCTCGGAGGTTGGAACTGGGTCCTGTGGGAGGGGTCGGTGCACCGCGGCCGTCCGCCCGGCGGTGAATCGCCGGGCTCCGAGGCTTAATCC
>DASXUI010000341.1:0-7393 GCA_036504955.1 Armatimonadota bacterium
CCCTCAGCGGCCGCTCAGGATCTGGCGATGGCCCGGTTCTGGGTCGCGCTGGCGATGGCGGGGCGATGACAGTGCCTGCCTGCCTTCAGCCCAGGCGCCCGGGCCGCGCTCTTGGCCGGGCACGAGGGGCCTGGTGATGCCTCCCTCCCCGCGACGGCCGGCCGCGCCCAAGAAGCCCTCCTTCAGCCCCACGCGCTTCGCCACCTACCTGCGGTGTCCGCTGGCTCACCGCTTCGCCTACCTGGAGGGCCTGCGCGGCCGCTTCAGCCGGCCCCGCCCCCAGACCAGCCTCGGCGCCTCGCTGCACCGCGTGCTGGACGCCTACCAGCGGGAGGGCGGCGCCGAGGCGATGAGCGAGCAGGACCTCCTCAGCCGCCTGGAGTCCACCTGGGCCTCCGCCGGCTACACCTCGCGGGAGCAGGAGCAGGAGAGCCTCCGGCAGGCCCGCGAGATGGTGGTCTCCTTCCGAGCCCCGGACGAGGGCCGACGGGCCACGACGCTGCTCACGGAGAAGATGCTGAAGGTGGACCGTGGGCCCTACCTGCTGACGGGACGCCTGGACCGCGTCGGTGAGCTGCCCGGCGGCGAACTGGAGATCCTGGACTACAAGAGCGGCCGGTCCACTCTGACGGAGGAGGACGTGCTTGGGGACCTGGGCCTGAAGGTCTACGAGACCCTGGTCCGCGCGCACTATCCCGGTCGCGAGGTCCGCGTATCGATCCACGCGCTCCGCGCTAGCCTGAAGGTCACCGTTCGGCGCTCCGAGGAGGAGTCGGCGCAGGTGGCGCGGTGGCTGGACGACCTGGCGGCGGAGATCTTGGCTGATGAGACGCACGAGCCGCGGGTGCTGGAGGCCTGCGCGGACTGCGACTTCCTGCGCATCTGCCCCGCCGCGCGGCGGCGGCCGGAGGGGTGATGATGTATCTGAGTCATCTGAAGGACGCGGAATGGTGGACCGACAGAGGCCTGGCGCTGGCGGAGTTCGGCCTGAAGGTGGGCCTGCTGCTGCTGGCCCTGGCCCTGATGAAGCGCGTGCTGCGGGTGCTGGTGGACCGCGCCTTCGCCCCCATCATCGACCGGGCCGAACCGGAGAGCCACAGCCGCGTCAGCCGCCTTCGCACCCTCCAGTCGCTGACACAGAGCATCTTCCACTACCTGTTGATCGCGATCGGCGCCCTCATGCTGCTGCGCGAGCTGGGCCTGGATCCCACCTCCGCGCTGGCTACGGCTGGAGTGGCCGGCGTCGCCATCGGCTTCGGCGCCCAGAAGCTGGTGAAGGACGTCATCAATGGCTTCTTCCTGCTGCTGGAGGACCAGTTCTCCGTGGGTGACCTGGTGACCATCGGCTCCGTGAGCGGCGTGGTGGAGGAGATCGGCATGCGCGTCACTCGCATCCGTGATGATAACGGCCGCATCAACCTTCTCTCCAACGGTGACATCGTTGCCGTCACCAACTTCTCTCGCGGTAGGTACCGGCTGAGCGTTGACATTGGCGTGCCGGTGGATACGCCGAAGGAGGCTGTAGCCTCCGCCGTGACCGCCGCCGGCGAGGACCTCCAGGAGAAAGAAACGGCGCTGTCCGACGTGACGATGCTGGGCCTTGTGTCCCTTGATGCCGCCAAAGCCACCTACCGCGTCTCCGCCGAGGCCCTTCCCTCCAGGCGCCTCAGCGCTGAGGTAGAGCTCCGAGAGGTCGTTTGGGCACAGCTTAGGGCGGCCGGCGTGCCGCCGGCGTAGGGAGTGAGGGGGTGAAGGGAGTGATCGGCTGACAGAGGGAACCAGACGAAGCCGTGGATGCGCGCCGGGAATGCCATTCCCGGCTGACATAGAGGCGCCCCTTCGGGGCTCCATGCGGCCCGCGTGACCTCAGAGCCGTGGAACTACAGCCCGGGTCAGCCCCGGAGGGGCGCCTCCATGTCAGCCGTGGGTGTCACCCAAGGCGTTGGCTGGCACTCCATCTCCTCCCGCTGAAGCCCCCTCACTCCCTTCACCCCCTCATTCCCTACCGCAGCAGGCAGATTGAGTTCCCGGGTCGAAGGCTGTAGAGAGCAGGCATGCTTGGCAGGGCGGGAATCGGCCGCGCCGCGTGAGTAGGAAGCGTTTGGGATTCAGCAATGCCCGTGGTGATAGGCGTGAAGTTCGAGCGTGAGTGCCGGCTGAACCACTTCGAGCCGGCCGGCCTGGAGTTGGCGGCCGGCGACTCGGTGGTGGCGGAAAGCGTCCGCGGTCCGGAGATCGGCGTGGTCGAGGAGGAGGCACGGGAGGTTCCCGACGCCTACCTTGCCCTCCCTCTTCGAATGCTGCTGCGCCGGGCCACGGAGAGCGACCTTCAGCGTGCGGAGCAGAACCGCCGCAAGGAGGCTGCCGCCTGGACCCTGGCCCTGGAGCGTATCGCCCACCACAACCTTGAGATGAAGGTCGTGGATGTCCACTACGCTCTGGACGGCAGCAAGATGACCCTCTTCTTCACCGCCGATGGCCGGGTGGACTTCCGGGAGCTGGTCAAGGACTTGGCATCGTCGCTCCGGTCGCGGGTCCACCTGCTCCAGATTGGGGCCAGAGACGCCGCCCGCTTCCACGGCGGGCTGGGCGTGTGTGGTCGGGAGCTCTGCTGCGTCACCTGGCTCCAGAGCTTCGACGCCATCTCCATGAAGATGGCCAAGGACCAGAGCCTCTTCCTCAACCCCTCCAAGTTCTCCGGCCGATGCGGCAAGCTGATGTGCTGCCTGCGCTACGAGCACGACACCTACCTGGACGCCAAGGACTCGCTGCCGGTCATGGGCAGCTCCTTCACCACCCCCAAGGGCGTGGGCCGCGTGGTCGAGGTCAACGTGCTGCGCCAGGAGGCGCTGGTGGACGTGCCCGATGTAGGCCGCCTCTCCGTCCCCTTCGGCTGCCCGACCAGGTGCCCTCACGGTACGGGGGCAGAAGGCCAGGACTGCCCCGGCGCCTGCCATGAGGACCAGGGCGTGGCGCCGGAGGAGTAGGCGAGTCCGCCCGGCGGACGGCAACCTGGTGGGCAGGTGCTTCCGGTGACAGCCGGATGCCGAAGCCCGGCGCGTGACCCGATGCTGCTAACCAGTGCCGTCTCTCGTCGCGCCGCCATGAATCCCAAGGCCCCCCCGGCCCTCCGCTCCTGAGGCCGTTCCCCTCAGCCCCTTCAGTCCCCTGATCCCCTTCAGCCCCCTCAGTCCCCTCTGTCTCCTAGGCCTCTCATCCGGTCCAAGCATGCACATTCGACCGGGCCGGGGGCATTTCCCCAGGTGTAGAGACCCGGTCCTCCTTGGTCGTCCGCGACGGGTGCTGTGCCCGCGGGGCGGCTTCACGTGGTGCGCTGTCCGGGCCCAGGATCCCCGCCATGGATGCCGCCCGACGCCTACCCTCCGCTCCCTCCAGCCTCCATGAGCCCGTGGCACCGGTCTCTCAGGCTTCTGAGCTGGGGCTCACGGGGCAGAGCATCGTCTGCTTCTCCAAGGACTGGACGGAGGACCCCACCAGCAACAACCACGTGTTGGGCCTATTGGCTCAGAACAACCGGGTCCTGTGGCTGAACTCCATCTCCACGCGGACGCCCAAGCTGTCCAGCGGCCGTGACCTGGCAAAGATACGCCGGAAGCTGGCGGCCGCCCTGCGTGGAGCGCGGCAGGTTCGACCCAACCTCTGGGTCGCGACCCCTCTGGTGCTGCCCTTGCCGCACAACCCAGTGGCTACCCGTCTGAACCGCTGGATCCTGCGCGCCACCGTGGGGCTGCTGAGGCGGCGCCTTGGGATGCGCGAGTTCCAGCTCTGGAGCTTCCTGCCGAGCGCGGCCGAGTACTTCGGCACTCTGGGAGAGAGCCTCTCCGTCTACTACTGCACGGACGAGTGGTCGCTCTTCACCGGCATGGATCGCGAGCGGATGGCCGCGGCTGACCGCGAGATCTGTCGCCGGGCAGACGTGGTCTTCGCTACTGCCACCTCGCTCCTCGAGAAGCGCGAACCCCTCAACCGGGAGGCCCACCTGGCGACCCACGGCGTGGATCACGCGCTCTTCTCTCAAGCCCTGCTGGACGAAACGCAGGTGCCCGAGGAGATTGCTAGCCTGCCGAAGCCGGTGCTGGGCTTCTATGGGCTGCTGGAGGACTGGGTGGACCAGGAGCTGCTTGCGCACCTGGCCCAGGCGCATCCGGAGTGGTCCCTGGTGCTGGTGGGCAAGGAGTGCGTGGACTTCTCCCTGCTCAAGGCGCTGCCCAACGTTCACCTCCTCGGCCGGAAGCCGCACTCGGAGCTGCCCGCCTACTGCAAGGGCTTCTCGGTGGGGCTGATCCCCTACCTCCTCACGGATCGCATCCGCACGGTCAACCCCATCAAGCTGCGGGAGTACCTGTGCGCCGGGCTGCCCGTGGTCTCTACCCCCCTCCCCGAAGTGCTGCCCTATGGGCACCTCTGCTCCGTGGCCGGGGACAAGGAGACCTTCCTCCGCGCCGTCGAGGGGGCACTGGCGTCCGATACACCGGCTCTGCACCGCCAACGCAGCGAGGCGATGCGCGCGGAGACCTGGGAGCGGAAGGTGCGCGAGCTCGGCACCACTGTCGCGCGCGTGCGGCACCGCAAGCAGGATGAGCGCCTGGCCTAGGCAGCGGCCGCAAACAGCTTCACCACCAAGAGTCGCGTGCCAGCACGGGATAGTCGTGCGCTTGCGCGCGGTACATCAAGACTCCGTCTAGATCTACGCTGGTCCCTTCTCTGTGTGCCTCTGTGTCCTCTGTGTCTCTGTGGTAAGGAAGTTCATGGTGTCTTGGTGTCTTCGTGGTGAGGCATTTCCTCGCCGCGGACTCAGTGCCACGAAGTTCCCGCCCGCCATCGCTACCCCCCTGTAACCCTGAGAGCCCGGCTGGCGTCCTAGTGCCAGCAGACGCTACTTGGTGCTGAAGACCGATCGTTCGCGCCTGCCGGGAGGGCCAGGATGTGGCTTCTGCCGAGGGTCAGAGCGTCGGTTCCCCTTGCCATCTGCCTGCTGGTCGCGGGCAGCGGCGCGCCGGTCCAGGGCTACGGATGGAGCGTGGTAAGCATCGATGACAGGGACCCTGGCTACGTCGCCGGCCCCTGGAGCGTTGCCGTCAACATCATCGGCACGCTCTTTGCGGCCGCTCGTAGCAGCCACTCAATTGTGCAGTTCACGCCGCTCGGGTGGAAGTCGGTAGCCGGCAAGGGCCGGAAGCCGGGTGAGGTATGGGAGCCTCAGGGCCTGGTCGCGTCGGGGATGAGGCTCTCCGTGGCAGAGGGCAGCGGCGGGGGGCTCGGCAACGACCGTGTTCAGGTGTTCAGCGTCAGGCCCAATCCCGCCACCCCTCCCGTTGGGACCGTTCTGGCAGAGCATGGCTCTGAGGTTGGGTGCGTTGAGAACCCCAACGCCCTCGCGCTGGACGGCTTCGGCAGCCTGTACGTCTCGGACCCCGATAACCACCGGATCCAGAAACGGGTCTCGGACAGGAAGTGGGAGGTCATCGCCGGGCCGGGCACCATGCTTGGGCAGGTGTGGGACCCTCTGGCCCTGGCCTCTGTAGGCCGCGTTCTGTACGTTGCCGAGACGTACAATGGCGCCCTGGGGACCCATCGCGTTCAGTGCCGCGACGAGGACGGCTCCTGGAGCCTGATCGCCGGGCCCGGCCGAGACCTGGGGCAGGTGCTGTACCCCCACGGGCTGGCGGCGGATGACAGGGGCAACCTCTACGTGGCCGACTGGGGCAACAACTGGATTCAGAAGCGTGACCGCAAGGGCCGGTGGAGCGTGGTAGCGCTGCCGGGCCGCGAGCCATACCAGGTCAACCTCCCCTCCGGGCTGGCCGTGGACCGTTCGCGCACACTCTACGTGGCCGACTACGGCAACGACCGGGTGCTGAAGTACGAGCCCGGCCCCCTGGCGGACCATCCGGTGTTCCACCAGGGCCCCGAGACCCCCATCACCATCGCGGACCTCCTGAGGATGCTGCGCTGGCTCGCGGGCAACCCCCCTCCCACCGAAGCGGAAGCTGAGGACGCCGACCTCAACTGCGATGGCCGGTTCGACACTCGCGATCTGATCCTCCTGCTCCGCCTGCTGGCCGGCTTGGAGGGTGAGTTGCCCTGCTGACGCTGCGACACACTGTCTACAGGAACCACCCGCGCGGCACCGGTATACCTCAACCATGGGCACCTGTGGTAAAGGGCATGGCTTGGGGGACGGGCAGGCGGAGGGGAGGGTTCTTAGGATGGAGAGAGGTCTGCAAGGGATGCTGGCGGCGCTGTGTCTCGTCGTGGCCGTGATGGCGGTCGGGGCGGCTGAGGCGAAGCAGGAGACGAAGCCCTGGTGCGGGGTGCACCTGATGATCCCCAACCCTAAGGGGCTGCCCCTGCTGAAGCGGGCGATCGCCGAGGTGATGGCTCCCCTGGGCATCAACGTGCTCGTGCTGGAGGTTGACTACAGCTTTGACTACAAGTCCCACCCGGAGGTCAAGAACGGCACTGATGTCATCACTAAGGAGCAGGCAAGGGATCTGGCGGCCCTCTGCAAGGAGAAGGGCGTCCGTCTGATCCCCCAGTTCCAGTGCCTGGGGCACCAGTCGTGGGACAAGTTCACCGGTCCTCTCCTGACCCAGCACCCGGAGTTCGATGAGACGCCCCAGATCCCCAAGGACAACCCCAAGATCTACTGCCGGAGCTGGTGCCCGCTGCATCCCGACGTGAACCCGCTGGTCTTCGACCTGATGGATGAGCTTATCGACGCCTTCAAGGCGGACGCGCTGCACGTGGGCATGGACGAGGTCTTCCTGATCGCCAGCGACCAGTGCCCCAGGTGCAGAGGCAAGAAGCCGGCAGACCTCTTCGCCAAGGCGGTGCTGGACTACCATCAGCACCTTGTGAAGAAGCGCAAGGTCACCATGCTCATGTGGGGTGACCGGCTCCTGGATGATGCCACCATGGGGTACGGGGAGTGGGAGTCCAGCAACAACGGCACCGCCGGCGCGCTGTCGAAGCTGCCCAAGGACATCGTGATGTGCGACTGGCACTACGAGCTTCGGCAGGACTACCCGTCCATCGCCTACTTCCAGAAACAGGGCTTCCGAGTGTGGCCCTCCACCTGGAAGGACGTGAAGGCGGCTCAGGCGCAGATCGATTGCGCGTACAAGAGCCCCACCGCCAAGATGCTGGGCGAGCTATTCACGACCTGGTGCTCCACCGACCATCTCTGCCGCGCGCTGCTGGGCGAGACCGATCCCTCCCTCAAGGACGCCCAGCCCGTCGCGGAGACCCTGCGCAAGGGCATGGAGCGCTTGAAGAGCATGAAGCGGTGAAGGGCGTGAGGGGGTGAGCGGGCGAGGGGGTGAAGAGGTGACAGGGCCTCGGGGGGGGGGGGGGGGGGGGGGGGGGGGGG
>DASXUI010000342.1:0-3792 GCA_036504955.1 Armatimonadota bacterium
CCCCTTCAGTCCCCTCAGCCCCCTTGGTACTGGCTAACGCACGCGGGCGATGGGCGTCTGCTGAAGCCACAGGCTGTGGGCGAAGTCGTAGAGCTGCTCGCTGACGGACACCTTGTAGGGGGTGGGATTGAGGGAGCGTAGATGGTCCGACCGCATGCTCCTGAGCTCTCGGAACACGTGGGCCCGCGTCTCCTGGAGGCTCGGCAGCCCGTAGTCGGTGAGGCCGCCGTCCCATACCAAGTGGTGGAGCCGGATGACCTGCGCCGGGGTCACCTCCGTGCGGTGCAGCTCATTGAAGAGGTCCCGGCAGACGACGGGCTTCCCGGCCTCCGGGGGGTCGTCCTCCACCCGAGTCATCAGGTCCACGAAGGGCAGTCCGCTGGACAGGATAAGGCGGTAGACCTCCTTGCGACCCGGCAGCGCTCGCCTCTCGGCAATCTCGGAGAGCTTGGTACAGGGCTCACTCCGGACCTCGGCCAACTTGTAGACGCCCCCCAGCGCGGGCTGCTTCTGGCAGGTGACCAGGTGGGTGCCGATGCCATAGAGGTCGATCTCATGGCTCTGCTGGTTTAGGGCCAGCAGCGTGTCCTCGTTGATGTCGTTGCTGGCTGCGATCTTCAGGCGCGAGAGGTCCACGGAGGTGCGTGGCCGGGCATCCGACAGCATCTCTCGGGCACGCGAAGACAGGTACGCCAGGTCCCCGGAGTCCAGCCGCAAGCCAAGCGGCTTGAAGCCCAACCTTGTCAGGACCACCGCCAGAACGATGAAGTTGGGGATCCCGGAGTTGAGGGTGTTGTAGGTATCGACCAGAGCCAGGAAGCCGTTGGGGAAAGCCTGAGCGAAGGCCACGAAGGCGGCGAGCTCCCCATCGCTGGTGGCCGTGAACTCCAGCTCCTCCCGGCAGCGAAGGACGAGCTCCACGAAGTCGTGGACGGTGCCGTCCGGCCCCGTGATCGTGTGGTCCTTCAGGTCCTCGAATCCCCCGAAGGAAGAGATGAAGGAGTGGGCCATGGTGCCGGCCACGGGGATGTCGAAGAGCTGTCCCGCGAGCGTGTTGCTGGTGGCATCCCAGCCGGCCATGTAGCAGTAGCGAGAGGCGGAGACTCCCCCGTCGGGCCCCTGCGCGCGCCGAAGGCCGAACTCCAGCAGCGTCTTGTCCGGCCCAGCCGCCAGGCGAAACCGCGCTGCATTGGTGGCCACCAAGGTGGCGTAGTTGACCAGGTTGAGAAGAGGCGTCTCCAGCAACTGGGTGATCGCCAGCGGACCCTCTACCCGCAGGAGCGGCTCGCGAGGGAAGACCATGGTGCCCTCGCGCATGGCGGAGACCCGGACCTTGGAGCAGTCCATCGTCGCCGCCCAGTCGAAGAAGGCGGGGTCGGCGTGCGGCAGGATGGTGCGCAGGTAGGCGATCTGCTCATCATCGAAGCGGAAGCTGCTGAGGAGCCTTAGCGCCTCCTCCAAACCCGCGAAGAGCGCGAACTCGCCCTGGAAGGGACACCGGCGGAAGAAGAGGTCGAAGACCGCGGGATCATCCTGGCGGCCAGCCCGCCAGTAGGCGTAGGCCATGTTCAGTTGGTAGAGGTCATTGAGCAGGGGGCTGACCAGCGGGTTCGTGGGACGCAGGGGCTCTTCGGCCAAGGGGGTGTCCTTTCGTGACGGTGGGTGCCGCACCCATAGCCCTCCACGGCGAGGCGAAGCGGTGGCCGGAGGGAGACGTGGGTGTCTTCCCCAGTATACCACTCTTGCCCCTTCCCCCGTCTGCCCTAGCCCCCCAAGAGCCGTTGCCGGAAGCAGTGGCCCTTAGTTAAGGGCTCCTGACCACTTCACCCCCCGGGGTCGCGCGCTCGTACGCGACTGTCGCGCGGGAACGCACGATGCATCCGGACACCCAGAGAACCTAAGCTAGGTCCCTTTCTGTGTGCCTCTGTGCTCTCCGTGTCTCTGTGGTAGGACCTCTCTTGCCCTTCTTGGTCTCTTGGTGGTGAAGCAGCTCCCGGCCACCGGCCTAGTCCGTGGTGAGGGGCCCCATCTTCACCACCTCAAAATCGCTGCCCAGCACGCCCTTCAGGAGGTTCATCTCCTCGTCATCCCAGCGTGGATCGGGGGTGCCGGAGAGAAACCAGTTGCCGCCGTTGTCCGCGAGGAACATACCGTAGGTCTTGAGGGCGCGCAGAATCACCTGGCACCGGGGCGGGAATCCGGAGATGTCGAAGCTCGCCTTCAGCCGCACCCGCATACCCATGGGCGGCAGCGAGGTATCCCGACTCGTGCTGGCGTAGTGCCGGGCCGGGTTGATGTAGGCGTGGCGCGTGCGCTTAGCCGTGAAACGCAGGGCGTGCCTGATCTCTCCCAGTTCCCCCACCTCGTCATACCGGACGAGGCCCGGGAAGATGGGCAGCCCGGCGGCGTCGGCGGAGGTCCAGCCCTCGGGGCGCAGATCATTGGAGGACAGGTCGAAGACGGCGCCGGAGATGGCTGCCCACCCGCCCTGGCCGTCCGGGTAGGCGCTGAAGAGCTCGTACAGCTTCCAATGGTCCCTGTCCACCACCAGCACGTGGCGATCGCCACTGCTGTCTGGGCCGTCCTCGATGGGCGCGTCGAGCGGCACGGGATAGGGCCCAGGGTCGCTCTCCGTGTCATAGTCGAAGACCAGGGGCACCGGAGGCGTGGTCCCCGGAACTATCGCGTAGGGCAGCCCGAAGGTCGCGCCGTCCAGGTTGGAGCCGAAGTCCGGGTGCAGCTTGGCAGTGAGGCCGATGCTGGCGATGAGAACGTCGGACTTGGGGTCCACCTCCGCCTGATCGATGGGCTGGTTCCAGGGGTTGTCCGCGGGGAAGGGGAGCCTCCCATGCAGGCTCGCGAGCGGACCCAGGTCCGGAACCGGCTGGGGGCCGGCCGGGAAGGAGTGGATCAGCCCCAGAGCGTAGCGCAGGACCAGCATCGCGTCGGCCAGGGTGACACGCCCATCACCATCAACATCCGCGCTGCTCAACTGCGTTGCCGTAGGAACCGCCTGCTTCAGGCTGAAGCGAAGCACGAGAATTGCATCAGCCAGGTTGATCTTTTGGTCACCATTTACATCGCCGAGGATGACAGGGGGAGTGGGCTCAGGCGACGTGCCGTTCGCACGCGCGACAGCACAGCCTACCAGAGCGATGAGCACGGCCAGAAGCCCCAGCCGCCAGGAACTACGCCACATAGGGACCTACCTTCCAGCGCCCTCCAAGGTAGAGCGGAGTGGGCCATGAGCAAGGGCGCAAGTCTCAGGGGGATCCGGTGCCGCCCGCACCAGGCGCCCCCCGGGTGGGCCAGGCACTTCGCCGCCCGCGTCCCGGCCCAGTCAGCAGACCCACTGCTCACTCCGTAGGGTAGATGCCGCGACTTGGGCGCCTGTGCGAGCCCAGCGCTCGCCCGACCCAAGCCGCTTCCCGAGGGGCGGCCACGCTTGCACGTCGCCCTTCCCCAGTGTATAGATCCTATGGAATGTAAGTATGGCACCCTGGTAGGGATAAAGACCAGCAGCTAACAGGAAATAACCGCTTTAGTGCAACACTTGGCCCGCCCGATCCGGTCGCCAAGGACGCCGACCAAGGAGAGACGAATGGCTTTTCTTAAGGCCTTACTCAGACTTCAGGCGCCGCCAGGCCTGAACCCCAAGGCGACCGAGGGGGATCTGCCGGAACTGCAGAACGCGCTCTATGGCACCGACGCTGGGCAGCGCCGGGCGGCGGCAGCCCGAATCCTCAGTCTTTGCGATACGCGGGCCAGCAAGGACGGGCTCTGCTGCGCGAT
>DASXUI010000343.1:0-7714 GCA_036504955.1 Armatimonadota bacterium
GATGGCCGGAGACCGTCACCGCACCCTCGAGGCTCACGTAGGCACCGGAGAGAAGCAGCTTGCCGCTGCCAACCACCGATGATCCCTGGGCCAGCGTGTGGTTACCGCCCGCCAGAGATAGGGTTCCGGACTGCAGGTCCAACACTCCCCTCTGGTTCAGCCAGAAGCTGCTGTTGGGAAAGGTGGTGGCTCCGGGGGAGTCCTGCTTGCGGAGAGTGCCGCTGTTGGTGAAGGTTGGACGGACCCCGAAGTTGTGAGTCAGGGCCGCGTCGTTGGTGGCGATGAAGACGCCCTGGTTGTCGAGCAGTGCGGCATCTCCGCCTGAGAGCCCGCCAGTGCCCTTCCAGACGAGGGTCCCGAGGTTCGTCACCTGGGCGCCCCGCAGCGTCTTGGGCTGGTCGCCATCCAGAACCCCCTGGGCCCCGGAGGCGATGGTCAGCGCTCCCTGGAGATCGCCGCCGGTCCAGAGGAAGCCGGTGCCGGCTAGAGTGCTGCTGCCGGTGAGTACGCCGGAGGCCAGCTCAAGCGTGCCGGATTGCCCCGAGGGCGCCACGGTAACCGTGCCCGTACCCGTGACCCTAGCCCCAGCGATTCGGAGCTTGCCGTCGCCGGTAATCAGGGTGCCATCCTTCAGCTCATGGTCGCTGCCAGCGAGGACGATGGAGCCGGACTGCACGTCAACCGTGCCGGTGTTGCTGAAGAAGAAGCTGCTGTTGGGAAACACGGTCTGCCCACTGGACCCCAGCTTCCGCAGCGTTCCGCGGTTCGCGAAGCTAGGCCGGTTCCCAAAGGCGTGCAGAAGCTGACTGTCGCCCCGCACCTCAAAGAGACCGGTGTTGGTGAGGGTGGCACCGTCGCCGCCCGTGAGGTTTCCCTCACCCTCCCAGGAGGTGCTACCGGCCAGTGTTAGGCTGGCACCACGGAGCACCTTGTCCGCGCTGCCGGTCAGGGTGGCCGTGGCCCCGGCGGGCACGGCAAGGGTGCCCCGAACCTCGCCCCCTTGCCAGTTGAAGGAGTTTGTTACCGCGAGGTCCGCGACCGAGACGGCTCCTCCTGTGAGCGTCAGGGCGCTGATACTGGCCGCCTGGCCCAGCGAAGCGAGGCCGGTTGATACCGTCGCGGAGTCGCCCGCAACGGGGACACCCTGCGGACTCCAGTTCCGCGGGTCTCCCCAGTCCGAGGACACCGAGCCGGTCCAGTTGTAGGTTGCCGCCTGCGCCGCGCCACCCCAGGCGACCAGGCCCAGGGCAAGGCACAAGAGGAAAGGCGCAGGAAGCCAGATGGGTCTGCGCATCGAGGTCTCCTTTCGACGGTCGTTGGTCTGCCCGATGGGTGTGGGCGTCGGCAAGGAACGTACAGGTAGATTGCGACCCTGAGGGCAGAGGTACCTGCCTGCCAGCCTGCTTAGTTTTGGTGGCGCCACGTCGAGGTGGGGTCTCGCAGGCAGGGAGCTGTGGGGGAGCAGGTTGCCATCTGCCCGCCCGAGCCCATGGGGTCTCTCGTCTTCGAGGCGGGATAGCTTGAGCGGTGTCAGGGGACGGGCGCCCAGCCAGCACTATACACCAGACCGACGGCCAGGTCCTCTAGCCCTTGCGCTCCCAGATCCAGAGGGTGGGGGAGGGGTACTTCCAGTCGTGGGAGCAGAGGCGCTGGGCTGATGCCGGCGTTGGGATCGCCGGGTAGGGGCCGAAGGTGGCGACGAGGCGGTAGTTTCGGGCGAGGGAGCCCCAGTAGCCGAGGAAGCGGGCCACTTCCTGCCGGGCGGCGGGGTCGGCGATGGGGGCTCCAAACAGACGGAGAGGGTCCAGGGCCTCGAAGCTGCTCAGGACCACCAGGTCACTGTGCTGGGCGCGAAGGGCATCCGCGTCGTAACCGGTGACCTGGATGGGCCCGCCCTTCTGTTGAGCTTGCCAGTCTTGGAACCCCCGCTTCGAGAGGTCGCCTCCGTTGAACGGGCTGACGGGGGGGGAGTAGAACCACGGTACCGTTCCCAAGGCCAGGGAGCGGCCGTGGGCGTTGGCCTTCAGCCATGCCAGGGCCTGGTCGCGCGGATCGATGCCCCCAAGGTAGGAGAGCTGGGTCGCGGTCAGTGCCGTGAAGGTCATCAGCGCCAGGGCTCCTGCCGCCGCCGAGGCTGCACGAAGCGCGGCCCGACCGCCCCATGGGCGCGCCTGCCCCCAGGCGGTGGCCAGCATGCCCGCTAGCAGCGACATCAGCACCGGCATCAGGGGCACCATGTACCGGCCGAAGCGCACGGCGAAGAGGCCCATCGCTCCGCAGTAGACCAGAACAAAGGCAAGCAGCGACAGCTCGGTAGGCCGGCGGCGTAGGACGGTCCAGGCCACCGCAGCCAGACAGAGCAGCGTGCCTGCCGGCCCCAACGACTGCCACAGGTTAACCTGGAGGTGGTACCACCAGCCGTTGCCGGTCATGAGGAAGACTAGGCCGTGGCCGGTCCGTGTGTGGAGGCTCTCGAAGCCGACGTCGCGGAGGAAGGTGGCGGTGTAGAGCCACGAGCCGGGGCACAGGAGCGCGAAGGCGAGCAAGGCGGCTAGGGCAGCGAGCGCCAGGTGACGGGCCCGGCGGCTCGGGAGGCAGCAGTGAGCCACGGCAAGCGTCGCAAGGACGGCGGCGGCGTTATACTTGGTGGCGGCGGCCGCACCGGCGGCGACCCCGGCCAGCAGGTACAGCCCCAGCGTGGTCCGCCGGGGTCTGCGCCTACCGGTGGGGGCTCCCAGTTCCTTGGCGGGGGGATCGCCGACACGGCCGCCGAGGGCCAGCAGCTCCACCACGGCCCAGAGCGAGAGGGTGACGAAGAGGGTGGCGGGTACGTCCACGGTGGCGTAGTGGGAGTGAACTACGTGTAGGGGGCACAGGGTCAGGAGCGCCGCTGCCAGGAGCCCTGCCTGGCGGCCCCAGGCTCGGCCCGCCAGACGGTAGGTCACGTAGACGGTGGCGGTGCCCAGCAGGGCCGTCAGGACTCGCGCGGCGAGGTGCCACAGGAAGAGCGACTGCGAGGTAAGCGGCCCACCGGAGGGGGTTCCCAAGAGCAGTCCCATCAGGGGCGCCGCAAGGCTGACCAGGTAGATGTAGAGGCTGCCGTAGTTGTAGAAGTGCGGGTCGAGCTGTCCGTGCGGCAGGTCCACCCGCTGGGCGGCGCTGATGACCAGGAACTCGTCGGGGTGGTAGCTGAAGAGGTGGGTCGCGCCCGGGAGGCCCCAGTCTATCCCGGCCAGCCGCACGAGAAGCGCCAGCGCCAGAACAACCGCCAGGGCGAGGGAGGGTGCCCGAAGGGGGAGGATTGATGCCTGAGGCCCGGCCCCCCCGGGGGGAGGGGCCGGATCCACGGGGCGCGGGCTCATCAGCGGAAGGTAGCGCCGGCCTGCTCGGCGAGGGCCTGCCGGATGGCTGCCAGGGCAGATTCCGCCTGAGCGTCGGTGAGGGTGCCTTCGCGCGACCTCAGAGTGAGTGAGAAGGCCAGGCTCTTGGTGTCCGGCCCGAGCCGCTCACCGGTATAGAGGTCAAACAACTCCTCGTCCTCCAGGAAAGGCTGGCCCGCCTGATGGATGATGGCGGCCACGCGACTGGCCGGAGTCTCGGCCGGCAGCAGGATCGCCAGGTCGCGGGTGACGGCTGGGAATCGGGAGAGCGGGTCGTACTCGGGCTCCTGGGCCAGCTCTTGAAGCGCCGTGACCTCGACCTCGAAGGCGTAGACAGGCAGCGGGAGATCCAGGGCCTCCTGGACCTCCGGATGGATCTGTCCCAGGCGGCCCAGTCGGCGGTCGCCCACCCACATCTCGGCGGAGCGGCCGGGGTGGAAGCCCTGGCTGGGGAGCGGGCGGAACTCCACTCCGCTCACCCTTGCCTGCGCCAACAGGAACTCCAGCACGCCCTTAGCGGCATAGAAGTCGGTCTCCAGGGGGACGGGCTTCAGGTTCCAGTGACCAGCCATGCGGTGGCCCATCATCACTGCCGCGACGGTGGTGTGCTCCGTGTAGCCATCAGGCCCCTGGCCGGCGGAGTCGGGGCTCTTCAGCGTCCAGACCCGGCCGACCTCGAAGAAGTGAGCGGCTCGCCTTCCGAAGCGGCTGTTGTGCGCCACGGCCTTCAGCAGTCCCGGCAGCAGCGAGGGTCGCAGGACCGCGTACTCCTCGCTCACGGGGTTGCGCGGCGGCAGGGGCTCTCCCGCCACCAGTCGGATGGCCTCGGCGTGCGATACCATGCTGTGCGTATTGGCCTCCACCAGGCCGCTGGAGACCAGCGCGCCCCGCAGAAGCAGCTGGCTCTGAAGCGACGGAGAGAGGCTGCCCTCCAGGTCATCGTTGGGGAGGGCCTCGGGAATGCGGTCGTAGCCCATGATGCGGCCGACCTCCTCGATCAGGTCCTCCTCCAACCGGAGGTCCCAGCGGAAGGTGGGGACGTGAACCTGGATGCTCTCCTCCGAGGCGGTGCCCCGGTGAAGCGCGCGCACGGGAAGCTGTAGCGCCTCCAGCGCGCCAACCATCTCTGACGCCGTGAACTGGGTTCCCAGCATCCGGTTGCACCGGCTCGGCCGCAGGGTCACGGTGATGGGCGCGGGCGGCTTCGGGTACTGGTCCACCACGCCCCGGGCGACCCTGGCGCCCGCGAGCTCCGCCAGCAGGCCGGCGGCGCGGTCGATGGCGCGGGGCACCAGCTCCGGGTCGACGCCTCGTTCGAAGCGGTAGGAGGCGGCGGAGGGGAGCTCCAGCTTCCGGGCGCCCACCCGGACGGTCTGGGGGTTGAAGTGGGCAGACTCCAGGAGGATGTCCTGGGTGTCATCGGTGACCTCGGTGTCCTTGCCGCCCATGATGCCGGCGATGGCGATGGGCACGCGAGCGTCGGCGATGACCAGGATGCTGGGGTCCAACTGCCGCTCGTGCCCGTCCAGCGTGGTGATCTTCTCACCCGGCTCCGCGGTGCGGACGACGATGCGCTGCTCCTCCAGCTTCGACAGGTCGAAGGCGTGAAGGGGCTGCCCCATCTCCAACATCACGTAGTTGGTGACGTCCACCACGTTGTTGACGGGCCGCATACCAGCGGCGGTGATCCGTTTCTGAATCCACTCCGGCGAGGGGCCCACCTTCACTCCGCGCAGGATGCGGGCGGCATATCGAGGGCAGAGATCCGGCGCGCGGATCTCCACGCGAGTCACCCGCGCGGCCTCCTCGTCACTCTCGGGAACCCCAATCTCCGGCTCCTTCAGCGTCTGGCCGCACAGTGCCGCCGCCTCCCGAGCCAGCCCCACCACGGAGGCGCAGTCGCCCCTATTGGGCGTCAGCTTGAAGTCGAAGACACCATCCCTGATGCCATCCACCTCGTTACCGGCCATAGTCAGGGCGTCAGCCATCTCCGCCTCAGACCCCGGCCAGTCCACAAACTCCTTGATCCATTCGTAAGGTATGCGCATTAGTCTCTCGGTGCTGCAAAGAGCTCCACCACAGAGGCACAGAGACACAGAGAAATCGCAGCTAGAGGGCGATCCTCACGATGCCGTTCTTGATGAGGGCTGTGTTGAAGTTGATGAGCAGGCCTAGTCGCTTGCCGGATAGCTTGAGATAGGTTATGAGCTGAGCGCTATGGACAGCGAGGAGCGTCTCGACCGCCTTGACCTCCACGACCACCTCGTCCTCCACGACCATGTCCAGGCGGAGGCACTCCTCCAGTACCAGGGTGTCGTATCTCACCGGCAACAGTACTTGTGTGCGGACTCGGAGGCCCCGTTTGGCGCACTCGTGAGCTAGACAGACCTCGTAGACCCTCTCCAGAAGGCCCGGGCCCAGGGCTGAGTGAACCCTGAAGGCTGCGTCCACCACCCTGCCAGAGATGCGAGTGAGCCCCTCAGGAAGGGGTCTCCTCTGTGCCTCTGTGTCTCTGTGGTGAGGGCTTTGCGGCATCCCGTCCACCGTTCCGCCGGCCTAGAACTGCTCCAGGAAGCGCAGGTCGTTCTCGTAGAAGAGGCGGAGGTCGTCGATGCCGTACTGGCGCATGGGGACGCGCTCGATGCCCATGCCGAAGGCGAAGCCGCTCCACTCCTCTGGGTCGATGCCGTAGCGCCGGAGGATGTTGGGATGGATGAGGCCCGCGCCGCCCAGCTCCAGCCAGCTCTCGCCGCGCTCGATGGCGATCTCCAGGCCGGGCTCTACGAAAGGGAAGAAGTCCGGGCGGTACCGGATGCGGATCTCCGGCCCAAACATTCGGTGGACGTAGGCCGTGAGGGTGCCCTTGAGATGGTGCATGCCGATACCGTGATCGACGGCGAAGCAATCCACCTGGTAGAAGGTATGCCCGTGGGTGGCGTCCACCGCCTCATATCGGTAGCAACGGCCGATGGTGGCGATCTTCAGCGGCAGCTTGCGGTGCCCCGCGGCCACCTCCTCGAAGATGCGGCCCTGAACGCAGGTGGTCTGGGTACGCAGCAGCCGGGTGTCGGAGACGAAGAAGGTCATCTCCTCCTCCATCGCCGGGTGGTTGGGCGGGTAGTTGAGGGCGTCGAAGTTGTAGCGCGTCTCCTCCAGGTCCGGGCTCTCGACGAACTCGAAGCCCTGAGCTAGGAAGGTCTGCCGGACGCGGTCGAAGGTCTGAGACAGGACGTTCTGGCGACCGGCCTGGAAGGTGCGGCCCGGCAGAGAGACGTCCAGCCGCTCGGCTTCCAGGCGCCGGCGTGCTTCGTCGCCGGCCAGGCCCGAGCGTCGGGTCTCCAGGAGGGCCTGAAGCTGCTCCTTGACCTGGTTCACCTGCTGGCCGGCCTTGGGGCGCTCCTCCGGCGGCAGCGAGCCCAGTCCGCGAAGGAGCTGCGTAAGAGACCCCTTGCGGCCCAGAACCCTTACCTCTAGCTCCTCCAGCTCCTGGAGGCTGTTGGCTCCAGCGATGGCCGCCTCGGTCTCGGCGGTTAGGGTGCTTAGTTGCTCGAACATGATGGGTTGGCTAGTCCGTAGCTTGCGTGCGAGTGGGTGGCTGGGTACGGACACGAGGTCCGCAAAGCTAACGAGGCGCTGGAGGGGATGACCGCTCCAGCGCCTCGTCGGCGCGCTGCCTGTGGAGGGTGACGACCGCTTTGCGGTCGAGTCCTCCATCGCTACTCGTAGGGCGAGAGTGCTCCGCGGGCAGCCTCGACAGCCTGGTAGGGTGCGCGGGGCCAGGGGGCCCCAGTCACCGAACTAGGCCTGGGCGGTTTGGCAGAGCGACGCAAAGGCCTGAGGCTCCCGTACGGCCAGATCGGCGAGGATCTTGCGGTCGACCTCGATGCCCTTCTTGGTGAGGCCATCGATGAACCGGCTGTAGGTGAGCCCGTTGATCCGGCAGGCCGCGTTGATGCGGGCGATCCAGAGGCGACGGAAATCACGCTTGCGCACGCGGCGGTCCCGGTAGGCGTAGTTGCCGGCGTGCTGCACGGCTTCCTTCGCCTGCTTGAACTGCTTACTATGCGCGCCTCGGTAACCCTTGGCCTCATCGAGGACCTTGTTGTGACGCTTGCGCGTCATGACGCCACGCTTTACACGACTCATTTGGCGGCTCCAATCTGGAGCATGGCGCGGATGACCTCGCCCTGGTCGTGCTTCACGGTGGCGCCCAGGTCCAGACGGCGCTGGGCGGAGCCGGACTTGCACATCATCTTGTGGTTCTGGAAGGAGCAGCGCCTAACGAGCTTGCCAGTGCCGGTGAGCTTGAAACGCTTCGCGGCTGCCTTCCGGGT
>DASXUI010000344.1:0-22872 GCA_036504955.1 Armatimonadota bacterium
TGTGCCCCTCTGTGCCTCTGTGCCTCTGTGGTGAGGCGGTTCGCCTGACTTGACGGCGGATGCCCTCTACTGAACCGTCGCGCTCTTGGCGGCTTCGGCGATCTTGTGGGCCTCGGGGCTCTGTTTGCCCTCGAGGACGGCGACCGCTTCCTGAAGCTCGGGGTCCTTGCCGGCCTCAATCTCCTCTGCCTTCGGTTCGACCTTGATGTCGGGCATGATGCCCTTCTTGTTGATGTCGATGCCGGCGGGAGTAAGGTAACGGTGCGTAGTGATGAGCACGGCGGAGCCGCCCTGGATGGGCGTGATGGTCTGTACCAGGCCCTTGCCCCAGGTCGAGGTGCCCAGGATGATCCCGCTCTTGGTGTCCTTGATGGCGCCGGACACGATCTCGGAGGCGCTGGCGCTCAGCTTGTTGACCAGGACCACGAGAGGCACGCGCTTGTGGTTCTGCTTCGAGGGGTCCACCATCATCTTGCGGTCTTGCCCGCCGCCCTGGATGATGACCACTGGGCCACCGGGGATGAACCGGCTGCCGATGGAGACGGCCTCGGTCAGCAGCCCGCCGGGGTTGTAGCGGAGGTCAAGGATCAGGGCCTTCATGCCCTTCTTCTCCATGTCCGTCAGGGCTTGGTCCAGCTTCTCGTCGCTCATCTGGTTGAACTCGTGAAGCTGGATGTGCGCGATGCCGGGGTGGTCCTTTACCATCTCGGCCTCGACGACCTGGATCTCGATGTTGTCTCGGACAATACTGAAGACGAGGGGCTTCTCAGCGTCCTTGCGCTCAACCGTCAGCTTCACCGTGGAGCCGCGCTGCCCGTGGATCTTCTCCACGACCTTGGTGATGCTTAGCCCCACCGCGTTTTCGCCATCCACGGCGATGATCTGGTCGCCCTTCTTGAGGCCGGCGCGCATGGCGGGAGTGTCCTTCAGGACCTCCATGATGACGACCTTGTTCTGCATCCGCTGGAGCTTGGCGCCGATGCCGCCGAACTCACCACGGTTGCGGTCCATCATCTCCTTGTACTCTTCGGGCTCAAGGAAGCGGGTGTAGCGGTCGCCCAGCGATGCCAGCATTCCACGGATAGCTGCGTAGGTCAGCGTCTCGTCGCTGCCTGCCTGGCCGTAGAAGCTGCTCCGGATCTTCTGCATCGCGTTGTAGTACGTCTCGACAGGGTCAGCGCGGACCGAGGAGGCCTGGGGGCTCATCGGGGCACTCGCCAGGGTCTCCTCGGGCAGCGGGGTTAGGGCCGCCAGCAGGCGCGCCGGCCTTGGCGCTCCCTCGGGCGGCGCGACGCGCCCCAGGCTCAGGCCTCCGGCGAAACCCATCACGGCCAGGCCCAATAGCAGATAGGCTCTGCGGATCTTCATGCCTCACATCCTCCCGCGAGCCTAGGCCGCGTTTCCACGGGCCAGCTCCAAGGCGCGGCCGAGCTGCTTGTCAGGTTCGGCGGCAGCTACCTCGGGCGCGATGCCCTTCTGGTTGAAGTCTTTCCCCGAGGGGGTGATCAGCTTGCCCGTGGTGAGCTGGATCCCGGACCCATCGGCGAGCGGGATAAGCGTCTGGTCCATGCCGTCGCCAAAGGTGGTTGTTCCAACAATGCTTCCCGCCTTCGCGTCCGCGATGGCCCCGGCCAGCAGCTCGGCACTGCCAAGTGTGGCCGTGTTCACCAGCACAACCAGCTTGCCTTTGAAGGGCTGCCCGGCGTCAATCTTGATCGGGTGTCGCTGGCCGCCGTACTTCTCCACGAAGCCGAGGTTGCCGGAGATGAAGTCTCCCGCCAGGCCGCGAGCCTCGTCCAGCGGTCCACCGAGGCTGTCTCTTAGGTCCAGCACGAGGCTCTTCGCTCCGCTGTCCCTGAGCGACTTCACCGCGGCGTCCACCTTCTGCTTGCTGCCCTTGGGGAAGCTCACCAACCGAAGGTAGCCAACTCCGCCTTCGAGCATCTTGGGCTCGACGGGCTCAACGGTCGTTGGGCCGAGGGCCACCGTCACCTCAACGGTCTTCGTGGAACCCGGTCGCTCCAGCTCCAGCGAGACCGACGCGCCGTCCTTGCTCAGCGTCTCCATGGCCTCCTTGAAGTCGATGAACTCGCGAGGCTTCTCCTCGGGCTTCAGGGGCGGATAGAGGTCCCGGAGGCTATCAACGTCCAGGCCTTCCTTCTCGATGTCGGGCGGCACCTGGAAGAAGTACTTGCCGTTGATCCGGTGGATCATGTCTCCGGGCTGCACGCCTGCCTTCCGGGCGGGACCGTCCGGTACGGTGGTGGCCACTGCCAGCTTCTGGTAGACCAGGTCTTTGTGCTTGGCACGCTTCAGCAGAACCACCGCTCCCAGCCCATGGAACTTGCCCTCCTGCGCCTCCTCCACGGTCTTCCTCTGGGCGGGAGTCAGGAAATGGCTGTAGGGGTCGTTGAGGGCGTCCACCATGTTCTCGAGCGCGCCATAGGTCAGCTTGCGTTTGTCGGACGAGGAGGTCTTGTCCACGTAGTCCTTCTGGACGGACTCCAGGACGGCGGAGAAGACGGCGACGGGCGCCAGATCTGAGTCACCCACGCCAAGGTCCTTGGTGAGCCGGGCGAGCATGAGTCCCTTCGCCGCGCCCTGGGCTCCGCCAGTGTGGCTTCGGACCACCTGGCCGGCCAGGAAGGATGTGGTTACCACCAGCAAGGCGGGAACCATCAGAGCTTTCGTGCCTGAGTGCATAGACCTACCTCGGAGGCGCCTGTGAGAGGGGGCGCCTAGCCCCATGCTGCCGCCGGTGTGATCCGGCTTCGAGGCCGCCCTGTCGCGCCTCTAGCCGCTCGGTATCCGGTGGTCTGGTCGTATCTCTGGACGGAGCGGGTACCGTCCTTCCATACCAGTAGATGCCGAACAGGCCCCGCTGGTGCCCACGCGCGAGGCGAAGGCAGCGGAACCTGTTCTCTGCACGGTCATGCCCTGGTGCGGACGGCGCCCTTCGGGGGCCGGTCTAGCTCCGTGGGTTCACCGGCCGGCCCATATGGCGAACCTCGAAATGCACATGGGGGCCGGTGCTGTAGCCCGTACTGCCGCTGGAAGCAATGACCTGGCCGGCCGAAACCGTCTGGCCGGCGGAGACCGTCACCCGCGAGTTGTGCCCATACAAAGTGGATACGCCACCGCCGTGGTCAATGATCACCGCGTTGCCGTAGGCGCCCAGCCACCCGGCATGCACCACCACGCCTCCGCCCGCCGCGTGAACCGCGGTACCTGAAGGCACCCCAAAGTCGATCCCCGTGTGAAGCTTGTAGACGTGCAGGACCGGGTGCATCCGGTATCCGAACCCCGAGGTGACTCGCCCAGACACGGGAGCTCGGAACCGCCCCGTCCACGGGGTGCTCACCCTTGCTCGGCCTGCCGGTGTTCGGGACTCCTCCTCCAGCATACGCTGGACTCGCTCGGAGTCGGCCTCCTGTTCGGCGAGCTGCCGCTCGAGGGCCTCTCGGCTGTCGCCAATCTCCTCGTAGATGGCCTGCTCTTTCCAGGCCTGCTGCTTCTGGGTGACCTCGTCTTCGGCGAGCTGCCGCACCAGCGCGGCCTGCTGCTCCCTCCGAACCTGGAGCTCCTCCTTACGCTGGTCGACCTCCGCACGCTCAGACCGGATGACCTCGATGAGCTCGCGGTCCGTGTCCAGCATCCGGCCCAGGAAGCGCTGCCGCTCCATGTAGTCCCAGAATGAGGTCGCCCCAAGCGCTACGGTAAGGTACCCCGTTCCCTGGGAGCGGTGGTCCCGAACCAGTCGCTGCGCCAGCACCTCGTAGTGGCCCTTGAGGCTGGCCTCCACCTGTCGCAGGCGCCGCTCGGTAGCGGCAAGCTGACGACGGGTAACCGCAAGGCGATCCTGCGCCAAGGCAATCTTGCCGCGGGTCTCCTGCAGGGACTCCTGTACATCCCTTAGACGATCCGCTACCGTGCGCTGTTCCTGCTTGGCCTCACGGATGCGCGCGCGCTGGTAACTCATGCTTCGACTCAGCTTGGTGAGGGTCGCCCGAAGCTGGAGCCTTACCGACTTGCCCAAGCGCGCTTGGGCTCCTAGGGGAAGTGATAGCAGAACGGCGGTGCAGAGGGCGAAGCCGGCCCTCCTCAGCCTCTTAGTGTTGTGCAAGATGCGGCTCCCCAGCCCACTCCTCCGCGTTGGGGCGCGGTAGGGAGGGGCCCCAGTCGCTGTTAGGTGTAGCTCTCAGATAGGCGAGTTGCCAACTAGGTCTACTGGGCGTTCGCGCCGCCGCTGCGTAGATCCATGAGCGTGCCGCTGCAGACCTCGGTCATCCACCGCCGGTACGCGCGGCCTGGCGGCACACGCGGGCGGCTAGGACACGAGGTGGACGGGACTCACGGAGCGGCCGCGCGCGGCGCAAAGCGTACGGGCCCATCGGTCCTCCTGCCCGGATACCTGCAGGACCCGTACCAGGTCTCACTTCCACGCCAGCGGGCGCCATTCCCCCGCGCCGCTTGTCGCGATTGCAGGCGCTCGTGTGCTCAGGGAGACCCTGGAAGGAAGCGGGTGGTAGAGGCCCCTCCCGTGCCACACTGCCTGGCATGGGGTACGGCCGGGGACGAACCTTCCAACAGCCCAGCCCTCGCTGCCGAAGGTCAGGCGCGTAGGAACTTCCGAAGGGAGAGCGCGCTGCCCAGGGCTCCGATGCCGGCCCCTAACCCAAGAAGCGATAGATAGAAGCCTGTAAGGGGCAGGTCCGCGGAAACGGAGTTCAGGAAGGGGAGGGTCCGGCTCAAGAACTGCGAGAGCGACCCGATGCCGTAGGCGACCATGAGGCAGGCAAGTCCCGCGCCGCCTAGCCCGTGCAGCAGTCCCTCCAGCATGAAGGGGGTGCGAATGAAGCCGTTGGTGGCGCCAACGAGCTGCATGATCTGGATCTCGCGGCGACGCGCGAAGACCGTGAGCCGGATGGAACTGGAGATGATGTAGGCGGTCGCCAGCATCAGGATCATCGCCACCGAAATGCCGATCACCTTCAGCGCCCGCGCGATGGCCACCACGCGCTCCATCTCCACCTTGGCCTCGGAGACCTGCTCGATGCCCTCCATCCTCCGCAGCTTCGCGGCCACCTCGGAAGTCCTCTCCGCGGAGACGGCGCGAATCTGGAACTCGTCGGTCATCGGGTTCTTCAGGTCCTTGATCACCTGGCCCACAAGCTCGTTGTACTTACGCTGGTCCGTCCTCCAGGCCTCCTCCTTCGTGATGAGTCGGCACGAGGAGACGCCCGGCATGGCGAGGATCTGCTTCTTCAGCTCCAGCGACCGCTGCCGGCTGGTATCCTTCGCGGTGTAGGCGGCGACTTCGAAGCGCCGAAGCTGGTCGTTCGTCAGATTGCCGAGCATGGCGGCGGAGAGCAGGAAGCCGCCCAGGACCGAGAGCGTGACGGCGGCGGTGCCGATGGCTGCCGCTGTCATTACCCCGTGGCGAGTGAGGTTCGAGAGGGTCTCCCTTAGGATGAACTCAAGCCGGCTGAGTATCACGAAGGTAACCTCCTTCCTTCACGTCGCCGACGATCTGTCCGTTCTCGAAGAAGATCACCCGTCGATGCATCCGGTCAACCATGTCCTGGGCGTGGGTTGCCATCACGACGGTGGTGCCCTGCTCGTTGATGGCGGAGAGAAGCTGCACTATCTCCCAGGAGGTGGTGGGATCCAGGTTGCCCGTGGGCTCATCGGCCAGCAGGAGAGGCGGCTGGTGCACCAGGGCTCGGGCGAGGGAGACGCGCTGCTGCTCGCCGCCGGACAGCTCATGGGGGTAGGCTCGCGATCGGTCAGCCAGGCCAACCTCCTGGAGCACCTCCTGAACGCGGGTGCGGAGCCTGCGGCGGGTGGCTCCCGTGACGTGCAGGGCGAAGGCCACGTTCTCCTCGACGGTCCGCTGCGGCAGCAGCCGGAAGTCCTGGAAGACCACCCCCAGGCGCCGTCTGAGGAAGGGTACATGGCCGCGGCGCAGTGCGGGGACATCGATGCCGTCCACCTTGAGGCGACCCGTGTCCGGCACCTCCTCGCGGTACAGCAGCTTGAGGAAGGTGGACTTGCCGCTTCCGGTGGGGCCAACGATGAAGGCGAACTCTCCGGGAGCCACCTTCAGGGTCACGCGATCCAGCGCCTGAACACCCTTGGGGTAGGTAAGCGATACCTCCTCCGCGTCGATCATCCAGTCCACCGCGGGTCACCTCCAAGCACCGGCGATTCAGGCGGACCCCAACGATCCGCTCTGGGTTGAGTATACGCCAGTAGCAGACTAGGCCGCAAGTTGGCCTGGGTGAGTGCGTGCGGTTGGTCCGGCATACGGAGCCACGTTCTACAGCCTGAATGGTTGCGGCCCACTCCCCTGCCAGGCTCTGCGCGTGGGCGCGAGGCTCGGTTTGACCCTTACGGGCGGCCTGCTTACATGCATGAAGGCAGCGCCAATCCCGGGCGTGGGTTGGCCTCCCCTTGGCCGAGCCCGGGCCACACAGGGAGGCGGGCCGCTGGCGCGCCCCCCGTCTCGCTTCGGAAAGGGTGCCATCACATGAATACATGGCTCCGTGGCTTGTTTGGTCTTCTAGTAGTCGTGAGTCTAGCCGGGTGCGGGCACAAGGCCGGCCAGGCCCAGGGGGGCGCGGTTCCGCCAGGTGTCGCCACCACTGGCGCGGCCAAGAAGCTGAAGGTTGCTCTGTTGAGCCCAGGCCCCGTAGATGACGCCGGATGGAACGCGTCCGCCTACGAGGGACTGAAGGCGATTGAGAAGAGCCTGGGGGCTGAGACCGCCCACGCAATGGCGAAGGACGAGGCCGCCTTCGAGCCCGCCTTCCGGCGCTTCGCGGGCCAGGGGTATGACATCATCTTCGCCCACGGGAACGAGTACGGGGCGGTCGCGAAGGACGTTGCGCCGCAGTTCCCCAACACGCTGTTCGTGATCAGCTCTGGTAATGTTTCCGGCAAGAACCTGATCTCGCTGAACTGGTATCTGGAGCAGGCCACGTACCTGGCGGGGATGCTGGCCGCCAGCGTGAGTCAGAAGGGGAAGGCGGGACTGATCGGCGGCGTTAGGGTGGGAGTCGTCGAGAGCACCTTCAAGGGCTTCGAGCAGGGCGCGCACGCGGTCAAGCCCTCCTTCCAGGTGCGCACCGCCTACGTGGGAAGCTGGGAAGATGCCAGTGCCGCGAAGAAGCAGGCGGAGGCGCTCATCGCCGAGGGGGCAGACGTGCTGCTTCACAATGCCGACGCGGCGGGTCTGGGGGTTTTCCAGGCAGCTCAGGAGCACAAGGCTCAGGGTGTTTTGGCCATGGGGTCCAACCGAGACCAGAATGCTGTGAAGCCCGAGGTCACCCTGGCGAGCGCCTCCATGGACATACCTCGTTCCTTCCTCGACATAGCCAAGGAGAGGCAGCAGAAGGGGAGTGCGGAGTTGGGCGGCCCCGGGCTCCGGCTGCTGGGTATCGACAAGGGATACGTGTCGCTCATCCTCAATCCGGCTCTCGCTAGCCGGGTGCCCGAAGGAGTGCGGAGCTCCCTTGAGTCGGCCCGGCAGCGCATGGTGTCGGGCGCCCTCAAGGTCCCCCGTGGCGGCCTGTAATCTGAGCCGCCCGTGCGGCTCCTCGGGCCTCTCGCCAACCCTGGAGAGCTTGAGGTGACCTCGCGGCAGGCTCGAAGGCTCAGTGCTGGCAGCCGCGACGGCGGCGGGCCGACTTGGCCCCCTGGTGGTCCGGCGGCTGGTGACCCGGAGGGGCGAGCAGATGCTTGAGGCCAGGAACGTCCGCAAGACCTACGGCGGGACTGTCGCGCTGGACGGGGCCTCGCTCGCCCTCGAGCCAGGCAGCATCCATGCGGTTCTAGGGGAGAACGGAGCGGGCAAGAGCACCCTCATGCGCGTGCTCTTCGGCCTGGTGCGGCCTGAGGGTGGAGAGCTCCTGCTCGAAGGGGCCGCGTACCGGCCAGGTTCGCCCGCCGACGCGCTGAGCGCCGGGCTAGGGATGGTGCACCAGCACTTCACCCTGGTCCCGACCCTCACCGCCGCCGAGAACCTCGGACTGGGGCAGGGCAAGCTCTGGCGGTGGACCAGCAGGCGCTCTACCAATGCGCATCTAGCCAGTCTTGCCTCAGGTTATGGGATGGCTGTTCCTCCGGATGCCCCTGTCGGGTCGCTGTCCGTGGGGGAGAAGCAGCGGATCGAGATCCTCAAGGCCCTTGCCCGGGGTGCCCGGTACTTGATTCTTGATGAGCCAACGGGAGTGCTGTCCCCTCTGGAGGTCGAGGAGCTGTTCGCGACCCTCCGGCGGCTCCGCGACCAAGGCGTGGCGGTCGCCTTCATCAGCCACAAGCTGTGGGAAGTGGAGGCGGTCGCCGACCAAGTGACGGTGCTTCGGCGCGGCCGAACCGTGCTGACGGGCGGCCTGGCATGCTACTCGCGTCAGGACCTGGTTACCTCGATGGTCGGCTCCGGCCCGGGTGAGACGAGACGCGGCGCGGAGGGCGTAACGCGGCCGGGGGCGCCGCTGCTGCTCTTGGAGTCCCTGTCCGCTCTTGGTGACGGTGGCCGTCCGGGGATACTCGAGGTGTCCCTTCAGGTAGCCAGGGGGGAGATCCTGGGCGTGGCCGGGGTGGAGGGGAACGGGCAGCGTGAGCTGGCGGAGTGCCTCGTCGGGCTCCGCCGGGCCTCAGCGGGAGCGCTGCGCCTCGACGGCCTCGACCTCTCTCACCTTTCGACGGGCGCCCGAAGAGCGGCCGGCCTGGCCTACATCCCCGAGGACCGCCACGCGGAGGGGCTAGTCCTGCCCTTGAGCGTTCGGGAGAACCTGCTTCTCAGCAAGTGGGGTGGGGTCCGGAAAGGCCTGGGGCTGCTCGACGTCGCGGCTTCACGGCGTGAAGCCGTCGAGGCCATCGCCAGGTATGGTATCCGCCCCGCTGACCCGGAGATGCCTGTGTCCGCTCTGTCGGGAGGGAACCAGCAGAAGGCGGTCGTCGCACGGGAGATGAGCGCGGGCCCCAAGGCCGTGCTCGCGGCCAACCCGACCCGAGGCCTGGATCTAGGAGCCGCCGCCTTTGTACACTCCGTGCTCCGCGACCATCGCGCGAAGGGCGGGGCCTGCCTCCTCGTCTCCTCGGAGCTGGAGGAACTGCTCGAGATCTGTGACCGCATCGCCGTAATGCGCCAGGGGCGGGTTGTGTCGGTAGTACCCCCGTCCGCAGGGCGGGAAACTCTGGGGCAGTTGATGGTGGGGGGCGTCCGGTGCCACTAGGCGCCGGTCCCACGGACGAGCAGATCGCCGGGGCGGATGGGCCCCAAGGCGGCACAGAGCCAGGGTTCGTCGCATCGCCGAACAGCGCCATCCTCTCCGGTGCCGGAAGCCTTGCGCTGTCGGTGGGCGGCGCTCTCGCCGTCGGGGCACTCCTGATGGTCGCGGTAGGAAGTCATCCGGTGACGGCCTACGCCGCCCTGGCTTCTGGTGCTCTGGGCAGCTCCTACGCCCTGACGGAGACGGTGGTCAGAGCCACGCCGCTGCTCTTCGCCGGGCTGGCTGTGCTCGTGAGCTTCCGCTGCGGGATCTGGAACATTGGGGCGGAGGGGCAGATGCTCATGGCCTCCCTGGCGGTCATCTGGGCCGGTCCGGCTCTCGCCGGGCTGCCGCTGTGGGTCGGTTGGGCCGCTGCCCTGGCTCTGGGAGCCGCCGTCGGGGCCGGCTGGTCGCTTCTCGCCGGAGCGCTGAGGCTCTACCGAGGGGTCCCTGAGGTGATCTCGACCCTCATGCTGAACCTCATCGCCTACCAGTTGGTGAGCTGGGCGGTGAACGGGCCGCTCATCGAGGCCGCGCGCTCCCAGCCGGTCTCCAATCCCCTACCTCAGGCCCTCTGGCTACCCTCCCTAGGTGGGACCACGAGGCTGCACTTGGGGGTGGGTCTCCCCTGGATCCTGGTGGGCCTCGTGGCCTTCGCGCTGGCTAGGACCGCCTTTGGTTTCCGTCTTCGGGCCGTGGGCGCGGGGGAGAGGGCCGCTCGCGCCTGCGGTGTGCCCGTGGGAGGCGTCGTTCTCAGCACCTTCGCTCTCAGCGGAGCCCTCGCCGGGCTAGCGCCGGTGACCGACCTCCTTGGGCTGTACCCTCACCGGCTCTCGGAGGGCCTGCTGTCTGGGGTTGGCTACCAGGGGATCCCGGTGGCGCTACTGGGCGGGCTGAGTCCGTGGGGGTGCGCCGTCTCGGCCCTCTTCTTTGGCGGCCTGGCCAGCGGCTCTGACGCGATGGAGCAGATGGCTGGGGTCTCCTCCGTGTCGGTCAAGGTACTTCAGGCGGTGCTGGTCTTCTTCCTGGTCGCCCGGCCGGGCGTAGGCGCCCTGCGGCAGTTGGCCAAGGGTAGGGGAGGTCCGTCGGCCCTGGTCGGCGAGGGTGACGAATGAGCGCCCCGGAGTGGAGTCTGCTCCTAGCCGCGGCACTCAGGGTCTCCGCTCCGCTGCTCCTGGCCGCCCTGGGGGAGACGGTCTCCGAGGCGGCGGGCATCATCAACATAGGGCTAGAAGCCTATCTATTGGTCTCCGCCTTCGCCGCCGCGGTCGTGACCCAGTTCACGCAGAACGCCTGGTTGGGGTTGCTGGCCGGTGTGGGGTGCTCCCTGGGCCTTGCGGCCCTCTTTGGCCTGCTGGTAGTGCCCCTGCGATGCAACCAGGTGGTGGTGGGGGCAGCCATGAACCTGCTGGCTCTGGGCGCCACCGGGACGCTCTACCGCGGCATCTTCGGGGTGACGGGCAAAGTGCTGTCCGTGCCCCTGCTGCCGGCCGTGTCCCTGGGTCCCGTCGAGCGCCTCCCCTTGCTGGGCGGAGTGCTCCACGGGCAGAACGCCCTGCCGATCGGGGGGCTGCTGATCGCGCCTCTGTTGTGGGCCCTTCTCTACCGGACGAGAGCGGGGCTGGTGCTTCGGTCCCTGGGCGAGCGCCCCGAAGCGGCGGACACCGCAGGGTTCTCGGTGGGGCGGTGGCGCTTCGGCGCGGTACTGGCGGGAGGGGCACTAGCGGGGGTCGGGGGAGCCTACCTCTCGATTGGTGACACCGGCACCTTCATCGAAGGCATGTCCTCGGGGCGCGGGTTCGTTGCCCTGGCCATCGTGATCTTCGGGCGATGGAACCCGTTGGGCGTGCTGGCCGCGTCCCTGTTCTACGGGCTGATGGGGGCGCTTCAGTTCCACGTTCAGGCCCTTGGCGCCGTCCTCCCCTGGGGCGGCGCGATCCCGCACCAGTTCATCCTCATGCTGCCCCAGGTGATGACGCTGGTGGTACTGGCCGGGCTTGCTGGGCGCGCCCGCCAGCCCCAGGCCCTAGGTATCCCCTACGATCGCTAGCGACCGGGGTTGCCGGTCCTGACGTTGGGCATCGTCCGTGTCGGCATCCGGCTCACTTGGGTGCTGAGAGCTGAGCACCCTTCAGCGCCGCAGACCAGGCGGTGGCGGAGCGGGGTGGCAGGGCGACCTCGAAGCGGCCGCTGGCGTCAGGCGTGAGCGTCAGGTTCGATAGGGGGTCGGTGAGGCTTACGATGGCCTCCGGTAGCTGAATCGCACCTTTGTAGACAGCGTCGCCAAGGTTGGCTAGGGTCACCGCCACCTGGTTGCCCGAGAAGACGCGACCCACCAGCTCGGGCGACGTGGCCTTGACCTCGGCCAGGACCATGGCTCCGCCGGTGATCTCCGGCAAGGCATGGTGATAGCGGCGAAGGAGCTGCAGCTGCGGCAGGAGCGGGACCTCCCGATTGATGCTCCCGACGTAGAGCGCCAAGCCGTTGGCGAAGTTCCACGCGAGCTGCCTCTCGGACAGCTCCGGGTTGCCGGCCTCCTCGAAAGCCTCGAAGACATTGAGTGTGGGGAAGACCGCGCGCAGCACCGGCTGCTCCATCTGATGGCCTGTCCACTGGTGGCTTAGGGACACGAAGCCATCGACGAACTCGCGCGCGATGTCCGAGGAGCCGGCCGCGACAAGCACCGTCTCCGTGTTCACCTGCGCGATGCGCTCCCGCAGTTCCATCAGCAGCCTGCGCGCGCCCCAGTTCCAGGCGTAGGGCGTGGGGTGGTCGTGGCCCCGGGTGTAGCAGGGATCGGCGGGCAGTGCGCAGATGGAGTCCACGAAGAAGCCATCCGCGCCGGTGGTCCTGAGCAGCCGCGCGGCCTGGGTGCAGAGCCAGTCGCGCCACTTCAGGTTCGCCGGGCACATGCGCCAGAACCCCTTGTAGGGCTCGAGTCGCTTGCCTCCCTCATCACGCATGATCGAGGCGGCGGCGTCCTCCTGCTTCAGGAAGGGGGACTCCTTGGACAGCAGGCTGCCGTCGATGGATAGGAGCACGCGTACCCCGGCGGCGTGGGCGGCGTCGATGGAGCGCTTCAAGCTGCCGGGCCCGACTACGTCGGTGGTGGTCCTGAGGTAGTCCGAACGGTCCGCTTCCGTGTAGCCCATCAGCACCACGGCCGTAGCTCCCAGCCCCTTGGCACGGGCCAAGGTCTCGGGCTTCAGGTCCGTAGTCTGCGCCAGGAAGGGCTCGCCGGCAAACCAGGCGGCAGTGCGGTGGCCGCGCGGCACGCGGCCACGAATCTCATGGACGCGGCGAGCCCCCTCCATCCAGGTGCCCTGGTAGACTCCCACTGCCACAGGACCAAGCGTGATGTCACCGCCCGGCTCCAGCCTGATTCGGTTCTCCAGAGCGAGCAGAGGGCCGCCGCCGGGGCGCTGCAAGGGCTCAGGCAGCGCCTGCGAGGAGTCCGGTGTAGCGTCGGCCGACACCCTCGCGATCCGCTCGTAGGTCTGCCCTTGCACGCTCTCCTGATCTGAGCGCTCCATGTCTACTACGAACAGCCCCTGGCCGTCCCCCTGTAGAAGGGCAAAGGGTGAGGAGAGGTGCCCCGTGTAGGGGGACTGGCGGCGCGTCGTCAGCAGGTCGGCCAGTGTAGCGCCGCTTCCCTCGGGCAGCAGCACGGTGTCCGCCGCTCTAGACGTGACCTGGGCGCGCGCGAAGGCCGGGAAGGAGACGGTCGCCTCCAGAGGTCGGGAGCCCTGGTTGTGCAGCTTCAGCTCCCAGTAGCTGATCTCGGCCGCCATCGTGATCCGCAGCGAGCCCTTCACCAGCAAGCCACGGCCCTGGAAGGCGATGTCGAGTCGCCGGTTGCTGGCCTGCCAGTCGGTGATGGTGAAGTCCTCGGAGGCACGGAAGAGCTCAGGTGCAGGGCTCTGGCGGAAGACCGTGAAGGGGTTCCCAAGAGAGGAGGAGTCGGCGCTGAGCTGCGCTTGGGTCGGAAGGGCAGGGGGGGCGGCATCCTTGCCGTCCTTCGGCGACCAGGGCGCCCAGAGGCGAGCGGCGGGAGCCGGACCGACCTGCTCTAGGCTGGGGTGTAGGTACTCGGCCCGAGTCAGTAGATTCGAGAGGGAGACGAGCTTCAGGCCCTTCTCATCGGCCTTCACCAAGAGCGCGGTGGTCTCGTTGCTGAGCGCGGCGGAGAGGGGGAAGGCCAACTCGGCCTGGGTGTGAATGGCGGACGTCAGGGAGAGGAGCAGCGCCGCCAGAAGGGCTGTCCAGCAGACCCGCCGGTGCGAAGGCATGCCCTTCGCCCGTGACCTGTGCTCAGAACCCGTGACCACCTGCTCGGGACGCAAGCCGCTCGACCCAAGGGGCTCCCCGAAGGTGGGCCTGATGCTCACGGTGCTGGTTGAGGCGGCTCTGCCGCATGCCATTGCTCCGACTCCTTCTCCTGACGGGGGACGTCGTGGCGCGGCCACGCGCTCCGATCAACGAAGCCTTCAAGGGGACCAAGGGGGTGGGGCGTGCCGCCGTCGACAGGAAGGCGATCTCCCGGTCGCCACCTGAGGTGCCTTGCGGCGAAGGGATGGCTGCCCTGAAGCCGCAGGCCGTAGGTGGCTTCGGGGGGCACCGCTCCCCTCATTAGTAGAGAGAGACTGCCGCCCGGTTCCACCACCACCAAGCGCTCCAACAGCCGAGCCGGCAGGAACAGGTAGGCACGAACCTCCAGGGGCTCCGCGCCGGGGTTCAGCAGATCGATCTCCTCCAGGGCCTCTCCCCGGGAACAGGAGCGCAGCGGACCGCCGGAGAGGCGCCACTCCGTGGAGAGGGGATCGCCCTCGATCCGGCGGCCACTGGTGCTTCGCTCAACGAGCACGGGCGCTGGGTCGCCCGGCTGATACCAGTGAGTGGTTAGCCGCGCGACCACAGGCAACTGCGAGCGAAAGCTAGCACCGGTCAGCGGCGCCGGCGCACCGCCCTGGGCCTCTCCTAGCAGCTCTGTGACGCTGCACACCATCAGTCTCTGGGGGCAGACCTCGATGCTGGAGGTTGAGTGGCTGTCGCCGCGGTGCAGGTGGAGGTCCAGCGTCGCCGGCTCGCCGCCCGGATTCAGGAAGGCCAGTGTTTGCTCCGCGCGGCAGGCCGCATGGGGAGGTGATGACTGAACGGCCCCCCCTTCGGTCTCGGCCCCTGCCCGTGGCGCGGCCTCCAGACTCTCGCGGAAGGAGGTCTGCTCCGTCTGCGCCCAGGGCCGGTAGTACCGCTGCTCGAGCTGAGGAGTGAGGTAACGGTCGCTCTCAACCCGTATCGCGAAGGGGCGGTTGCTGGCCGGCCGATCCTCAAGCGAGTGTAGGGCCAGTCGGTATGCGCGTTGGGGGGCCACCGAGACCTTGCAGCGTGTGGGGGCGAGGTCGGTGGTGTAGAACCACAGGTTGGCCCGGGCCCCGCGCTCCTCGGTGTTGAGCAGCGTCAGCCAGAGTCCGCTATCCAGGGGGTGGCCGTCAAGCTCCAGGCCCGGGAAACGGTCGCGGACTTCAACCCCAGCCGTGAACCACTCATACCGAGGCAAGGCAACCATCCTTGGGGGTATAACCGCGGCGGCGGTGGTTGGGCCGGAGTCGGGTCGCTGGACACGGTGTTTGGACCATCCGGCGCGAGCGGGGGCTCGGCCTCGACACACGCCGACGGGGCGCTAGGCCACTGTCTAAGAGGACTTCACCACATAGACACCGAGACACCAAGGGAGCCCACTCTGGGTCTCTCTCTGTGCTCCCTGTGTCTCCGTGGTAGGGCAATGCTCGCCGTTCTTGGTGTCTTGGTGGTGAAGCTGTATCGGAATACTAACCTGGGAGGAGGCCGGATATGGCACCGGCCTCCTCGCTCGGGACGCTAGGCCGTCACGTACTTGGCGATCAGGTCGCCCACCTCGGTGGTTCCCATGCCCATACGGCCGGCGGAGAGGCCGGTCAGGTCCTCGCTGATGGCCTTCACGGCAGCCTGCTCGATCTTCGCGGCGGCCGCGTTCTCGCCCAGGTGCTCCAGCATCATCTGCCCCGCCATGATGCAGGCGATGGGGTTGATCACGTTCTGGCCGGTGTACTTGGGGGCCGAGCCGCCGATGGGCTCGAACATGGAGGTGCCCTCCGGGTTGATATTGCCGCCGGCAGCCACTCCCATGCCGCCCTGGATCATGGCTCCCAGGTCCGTGATGATGTCGCCGAACATGTTGTCCGTCACGATGACGTCGAACCACTCCGGGTTCTTCACCATCCACATGCAGATGGCGTCCACGTGGGCGTAGTCCGGCTTGATGCCGGGGTACTCCTTGGCCACCTCCCTGAAGGTGCGCTCCCAGAGGTCAAAGGCGAAGGTGAGGACGTTCGTCTTGCCGCAGAGGGTTAGCTTGTTGTCCTTGGCGCGCTTCTGGGTGTAGTCGAAGGCGTACCGAATGCAGCGCTCGGCGCCCTTGCGGGTGTTGATGGACTCCTGGATGGCGACCTCATCGGGGGTGCCACGCTTCAGGAAGCCGCCGGCCCCGGCGTAGAGGCCTTCCGTGTTCTCGCGGACCACCACGAAGTCGATGTGCTCCGGGCCCTTGTCCTTGAGGGGGGTGTCCACCTTAGGGTAGAGCTTCACGGGACGGAGGTTGATGTACTGGTCCAGCTCGAAGCGAGCACGAAGGAGGATGCCCTTCTCCAGGATTCCGGGCTTCACGTCGGGGTGGCCGATGGCGCCGAGGTAGATCGCCTTGAAGCCGCGCAGTTCCTCGATGGCGGAGTCTGGAAGGGTCTCACCAGTCCGCATGTATCGCTCGCCGCCGAAGTCGAAATCGGTGAGCTCGCAAGTGAAGTCGAAGGTTGAGGCGGCGGCCTGGAGGACCTTGACGCCCTCCCGCATGACTTCCGGGCCGGTACCGTCGCCCGGGATCACCGCGATCTTGTAGCTCTTCGGCATAGAGTAAGCGCCCTTTCCTTGGTTAGTGGAATCGATCAAGAGCTGGGGGTGCCCCACGCCGCCAGGGGCCCACGCGCCCAGCGACCTGTGCGGGTTCGGTGTGGGGTAGAGAAGGGCCGGGAGCTCGGAGGGGTGCCGCGCTCCTGCGGATCGACCCCTTACCACTTGGCCAAGGGTGCCGGAGGTTCCTTCGCAACGGCTCGGCCGCTAGTGACGCCGACAGCCTGCCCGCTAGGCCTCCACGCGGCGCGGTTGTCCCGCCTTCCGGGCCCATGATATAATGGCGCGTTGACAGGAGGTGAGTTAATGAAGCGTACGTTCCAACCCAAGAATCGGCGCCGCCACCGGGTTCACGGCTTCCGTACCCGTATGTCCACCGCGGGCGGTCGCGAGGTACTGAAGAACCGCCGCGCTAAGGGGCGTCACCGGCTGACCGTCTAGGTTGCTGCCGAGGGCCCAGCGCCTTGTGAAGCCATCCGACTTCACAAGGGCTTTCCGTAAGGGGCGTGCCCAGAGCGATGACCTGCTTCTTGCCAAGGTGCTCACCCGAAAGGAGCCGGGCTTCCGCCTGGGGGTGTCAGTTGGGAAGAAGGTGGGTCCTTCCGTGGTTCGTAACCGAGTGAAGCGCCGGCTCAGAGAGGCTACCCGGTCCGTCAGCCCGGAGCTGAAGGTGCCGGTGGACTTGGTGCTAGTCGCCAAGCTGCCGGCCTCGGGGGCGTCCTATGCAGACCTCCGAGGAAGCCTGGTCCGGCTCCTGTCCAGAGCGGGAGTGCTTCAAGCACCTCGGGGGGAGCCCGACCCCGGGCGATCCGAGCGGGCCGGGGAGTAGCCTCGAACGAGGTGTAGCCATCTGAGAATCGAGCCCATGGCCCGATTCTCGTTCTTTTCTGGGGGCGCGCGACGGGATCGCGGGCCTCGCAGCCCGTAGTCGGGGAGGACCTCCGTTCCTTGGCGGGGCCTGTCCGAGTGACAGGTGTCTCACGCGCTCACGGAGGTGAGGGGCTGGCCGTGCGATGCAGTCGCTCCTGATTCGCCTGATTCGACTCTACCAAGCGGGCACCCGCTGGGCGCCGCCGGTCTGCCGCTTCACCCCTAGTTGCTCCGAGTACGGTGTCCAGGCGATCTCGGCCCACGGGCCGATTCGTGGTAGCCTCCTTACTGTCAAGAGGCTGCTACGCTGCCACCCCTTTCACGCCTGCGGCTATGACCCAGTGCCGGAGCCGGGCGCCAGGCCCAGGGGCTAGCTCGTCTGGTGGACTGGGGGCGTACACGCCCAGCGGGTCCCACTGCGGTCAGGGTCATCGCGGTCCGGGCAACATGGCCTTGAGCGGGCACCCGCGGCCCAAGAGTCCCCAGCAAACTCAACCTAGGGAGTACCTGCTCTCAGCCTGGTCCTCCCCTTTGACACTGATGTACCGAAAGGCCATAGATGCTACGACTGCCTGATGAAGCGGGTCCCACGCCGTCGATAGGCGCCCCGGGAGCCCTGGGGGCTTCCGGTCGCGCCGCCCTGTTCGGCGGCTCTCGACGAGCCGTATCTGCCCTCTTCGTTCTGGGCCTGGTGTCCCTCGCCGTTGCCGGATGCGCGCCCAGCCTCACTCCCGAGCAGGGACGCGAGGCCCTGGTGGAGGCCGACGCGGCCAGCCAGAGGGGCTCCTACCAGGCAGCCCTAGGCAGCTACATGAAGGCAGTCCACTCCGACCCCAGGGCTACCACTCCCATTCCCGGGACCGACCCGAAGCGGATGCTGGGCGGCGAGGCGATGCTGAAGGCATCGGACGCCGCGGCCAAGGAGAAGGCCTGGGATCAGGCAGTCATGGTCCTGGAGACCGCCATCAAGCTTCCCGGGGACCGGACCGCGGTGATCGGCGGCAAGACCGTCAACGTCCACGACTACGCCGCGCGGGCGCTGAAGCCGGCCGCGGCGGAGCTCGATCGGGAGAACGCTAGAAACCCGCTGTTCCAGGTGATGGATGCCCTGGTCAAGGCCACCGGCCGGATCCCCGCCTTCAGCTACTGGTTCGCTATCGTGCTCTTCACGCTGGTCGTGAAGGTCATGTTGACGCCGATCACCAACATGCAGTTCCGCTCCACGCGGAAGATGATGCGGATTCAGCCCAAGCTGAAGGAACTGCAGGACCAGTACAAGGACCGCCCGCAGGAGTTCCAGCAGCGCATGATGGCGCTGTACCGCGAGGAGGGCGTCAACCCCTTCGGGTGCGCGGGCTCGATGGTCGTGCAGATCCCGATCATGATCGCGCTCTACCGAGTGATTCAGCTCTACAGGACACGATTTGCCGAGGGGCACTTCCTGTGGATCGGCTCGCCCCTGTCTGACCAGTTCCCCCACATCCTTGGCCGGAACCTGGCGGAGCCCGACTGGCCTCTGTTGGTGCTTTACTCCATCAGCATGTATGCTTCGCAGAAGCTGACGATGGTTCCGACCACGGACCCGCAGCAAGCTCAGCAGCAGAAGATGATGTCCATCATGATGCCGGTGATGTTCCTCTTCATCCTGCAGAGCTTCCCCTCGGCGTTCTGCCTCTACTGGCTGTTGTTCAACGTGTTCACCACCGCGCAGCAGTACCGCCTGCTTAAGCGTGCCGAAGCTGAAGAGGCGCTGGCGGACGCCAGCGGGGGCAGTACCTCCGCCGTGAAGCCGATCCCTCGTCCGGCGCCGCGTTCCAAGAAGGGCGGCTCTCGGAAGCGATAGCGCGTCAGAACCCACGGCCGCCGGCATCCGGAGGGTGGCAGCGAGAGGCCCCCAACAGGCCAGACCCAGGAGGACTAGAGTGACAGAGTTCCAGCAGATGGAGGGAGATAACCTAGCCTTGCCTGAGGAGCCTGAGGCTGCGGTCTCCCAGGATGAGGGACAGAGCAGCCAGCCCCGGCCCGGCGCGATGCTTTCCGCGGCCGAAGGCGCTGACGCCGCGCTCGACTTCCTGTCCGGCGTTCTCGATCGGATGGACCTTCTGGCGGAGGCTAGGCTTGTCGCCCATGAGGGGAACCAGATATCCCTCGAGGTCGTCGGAGAAGATGTAGCCCTTCTCATCGGGAAGCACGGACAGACCCTTGACGCGCTGCAGCTCCTAATCAGCGCCGCGGTCGCTCGCAAAATCGAGGGACGGCCCCGGGTGATTCTAGACGCCGAGGGCTACCGCGAGCGCCGCGCCGAGACGCTGCGACAGATGGCCCTAAGCCTGGCCCACCAGGTGCTCGACTCCGGCCAGGAGGCGGTGATGGAGGGGCTGTCGGCGGCGGAGCGTCGCGTGATTCACACGGCCCTGGCTGATGAGCCCGGGATCGGAACCTATAGCGAAGGAGAGGAGCCCCAACGTAGGGTAGTCATCACTCCCACCGGGTAATCGGCGAGCGTCTTGCGCGCGCCGCCGGGGTGGCAGGGCTAGGGTCGCCGATTCTTGGAGCGACACCTGGAGGTCCTTGCGCCCTGTGGGCTAGGAGTGACTCCCCCCGTGCGTTGCTGGCCTTCCCGTCTGGCGGATCGCGCGCCCACTGGATCAGGAAGCTCCTGTGGGTTCGGCCAGGCCTGCGTCCCTCGACCAGGGGAGCGGGCCTGCTCAGCCAGCCGACCTTCTAGCCGGAGGCCAGATGCCCAGGACCGTGGTAGGATGCCGGACGTGCCATCTGTGCTCCGTGCTCCTGGTCCTAGTCCTTGCCGTGGTGGCCGCCACCCCAGGGTGGTGCGCCCTTCCCGCTCAGCCCTCTCCCCTCCTGTTTCGACGCGCTGCTCTTTGCAGCTCCGACCCTCTGTTCGCCTCGACGGACGCAGATACGTCTGGGGTCTTCCTGATCCAGTTCTCCGGCCCTCTTCAGCGCCCTTGGCTGAGCGAGGTCTCCCTCTTGGGAGTGCGGCTTCTTGAGTTCGTTCCCGAGCACACCTACGTGGCCCAGGCGTCCTCGGAGGTCAGGGCGGTGGTCGCACGGCTTCCCTTCGTAGCCTGGGTCGGACCCTATCCCGCGATCCTCCGCGTCCACCCCTCGCTTGACGGCGCCCAGGGCGTGGGCCGTCTCTCCGTGGGCCTCTACCGCACCGCTCAGCCGGGCGTCACAACCCAGCTCGCCCTCCTTTGGGGGTTCAAGGTGCTGGCGACGCGCCGATGCAGCCTCGTGGTTGAGGGCGACCTATCCCAGGCGGAGCTTCTGGCCTCACTACCCGGAGTATCCTGGGTGGAGCCGGGTCCCCGGATGCAGTTCCTCAACGACCGAAGCAGGGCGATCCTCGGCGTGCCGACGGTGTGGAAGGATCGCAAGCTGTACGGTGCCGGGCAAGTGGTGGCGATCACCGACACAGGGCTTGACACGGGCGACTTCGCGAGCCTGAACGCGGACTTTAAGGGGCGCGTCAAATGGGCCGCAGGGCTGGCGGATGAGAGCCAGTGGCGCGATATTGTTGGTCATGGGACCCACGTGGCGGGGAGCATTGTCGGCACAGGTACCCACAGCGGAGCCAATCCGTCCACCCGTCAGTACTCCGGGAGCTACGCCGGGGTGGCCCCAGAGGCAGAGATCGTGGTTCAGGCGAGCCAGATCGACCCCCAGAGCGGTCAGTCAACGGCCCTGCCTGATGATCTTTCCGACCTGTTCACAAGCGCCTACGACAAGGGTGCCCGCATCCACAACAACAGCTGGGGCGACAGCGACACCCCGCGCGGCGACTACAGCCTGCACTGCCAGCAGGTGGATCTCTTCGTCTGGGAGCACCCGGACTACTCGGTGCTCTTTGCCGCCGGAAACGACGGCACGGACCCTCCACCCACGGGCCCAGTAGGGGCCCCTGGCCCCCTTCCGGGCGACGGTGGGGTGCCATCCGACATCGGTACGGGGCGTGTCGCCCTGGGGTCCCTGTACGCGCCCGCCAGCGCGAAGGACTGTATCTCAGTGGGCGCCAGCGAGGGGTACCGCCCCCCGACCGAGACCCAAGTGCCCTCCACCAACTTCACTTGGGGCCTCTTCGGATTTACCGCGCCTCCCATCAAGGGGGACTACGTCAGCGACAACCCTGAGGGGATGGTCGCCTTCTCCAGCCGGGGACCGACGCTGGATGGGCGTGTGAAGCCGGACCTCGTGGCGCCGGGCAGCAACATTGCCTCAGTACGCTCTGCCTACATCGCTGAGTCGGCCTTCTGGTACGCACCACGAGGCTTCTACGTGTACGCGAGTGGGACAAGCATGGCCTGCGCCTTCGCCAGCGGCGCCACCGCCCTGCTGCGGCAGCACCTGATGTCCACCCTCAACCACGTTCCGTCCGCCGCCCTGCTGAAGGCCGTGCTGCTCAACACCGCCCACGACATCACGCCGGGCCAGTACGGCACTGGGCAGTACCAAGAAGTGCCGATGCGACCCAACAGCGTTGAGGGCTGGGGGCGCGTGAACCTGCTGTCAGCCGTGGGCAGCGCGCCTGGAGTCCTGGTGGGCCTTTGGGATGACACGCGGGGGGTATCCACCGGCGACCGGCGGCGCTTCTATTCCAGGGTCGCGAGCTCGGACCAGCCACTGCGGGTGACGCTGGCCTGGTCTGACTACCCGGGCACCCCCGCCGCTGGGAAGGCGCTGGTCAACGACCTGGATCTGGTGGTGACGGCTCCCGATGGCAGCCGGTTCGTGGGGAATGGCTTTACAGACCGTCTGAACAACGTTGAGGGTGTGGACATAAGGAAGCCGGCTACCGGTATCTATACCGTCGAGGTGAGCGCCCAGGAGGTCGCGACTGAGACGCCGCAGATCTTCTCCCTTGTCGCGAGCGGCGGCCTGGGGACCTCGATGTGCCTGAGGGCGGTGGGTGACCTCGACGGAGACGGCACCGTTGGGATCACGGATGTCGTCAAGGTGCTCCGCCTGGTGCTGGGGCTGGAGCCGGAGACCCTGGAGTCGATACTGCTGGGCGACGTTGCTCCCGCTGGCAACCCGGATGGGCAGCTCAACATCGCGGATGCCGTCAGGCTGCTGAAGCTGGTAGTCGGCCTCGACGGTGGCACATGGCCGTAGGGGTTGAGGGAGTGAAGGGGCCAGCTTCCCTTTGCGGCCCCCTCACCTCCCTGGTGCCTACGGCCTCCTCAGCAGGGTCACGCCAGCGATGTGGACGGCCGCTTCGCCGCCACGCCCGCCAGGGGAGTCGACCAGGAAGAGCGTATCCAGCCGGATGGGCAGGTGGACTACGCCGTCATCGGCGCCACCCCAGCGTCCCGCGTTCTCGCCGGTGAGCGGGAAGCTGATGTACTTCCAGCCCTGCCAGGTTTGGGCGCCACCATCGGGTTGGAAGGTCTGGCCTGTGCTGTCCGTGAAGCGCGCCCGCAGCAGGTCGCCGCTCCCCGTTCCGTGCACCCACATCGCCAGAGCGTAGGGCTTCCCGCTCAAGGGCGCCTGGCGGTCTCCCTGGGGCGAGACCCGTAGGAACTTCCATCCCGGGGCGAACTTGTAGTGAACGCGCAGCGCGCGAGAGGCACCCTCTAGCCCGGGCGGCGGAGCCACCACCGTGGCGCTGATGGTGGACTCCACCTTGGGGTCGCCATCGGGACCAACTCCGTAGGCGCTCCCCGGTAGTGGCTGGTCCTCCGCGAACTCCGAGAAGTCCTCCAGCGGCATTACCTCCAGGCTGGGGGTCTGAGCTACGGTCACATACCCACGGCCTGGCAGC
>DASXUI010000345.1:0-6320 GCA_036504955.1 Armatimonadota bacterium
GTCTTGATACCTCCGTGTGCATCCCGATGATGCGGGAGGACTATGGCTTCGATGAGGTGATCACGGTCACCGTGGACGTCGGGCAGCCCGAGGCAGACCTGCGCCAGGCCGAGGAGAAGGCGAAGGCGCTGGGCACCAAGCACTTCACTGTGGATGCTAAGCGGGAGTTCGTGACTGACTACTGCTGGCCGGCCGTGCGCGCCAACGGCGACTACCAGGGCTACCCCATCAGCACCTCCATCGCCCGGCCGCTGATCGCCAAGAAGGCGGTCGAGGTGGCCCAGCGGGAGGGCGCCAAGGTATTCGGGCACGGCTGCACCGGCAAGGGCAACGACCAGTTCCGCATCGAGTTCCAGATTCGCGCCATGATGGCCGACGCCCAGATCCTGGCGCCCATGCGGGAGCGGAACCTCACTCGAACTGAGGAGATCGAGTACGCCAAGGCCCACGGTGTGCCGGTCGCGCAGTCCATCGCCAAGATCTGGAGCATCGACGAGAACCTCTGGGGCCGCAGCATCGAGGGCGGCCGGCTGGAGGAGCCCGACTTCGCGCCGCCGGAGGAAATCTTCATCTGGACCAAGAGCCCCCAGGAGGCCCCTGACAAGGTCCGAGAGCTGGTGGTCGGCTTCGAAGACGGCGTGCCGGTCTCCCTGGATGGCCGCAAGATGGATCCCCTGGAGCTCGTTCAGAGCGCCCATCAGATCGCCGGTGAGAACGGCGTGGGGCGCGTGGACATCATGGAGGACCGCATCCTGGGCCTGAAGGTCCGCGAGAACTACGAGTGCCCGGCGGCAGTCCTGCTGCTGCGAGCTCACGCCGCGCTGGAGGCCCTGGTCACCACGGCCGACGAGCAGCGCTTCAAGAAGCTGGTGGACCAGGAGTGGGGCAAGCTGGCCTACGCGGGGCTGTGGCTGGATCCCTTCAAGGAGGACCTGGAGGCCTTCATCGCCCCCATCCAGCAGCGCGTCAGCGGCACCGTGACGCTGCGCCTGTACAAGGGCTCCCTCAACGTGGTGGGGCGCGCCAGCAAGTGGGCCCTCTACAATGAGGACCTGGCCTCCTTCGACAGCAAGACCTTCGACCAGAGCGAGGCGGCCGGCATCGTGAAGACGCACGGCATGCAGGCTCTGATGTACCGGTCACTGCGGGGATGAAGCTCTGGGGCGGGCGCTTCCTCAAGGAGGAGAGCAGCGAGGCGGCGGCCTTCACGCACTCCTTCGGCTTCGACATCCGGTTGGCGCGGCAGGACGTGCTGGGCAGCCTCGCCCACGCGCGAATGCTGGCGCGCCAGGGCATCCTCACCCAAGGTGAGGGCGCTCAGTTGGAGTCGGCCCTAACCCAGATCCTGGGAGAGGTGGAACTGGGCGAGGCGCCCTTCGACCCGGCCTCCGAGGACATCCACTCCGCGGTGGAGATGCTGCTTCGCGAGCGGCTGGGTGACGTGGCCGGGAAGCTGCACACCGCCCGCAGCAGAAACGATCAGGTTGTCACCGACCTGAGGTTGTGGCTCAAGGAGCAGGTGGCCGAGGTGGACCGCCTGCTCCTGGGCTTCCAGGCCGTGCTCGCGGTACGAGCCGAGGAGCATCAGGACACCATTCTGCCCGGCTTCACCCACCTTCAGCACGCCCAGCCCGTGCCACTGGCCCACCATCTGCTCGCCTACTTCTGGATGCTGGAGCGTGATCGGGGTCGCCTGGCGGACTGTCTGCGGCGGATGGACCTCTGTCCCCTCGGTTCCGGGGCGTTGGCCGGCACCGGGTTCCCCATCGACCGCCACTTCACCGCGGAGGAGCTGGGCTTCTCCGGCCCCACGCTGAACAGCCTGGACACCATCGCGGACCGTGATTTCGTGGTGGAGTTCCTGGGCTTCGCGGCGCTGCTGATGGCCCACCTCTCCCGCCTGGCTCAGGAGATCACGCTGTGGGCCGCGCCGGAGTTCGGCTTCGTGGAGCTGGACGACGCCTATGCCACCGGCAGCAGCATCATGCCGCAGAAGAAGAACCCGGACGTGGCGGAGCTGGTGCGGGGCAAGAGCGGCCGCGTCTACGGCCACCTGCTGGGCCTGCTCGCCGTGCTCAAAGGACTGCCACTGGCCTACAACAGCGACCTCCAGGAGGACAAGGAGGGTCTGTTCGATACGGTGGACACGCTGACGGGTGCGCTGACCGCTTTCACGGGCATGATCGCCACCGCCCGATTCCGTGCGGACGCCATGGAGCGCGCGGCCGCCCTGGGCTACAGCAACGCGACAGACGTGGCGGACTTCATCGCCTGGCAGGGGGTGCCCTTCCGCCAGGCTCACGAGATCACCGGGCGCCTGGTCGTGGCCTGCGTGGACTCGGGTCGCCGGTTGGAGGAGATGGGCACAGAGGAGCTTCGGGCCTTCTGGGACGGTTTCCCGGACGGCTACCGCGTTCCCGACGCTCGCGCCTCCGCCGCCGCGCGCTCCAGCTTCGGGGGAACCTCTCCAGAACGGGTAAGGGAACAGCTCTCCGCCGCCGCCGCACTGCTGCCGCCGGACACCCTCACCGACGCTCGCGCACGGGTGAACGGATAAATACAGGGGTTCCCATCAGGGGCGGTCGCGGATCCGTGGCGGCAGGCTAGCCTGGTGGGACGTGCCTACGTTCGGCCCGTCTCCACCTGAAGGCCGATGGAGCGCAGCACCGTTGCGACGCGCTCGCAGTCGTCTGCCTCGCCACTGAAGGCGATGGCGCGGCCCAGCATGTGCGCCTCCTCAGCGATCAGCTCCGCCTCCTGCAGGCTGCAGCCGGTGGCTTTCTGAAGCTGCAGGATAACGTCGTCGAAGGTGTGGCAATCGCAGTTGTAGAGGACCACCACCCACGGTGTGGCGAGCTTGGGTGTGGTGTCTTCCTTGGGCTGGGCGTTGACCTGAACGGGCATGAAGTGATCACCTGCAAGGGGAGGCGTGGATGAGCCGTCGAGGGGGCTGCGTTTGGGGCCAGGGAGTCAGTTCCACCCGCCCAGCCGTGCCTCCTCCCAGCGAAGCCGCGGCCAACCTGGTTCCCTCCTGTCTCGAGGCGCCACCACCTCGTGCATGGCACCGGCTGGTGGCCGCAGGCAGCCGCTCTATCAACTTTCCCCGGCTACTGGTGTCATAACCCTAGGAGGGGCCTCCGCCCCGCGGTTGAGGGAAGCCGGGGTCCGGGCGCCGGAGGTCGACCCCTGAGCGACTCGTCCTTGTCTCGTCGTAGAGGCGCCCTGGAACCCCCTGCTGAAGGACCGGAACGCCGGAACTGCGAAAGTAAGGACCGAACCCCTCGTCCGCCGCCTGGTAGGTCTTCCGCTAGCCCGCACGAGCCCTCTCGCGCCCGCGAGGGAGCTTCGGAGCCAGCGCGTTCAGCGGGTCCGCGACCCGTCTCAGGCCTATCGCCCAGGATTGGGCCATCGCCCGATGGCCGCCGGGACCATTGTATGCCCTTTCGGGCAGGAGGTTACCGACCATTACACTCGCAGCCAAGCTCCGCGTGCTGGCCTGCGTTCTGGCTGTGCTGGCTTCCTGCTCGCTGAACGCCCAGGACACCAAGCCCGCTGAGTCAGGTCCCATGGACCGGACCAGCTTCGCCCTATACCGCTACTGGTATCAGGGCGACCCCCGACTCCCCAACCCAGGTCTGCACCTAAGGCGTCCGGATGGCTCCCTGATGCTCACGGACACCCCGGTGGAGGGGGTGGGCCCCTGGCTGGGGTTCCAGCGGGCGCGGTGGCACCGCAAGCACCTTGAGGAGATGAACTCCGCGCGAGTGCGGTCGGTTCTGGTGGCCTTCAGCGGTGACCCGGTTTCCAAGAGCCAGTGGTCCATCCGAGGCCTGGACGCCATGGTTCAGGCCCTCAAGGAGATGCAGCGCGACCAACCCTTCTTTCCCTATGTGTCTCTCCTCCTGGAGGGCAGCTCCAACTCGGAGACCGACCTGACCACGGAGAAGGGCATCGACGGCCTGTATGGGGCGCTGCACACCTTCTTCTACCGCGTGCCTTCTTCCCTCCGCCTCGAGATCCCCGTTCCCGGCGGCGCGCCCGGCTCCCTGGGTAACGTGGCGGTGCTTGGCTCGCCCTCCGGCTTCAGCAACTGGAATTCCGCCACCATAGATGGGCTTCGCAGGCGCTTCCAGGCCGACTTCGGCCGGCCCCTGGTGGTTGCCGGCGTGGAGGAGTGGCGCGCCAAGGCCCCCAACCTGGATGCCTACGTTTCCCTTGACCCCACGACGGGTCTGCAGGTCGTCGCCTCCGACCGGATCACCACCGCCACGATCTGTCCCGGCTTTGACAGCCGCCGCCTGGGACCCAAGGGGTTCAGCCGCCCCCGGCTAGAGGGCGTTGCCTACAGGACGGACTGGAACCGTTTGGCAAAGGAGCGGGCGGACTGGATCATCCTGAATAGCTGGAACGACTTCGAGGAGGCCACGGAAGTCGCCCCCAGTCGCCAGTACCGGGACCGCGAGCAGACGCTGACGCGGATCGGCCTCGCGGTCCTTCTGGTGGGCGATTCGGAGTACCGGGCGCGAGTGGTGAAGCTGGACGCCGCGCCTGTCCTGGCTCCCAAGGGCGTCCACCGAGTCGAGATGACCGTGGAGAACCTGGGGAAGCGCACCTGGTCGCGGGACCAGGTGGCCGCGGTGTACCAGGTGAAGCGCGGCGACGAGAACGCCACCCCGGAGGTGCGCCTCTCCCTGCCGCGGGACGTGCCCGCCGGAATCCGCGTGCCCCTGGCCGCCGGCGTTCCCACCGCCAAGCCCAACGGCGATCCCCTGGACCCGGGCGACTACCACCTGGTGGTGAAGATGGTCTTCACCCCCGCCGCCGGCGCGGCGGCCGTGGAGCCCGTGAACCTCCTGGACTTGCCCCTGAAGGTTGGCCCTCCCGAGCGCCCCCAGGTCACCGTGCTCCAGAGCGATGTGCCCGAGACCCTCATGGCCGGAGCCACCTACAAGGCAAGAGTGCGGCTCCGCAATGATACCGACCAGGCCTTCTCTCGTGGGCAGTGCTTCGCCACCTATCGTTGGCGCCAGTTCGGCGTGGCTGCCGGAGCGCCCGGCGAGAGCCTGAAGAGCCCTCTGCCCCGTGATCTGGCTCCCGGCGAGGCCGCCGACATCGACGTGTCCGTGAAGGCGGCCGGGCCTGAAGGGCAGCCCCTGGAGCTCTGGTCGCCGGAGAACACCCAGGGCTACCTCCTGGAGTGGGGCCTCACCGCCGCCGACGGCACCTTCCTGGGGGGAAGCACGCCGGAGCTCTCCCACTGGGAGCCCGCGGAGATGGTGAAGGCCGACCTGGGTATCGACTTCACGCGGTCCATGGCGCAGGCCAGAGGGCCCATCAAGCAGGTGCTCCAGGCCGACTCCACCACCGACGTCAACATCCTGGTCGAGAACCGCGGCCCCACCACCTGGCGCTCCGGCGCCGTGGAGCTGGGGTACCACTGGTACTACTGGGACGGGACCGAGATGTCCTGGAGCGACAGCGTTCATCCTCGGGCACCCATCGCCCTGCTCAGCGGCGACCTGGCACCGGGCTCCCCGGCCGTGATGGCCCGCTTCAAGCTGAAGGCGCCGCCCTTCGGCGGGCAGTACTGGCTGGTGATCGACGGCTACTCGGACGGCGAGTGGGCCTCCCTCTCCGGAGCCACGCGCTCCGGGGAGCTGTACGTTACTTCCGTCGCGGTTCAGGGCGGTCCCTTCGTGCCCCAAAGCCTGACGAGCGTGGTGGACCTGGACGGTGTCTCCTCTGAGACGGATACCCTGAACGGGGACTTCGATGGGCTGGGCAACACCTTTGCCGCGGAGCTGATGCCGCCCGAGGCTGTCCGCTACAACGACCTCTACCCTTGCGGCTACTTCGGTCTGGCCGTGGGCTCCGGGGTTGACTCCAGCCGTCAGGTCTCCTTCCAGTATCCCGGGAAGAGCGACGGCACCCTCAACTTCGTCACCTGCAGGGGGCAGAGGCTTCAGATTGACGCGAAGAGACCCACGGCGCTCCACCTGGCCATCGCCAGCGTGAAGGATGCCGAGGTGGACTTCACTCTCCACTACCTCAACGGCGGCGAGCGGAGGGTACACGTTCCGATCTCAGCGTGGAACGCGCCGCCTCGCTTTGGGGAGCATCCCATGCTCTCGATGCCCTATCGCCACGGGCCCGCTGGGATGGTGCCGACTCCGGCCTTCATCAACCACTACGAGCTGCGGAGCGAGAACCAGAGCGTGATCACGGCGGTCACCCTCCCCAGCAATCCGGACGTGCGGGTGATGGCCATCACCGCGGAGAGCTGGTAGGGTGCGGGGAACCCTACTCAACGTCGTCACCAT
>DASXUI010000346.1:0-4628 GCA_036504955.1 Armatimonadota bacterium
GGAGGTGTTGGCAGGAGCCCCTCACCCTCTGAGGCCCTTCCCCTACGACCCTACGACCTTACGACCCATCAACCCTACTTGACCTCCACATCAAGCTCCGCCAAAGAGGCGAAGGGCTGGGAGTCGAAGCCGCTTAGGGCCTCGAAGCGAAGGTAACGGGCGCTGGTTGGCGCCGGAAGCGAGATCCGTTTGAGGTCGGCGTCCCTCGCGAAGGAGCCGTGAACGACGGGAGAGCCCCAGGTCACGCCATCGGTGCTCAGGTAGATGGCATAGCCGCGTACCCAACCGTTGGTCTGGTCTTGTCTGGGTAGGCAGAGGACCGCCTTGAGCACGCGCGGCGCACCGAGGTCAACGGTAACCTGATGCGGGAAGGGCGGGCGCGGGCCCTCCCAGTCCGTGTGCCAGAGGGTGTCCGCGTTGTCGTCGAGAAGGCGGGAGGCCTCGAACCCCGGCGCCTCGCTGTCCACGGAGACCACCTTCGCGCCAAGCCGGCTCACCTGGGAGGCTGGTCCCGAGCTCAGGACCGGCTCCAGCTCGGTCTCCGACAGGGCCTGCTGGGGACGGAAGGCATCGGACGCCATGTAGGCCAACAGGCTTCGGCGGAGCTGTCTGGCCGCCGGGCGCTGGTCCAGGTCCCTAGATAGATCCAGGGAGGTCACCAGAAGGCGGCCACTGCCCACTCGGGCTTCAAACAGGTACGCCAGCTTGTGGTTGCGGGTGAAGGCGTCCACCGCCTGGGAGATGGGGCGCAGCCCGCGCGGCAGGTCGTCCAGCACCAGGCAGCGCGCGTCGTTCAGCAGGTCATACCACTGCCAGTTGGTCTGCGCCTCCGTGGGGAACAGCCCGAAGGCCGGATGGGTGGGCTGGCAGAGCATCCCCATGGTCAGCGGCTGGTCGCGGAACCAGACCGGGCTCCAGAAGAGAGGGGTGAAGCGGCCTCGGATATTTCCCGCCGGTCGCGTGACCTGCAGCAGGACTCGTCCGCCCGAGGCCAGCGCCTTGCGCGTAGCCTCGTCCCACGACTGGCTGATGGTGACGCTCCTGGGCTCCTCCTCGGATGTCGCCGGGTAGACCCAGACCTCCCAATCGTTGGCGACCGTGGTGCCGGCCAAGCTGATCGTGACCGTCAGCTTGGCCGGGGCGTCCAGCCCCTGGAACGGAACCTGGAGGGCGCCCAGGTGGGTGAGCTCACCGGTCCTCAGTTGGAGCGCCGGCCAGGAGCCGTTGGCGATGACGCGGCCCCGCTGGTCCCGCACGCTCCACTCCGGCCGCGCGTCGGTGAGGTCCTGGGGGCCGTAGTGGGCAATATCGGCTGACGCCGCCAGGGTCTCGGCGGTGCTGTAGACGCGCTTCGGAAGCCGGAGCAGCGGGACCGTAGGGGCGCAGAAGCGGCGCCACTGCTCCGGGGTGATGAGTCCCTTGCTGTCCCAGAAGGGGTCCAGAACGCCGACCAAGGCAGTGCCCTGGCCGGGGAAGTCGTGAAGGTCCAGCAAGGCGAAGCCGGCTTGGCCCGGCGTGCGGAGAAGCCGCTCGATCTCCTCTTTGTACAGGAGCGCGGAGAGCTTCCCGGAGGCCTGAGTGAACTCCTCGGCCTGGTCAAGAAGCCCCTTGGCGCGCAGGTCCTCGCGGATGCGCTCGAAGTTGCGGGCCCTCAGGACGCCATCGTACTTAGGAATCTCTGCCATACGCGGGTACACGGCCCACTGGCCCACCTCATGCTCCACGATGGGCGCGGCCTGGCGGGCGACGGTGGCGCGGTTGTCCTGGTCCGTGGCCGGGCCGAAGACACCACGGCCGTCCGGGGTCACGTGGTAGTCGTCCGTTGGGCCCGCGCCCCAGCCGGAGCCGGCGGTGTACAGGTGGCGTGGGTCGTGCCTCTTGGCCATGGCGACGTAGCCGTGGATCACCTTGTAGTCGCCGCTGGGCTCGTTGCCCATGCTCATTAGGGCAAAGGAGGGATGGTTGCCGTAGCAGTCCAGGATGCGACGGACCTCCTCCGCCACCCAGCGGTCACGGGCGGCATCCTTGCCCCAGTTGGCGACCCAGCAGGGCGCCTCCACCTGAAGCAGGAAGCCAAGACGGTCGGCGGCCTGGAAGGCGGCCTCCGGTGGGCACCACGAGTGGAACCGCAGGTGGTTCAGGCCGTAGGACTTGCAGACGCGCAGGATGCGCAGCCAGTCCTCCACGCGCGTCGGTGGGTAGCCGGTCTTGGGGAAGATGCAGCATTCCAGAGTGCCCCGGAGGAACAGGGGGCGGCCATTGAGCGTGAGGTGCTTGGCCGGAGTGCTTGCGAGGGTTCGGAGCCCGTAGGTCCTCACGGCTCGATCGGAGTAGGCGCGCTCACCCGCCCGGGCGGTGAGCCGCAGGCTCAGCTTGCCGAGGGTGGGGCTGAACTCGTCCCAGGGGCGGTCCCAGTCGGCCATTGGGAGGGTGGTGTCGACCAGCCCACCGGCTTCCGGCACGCGGCAGGGAACGCCCATTGAGGGGGCGGGCCGACCCGCGCCCTGATTCCCCCAGATGAACTGGAGCGCGCCGACCGCGGCGCGCCCGGTCGCGTTGCCCAGGCGCACGCGCACCCGCGCGGAACGCAGTGACGCGTCTGGGTAGACCTGCACGTCCTCAATCCAGACCGCCGGGGACGACCGAAGCTCCAGGCGGCCCACGACGCCGTTCCAGTTGGTCTGGGTCTGCTCCGAGGTGGAGTGGGCGGCGCCGCCCATGTCGTACTTCAGGGCGTTGTCCACGCGGAGGGTCAGAGTGTGCCGTCCGGGCGCTAGGGCGCCGAAGTCGTAGGCATGCGGCACGCACAGGCTGTCCCGGAAGCCGAAGGGTCGACCGTCCACCCAGGCACGGGTCTCCCAGTGGCAGCGCTCCAGAAAGAAGGTGACGCGCCGGCCCGCCCAGGCCTTCGGAACCACGACCTCCCGCTGGTACCACGCGGGACCGGTGTACTCCACCTTCCGACTGAGCGTGTCGAAGGTGGCCGGTCGGTTGTTGGGGGTGCCGAAGCCCGCCTCGTCCGTGGAGCCGGGCAGGTGGATGCGGTCCGGCAGCGCGCCGGCGTACCAGCGCTCAGGGATCCCCTGGTTCCGCGGATCGAGCCGGAAGCTCCAGGTGCCGGCCAGGGAGAGGGAGCCGTCCTCCTCAGCGCGGGCCCCGGGGATCCGGCTGGCCGATGACGGCGGCCGGGCCGTCGCCCGAGTGGCCGGCTGGCTTCCCCCCGCTCGCGGGGTTTGCGCGGCTGAGAGAGGGATCGCGGCGGCGAAGAGGGCGCCGAGCGCAAGAAGGGAATGGAGGAGCGGACCGCTTCGCATGGGGCTGACACCTCCGCGCCCCAGCGGAGCGCGCTCATCGTGTGAAGGGCTGGGGCCTCGGCATCCCTTCCGGGGCCAGGCACTCAGGCGGCGGCGCAAGCAGGCCGCCTCTGTCGAAGCACATGAGGTCAGGCGCTCGTACCTTACAGTGAGCTACGACGCGGCGGGCGGCGGGTCCTGTCGGGTGCGGGGCGGCAGCGTGGGAAAGGGGTGGTACGGATGGGTGAGCCGACAGGCGGCGTTGGTGTGACCGTCGAGCGCTATCGTCCCATGATGAAAGCGGTCGTGAAGCAGACGGAGGTGTCGAGGGCGCGGTACCCAGCGGTGGACGCACACAACCACTACGACCCCAACTGGGACCTTAGCCACGTACTGGACGTGATGGACCAGTGCAACGTCCGCGTCTTCGCGGACCTATCCGGCGGCAGCGGGGAGCACCTCAAGCGGAAGCTAGACCTGCTGAAGGGCAGCCACCCGGACCGCTTCGCCGTCTTCTACGTGCCCCAGTTCGAGCGTGTTTCCGAGCCCGACTTCGCGGAGCGGGAGCCCAGGGCCATCCAGGACGCCGCGGCCCAGGGCGCCCAGGGCGTGAAGGTGTTCAAGTCACTCGGGCTCGGAGTTCGGGACGCCACAGGGACGCTGCTCGCGGTGGACGACCCGCGCCTGGACCCCGTCTGGCAGGCGGCGGGTGAGGCGGGGCTGCCCGTGCTCATCCACGTCGCGGACCCCTGGGCCTTCTTCGACCCGCTGGACGAGACCAACGAGCGGCTGGGGGAGCTGGCCGAGCATCCGGACTGGCACTTCTACGGTCCCCAGTACCCGCCCCTGAACGACCTCCTTGAGGCCCGGGACCGAGTAGTGGAGCGGCATCCGGAGACCACCTTCATCGGGGCCCACGTGGGCAGCGAGGTGGAGGATCTGGACCGCGCCTCGCGGCTGCTGGACCGCTGCCCCAACTACGTGGTGGACATCTCCGCCCGGTTCGCGGAGCTCGGCCGCCAGCCACGCCGCGCCCGCCAGTTCATCCTGGACCACCAGGACCACGTGCTCTTCGGCACCGACATCGGCCCGGACCTCCCCGTGTACCGCAACTGCTTCCGCATTCTGGAGACGGACGACGAGTGCTTCGAGTACTGGGGATACCCCGGCCAGGGGATCTGGCCCGTCGCGGGCCTGGACCTACCGGATGATGTGCTCCGGAAGGTCTACGCGTCCAACGCGGAGAGGGTGGTCCCTGGGGTCAGGTAGGCGCGAGGCGGCGTTGGGTGCCGCCCAAGCCGGCCTCCGGGCGCCAACTTGCGGTGAAGTGGCTGG
>DASXUI010000347.1:0-2765 GCA_036504955.1 Armatimonadota bacterium
CAGAACCCCGGTTCACCGGGATTGAGCCTCGGAGCCCGGCGATTCACCGCCGGGCGGTCCGCCGCTGGGCACACCCTATCGCTCAGGCCACCACCGCTCACCCTCCGAGGCCCTTCCCCTACGACCCTACGACCTCACGACCCTACGACCCGCCCTCAGTCAGAGGACGCTCGGCCTGCCCAGACGAAACGGCTGGTGGTGCTGAGTCCAGTCAGCACTTCCGCCGGACGCACGATGCTGACAGGGAGGCCCCATGGTCACCGTCCACCTCATCTTCAACGCGCACATCGATCCCATCTGGCTCTGGCCGTGGACCTCCGGGCTGGACGAGACGCTGGCTACCTGCCGGTCTGCCTGCGACCTTCTCGACGACCACCCGGACTTCATCTTCACGCGCGGTGAGGCCTGGGGGTATCGAGAAGTGGAGCGTGCCGACCCGGACCTCTTCGCGCGCATCCGGGAGCACATCCGGGCGGGGCGCTGGGAGGTGGTCGGCGGGTGGTGGATTCAGCCGGACTGCAACCAGCCCAGCGGCTTCGGCCTGGAGCGGCAGATCGGCCTGGGCAAGCAGTACTGCCTGGAGCGCTTCGGCGCCTTCCCGGAGGTGGCCTACAACGTGGACAGCTTCGGCCACGCGGCCGGCCTGCCGGACCTGATGTCCGCCGCCGGGCAGCGCTTCTACGTGATGATGCGCCCGCAGGAGCACGAGATGTCCCTACCGTCGCGCGTGTTCCGCTGGCGGGGGCATGACGGGGGCTCGGAGGTCACCACCTTCCGAATCGCGGGCGGCTACGGGGCTTGGGATCCAAGCCTCAATCACGTCCGCGCCTCGCTGCGGGCGCTGCCGGAGGGTGTGGAGCACACGATGTGCTTCTTGGGCGTTGGGGACCACGGCGGCGGCGCCACGGAGAAGCAGATCCTCTGGTGCCGGGAGCACGCGGATGCCCTGGATGATGCCCGACTGGTCTTCTCCTCGCCCAGGCGCTTCTTCAAAGCCATCGAGGCCCAGATCCCCTCGCTGCCACTGGTGACCGGGGAGCTGCAGCACCACGCCGTGGGCTGTTACTCCGTGGCCCACGCGATGAAGTCCCAGCTCCGGCGCGCGGAGCACCTCCTCCGGCAGGCGGAGGTCACGCGGTCACTGCTGCCCTCCGATAGGGAGCTCGCCGCCAGCCTCGAGACCGCCTGGGAGCGGGCCTGCTTCCACCAGTTTCACGATACGCTGGGCGGCACCAGCATCCCCTCGGCCTACCGCCAGGTGAGCGATGACCTGGGGTACGCCGCCTCCGCCGCCCAGGACCTAACCCAGCACGGTCTGAGGGTGCTCGCCGCGTCGCTGCCGGAGGGCACCTGTCAGCGCCTAGTGCTGCTGAACGCCTCGGACGCCCCCTACGATGGCTACGTGGAGGCGGAGCCGTGGCTGGAGTACCATTCCTGGGGGGCCGACTGGCGGCTGCTGGGCCCCGAGGGCGATCCGGTCCCGGTTCAAAGGATGGATGCCGAGACCCTCACCGGCGGCGCTAGCCGCCTGCTCTTCCGCGCGAGCCTTGCTCCGGGGGAGGTGGCGGCCTTCCGGATCGACCGGCAGGGCGGCCCCACGCCGGTTCCCGAGGGAGTCACCGTGGGCTGCGACGAAGCCGCCACCCCCGAGGGCGTGCGCCTCTGCCTGGGCGCCGCGCCCTCCATGGGCTTCCCCGGCGTTCCGAGCCTGCCCCTGCCGCGCCTGCACCTCATCCCGGACCACACGGATAACTGGTCCCACTCGGTGGACCGCTACCCTCAGGGCCCCGCCGACTCGCCCCAGTGGGGCGCCCCCTGCCTGCTGGACCAGGGCCCACTGATGGCCTCTTTCCTTCAGACCGGAACTCTGGGCAGGAGCGAGCTGTCCGCCGAGTGGCGTGTGTACGCCGGCGATCCCTATGTGGAGCTGCTCCTGCGCGTCCTCTGGCTGGAGCGCCTGCGGCTGCTGAAGCTGGTGGTCCCGCTGCCCTTCGAGGCGGCGAACCGGCGCGATGGGGTTCTGGGCGGCAGTCTGGAGCGCCACCTTCAGGGCAAGGAGTGCCCGGTGCGCGACTGGATGCTGCTGAGCGGTGGGAGCTCCGCCGCCGGCCTGGTCTGTCCGGACGTCTACGGAGCGGACGCGACCCCCTGGCAGGTCCGGTTGACCCTTCTGCGCGCTCCCATGATGACCGACCACGACCCGGGCCCCGTCCGCAAGCCGCGCGTGACCTACGCCGACCAGGGGGAGCATACCTTCCGGTTCCGCTTCTTCGCCGCGCCCTCCCTATCCCCAGACCTGCTGGAGTCCCATGCCCTCATGCTCCACCGCCCCCTCGCCACTGCCGACCTCACGCGCGGCATGAAGCGGCACGCCGACTGGTGAGACCACCCGGGGAAGGTGGAGCCAAATCAGTGTCCACAAGCAACTTCACCACCAAGACACCAGGAAGAGCAGGGAAAGCCCTACCACAGAGGACACTTGAGGAAACAAGCTCTGCCTTTCTTGGTGTCTTGGTGTCTTGGTGGTGATGTTGTTTCCGAACACTGACTTAGGGCGCTACCGACGCCAGGCAGCATGCGAGCACGGGAACCACGAAGGTCCCTCGGCGCGACACTGAGGGCCGCCCATCCTTGCTGGCGGTGAGACGGCTATCGTCCGCGAATGCGTTATACTGGAGGGGGCCGGACGGCCCCTGAGGAGGACCCGTGGCAGAGCGAATCACCGTGCCTCTCCTGCAGCAGCGCAAGAGCGAGGGGCAGAAGAT
>DASXUI010000348.1:0-5993 GCA_036504955.1 Armatimonadota bacterium
TCCCTTCACCAAAAGCGTGCTCTGCACGTACACGAACGATGACGTGCTGAAGGCCGCCGGGAAGTCGATCCCCGGAACCTGGGAAGAGTTCAGCGCGGCCGTGCTAGCCGCTACGGACCCCGCCGCCACGCCGCCCCGCAAAGGCCTGGTGATGGAGGTGAATCCCTCCACGCTGGACGGCTGGATCTACAGCAACGGAGGGAAGCTGCTGGCGGCCGATAACAAGCACGTCCGCTTCGACGAGCCCGCGGCGGTCGAGCTCTTCGCCCGCATCGGCGATCTGTTCAAGCATGGCGCCGCCTACCAGGTACCCAAGGATGAGTACCAACAGGACTTCGGCGCCGGCCGCGCGGCTATGTTCTGCGGCTCCAGCACCCGACGCGACCTGGTCGGCCGGGCGGTCTCTGGGCACCACCGCTGGAGCATCGCCAACATCCCCCAGAAAGACGTCACACACCCCGTAACGGTGCTCTACGGCGCCAACATCTGTATCTTCCGCTCCAACCCTGAGAAGGAGAAGGCCGCCTGGGCCTTCATCAAGTGGCTGACGGAGCGCGAGCAGGCGGCCGAGTGGTCCACCAAGACCACCTACATGCCGCTGCGGAAGTCGGTGGCCCAGTCACCGGTGATGAAAGCCGCCTGGCAGAAGGACCCGCAGGGCTATCAGGCTTTCCAGCTTCTGCCCTTCGCCGTGCCGGAGCCACAGATTGGCGGCTGGCAGGAGGTCCGCGACATCCTTAAGGAAGCGATGGTCGCGGTGATCACCGGCAAGGCCACGGCCCCGGCCGCCATGAAGGACGCCGCGCAGAAGGCGAACGCTGTCCTGGCAGGCTGAGGGGAGCGGCGTCACCCACCCGGGCGCGCACGCCAGCGCGATGCTCTCGGGTGGGCCTTCATCATCTGCTCGGTAGCACCCCACTCACCCCGGGGCGCGGCGGCGCTCAGTCAGGCCGGGTGGCGCCTCCCCGTAGCAGCTTTCGGCCCTCCCAGTCGTGGTCCACGGACCAGGGGCCGGGGCCGGTGAGCAGCAGCAGCAGGGACATGGCGATCAGGGCGACGTTGTACTCATAGCCCTGGCCGGTGGGCGAGTTCAGCAGGTAGCCGTGGGGCAGATGGACCTTCACGATGGCCACCAGCATCACCACGATCAGGCCCAGCGACGCGAGGCGAGTTAGGATGCCCGTCAGCACGGCCAGGCCGCCGAAGAACTGAGTTCCCCCCGCCAGAATCGCCATCACGCGTGGCGCAGGCATCCCCATCTTGCCGAACATGGCCGTTGTCCCCTCGACACCCCCGCCGCCGAAGGCGCCAAAGAGCAGTTGCGCTCCATGTACGATGAAGCAGGCCCCAAGTGCCAGCCGGACGATGAAGTACCCCAAGGCCACGGCGCTGATGCTGGGTGCCTGGACCTCCGGGTAAGCGCCCATGGTGGCAGTGCTCGATCTCATGTTACCTTCCTCCAGTCTACACCAAGCTAGCCACTGACTTGGTTAGCCCGTGCCTCGCCGGCTCGCCCTGCTTCCTACGCGCCCTTGCGTCCCCCCCCCGCGCGGCCCGAGCCGCCCTGCCGCCGGTATGCCCTGGCCCATACTTGTGACCAACAGTCTACGGCTACCCCTGACGTCCATGGGCGGCACACGACTCGAGTTAGGCGTAGGCCAGAGCGTCAGCGGCCTAGACCTGGGTGCTGTGTGCAGGTACGGATGGGTACTGCGAGCGATGCCTCGCGTTGATCCTTCCACTCTGCCGCACGGGCCAAACCTGCCTGCCGCGCGCCAGAAGCAATAGCTCCCTGAATAGAGGATATATGCGCACGATCTACAGAATGCAGTAACTGCCTAACACTTGGCGCCCGCCGTGATGGGGGCAGAGCATCAGTTCCTCGGGTGTGGTTTCCTCGCAGCGTCTGCCTCACGTAAGGCGCGTCTCCCGTGGCATCTATCAGGGCCCAGGAAAACGCGACTGCGCCGTGGTGAACGGTTCCGCGCGGTGGCTTGGATTACTCGAGGCTAGTGTGTGTGGGCAGGCGGGGGCGTCCGCGCGACCGACCATCGGTGCGTTGTCGCGAACCGGCCTGGCACCGATGCACATATACACGGTCGTCCATGGAGGGCGGCTAGGGGGACTCTTCGTTGATTAGAACTGCTATGAAGTGCTGCTTGGCGCTGGCCCTCACGGCGGGCGTCGTGTCGTCGTCCAGAGCCGCCGACATCGTGACCATGCCGACCGCCAACACTTTAAAGGCCGGTCAGGTTCAGGTTGCTTACTACCATCTGTGGCTGGACTACAGAGCCGTCGGCGCCCCTGAGCACCTCGGGCTCGGCACCATCTACTACGGGGCTACCGACCGCCTTCAGCTTGATGCTTGGGTCACCCGTCCCGGCCGTGGCTCCGGCAGTCTGGTCCTGAACCCCTCCTTCGTGCTGGTGAAGGAGAGCAGCTCCGCTCCCAACATCGTGGTGGGCGCGCAGGACGTGGCCAACGCGCTGGACTACAAGACCTCCGCGTACCTGGCGATGGCGAAGACCATCACCAACAGCGAGCGCAAGCTCCTGCCGATGGTCCGCCTGCACCTGGGCGCCGGCACCAACATGAACCACGGCGTCTTCGGCGGTCTCGAGACCACTCTCTACGGACCCCTTGGCGCCGTAGTTACCTACTCTCAGAACGACAAGATCCTCGACAACAGGCACGTCATCGCGGGATTGACCTTCACGTTCCCCCACATGCCCGTCGTTCTGAAGGGCGGCGTCCTGGGTCGTCACACCTGGGTGGGTATCGCCTACACCATGGACTTCAGCAAGTAGCTTCCGTGGTATCTGGGGGCGGGCTCCATAGGCCTGCCCCCAGGCAGGCAACCGCATGCCTAACCTTTACCCCTTGCCTGTGTTATGCTAGAATCAGGTGTCCCCGTTCGTGCCATACCACCCCTTGTGCGATCTCCTTGGGTGGACCCGTGGCAGTGTGGGCGGGGGAGTGGGGCGGCACCTTGGGTGGGGCCGTCCGTCTAGCCGGAATGCAGAGGGAGAACAACCGCATGGCGAAGCCCACGAGAAAGCGTCCCGCGCCCGTCGTAGTCCATGATGACTTCGACGAGGAGGATTCGGGACCGATCAACCTCTTCCGGTGCTGCGAGTGCGGTCGGCAGCTCAGGAATTTCCCGAACTGCTACGCCACGTGGAACGTGAAGGCGCGCTGCGAGCGCTGCGCCACCACCACCGCCGCGCCCATCCCTGCGGGTGAGTCCTCCGTGGGCGTGGCCGAGGCTGTCAGCGCCTGGCAGCGCGAGCCGCAGGCCACCGAGGCCGCACCCTTGGCAGGACACTGACGACTCACGGATAGCGCGGGTCGTCGCAAGCTCCCGGAGCCCTAGCGGGTTCAGCACAGGGGCAGCGACGGGCACCGCGACCTGACGGTTGGGGGCCGGGCTTCCGCGCCGCAGGGCTCACGCGCCCTCGGCGCGAGCCCCAGGGCCTCCTGGGTGCTTCCCCCATGCGCATCCTCCTGGTCCCCGCGATCCTCCTCTTCGCCTTCCTCGCCTATTGGGTCCCCGAGCGCTCTCAGCCCCACGACAGCCGTATCCATCTCACCTACTGGGAGAAGTGGACGGGCTTCGAGGGAGACGCCATGCGCGCCGTGGTGGACGCCTTCAACCGCTCTCAAGACAAGATCACCGTGGACATGCTGACGGTGAGCCAGGTGGACCAAAAGCTGCTTCTGGCCACCGCAGGGGGCGTGCCACCGGACGTGGCGGGTCTCTGGAGCTACAACGTCAACGTCTTCGCGGACAAGGGCGCGCTGCTCCCGCTGGACGACTACATGCGCGGGGCCGGCTATGGCCCAAGCTACTACCTTCCGGTGTACTGGAAGGTGGTGGACTACCGGGGCCACGTGTGGGCCGTACCAAGCACGCCCGCTACCACGGCGCTTCACTGGAACCGGACGCTGTTCCGGGAGGCCGGCCTGGACCCAGACCGGCCGCCGCGCACCATCGAGGAGCTGGACCGGTACGCCGACCGCCTGACGAAGCGCGACGCGAAGGGCAACCTGATCCAGGCCGGCTTCATGCACTCCGAGCCCGGCTGGTGGAACTGGGCCTGGGGCTACTTCTTCGGTGGGAAGCTGTGGGACGGCAAGAGCAAGATCACCGCCGCCTCTCCAGAGAACATCCGAGCCTTCAAGTGGGTGCAGTCCTACGCCAAGAAGTACGGCACGTCTCAGCTTCAGGTCTTCAAGAGCGGCTTCGGCTCCTTCTCCTCGCCCCAGAACGCCTTCCTCTCCCGCCCACCCAGGGTCGCCATGGTGCTGCAGGGCGTGTGGATGCACAACTTCATCCACAAGTACTCGCCCACCACGGATTGGGCCGCCGCTCCGTTCCCCTATCCGGCGGACCGCCCGGATCTGGCGAACACCACGGTTGCCGAGGAGGATGTGCTGGTGATCCCCCGCGGCTCCAAGCACCCGGATGAGGCCTTTGAGTTCCTGAAGTATGCGAACAGCCAGAAGGGGATGGAGCTGCTCTGTCTGGGGCACCGAAAGAACAGCCCCCTGACCCACGTGAGCGCCGACTTCTACCGCAAGCACGAAAACCCCTACATTCGGGTCTTCGGTGACCTGGCGAGAAGCCCCAACGCCTTCGGCACGCCTCAGATCGGCATCTGGACCGAGTACCGAGACGAGCTGAACTCCGCCTTCGACAACATCTGGCTGATGAAGAAGACTCCCGAGCAGGCGCTCAAAGAGGTGCAGGTGCGGATGCAGGCCAAGCTAGATAGGGAGCTTGCGCGTCGGAAGTACCGAGAGGGCGACGCCGCCGTGGCTCTGGGGGGAACGCGGCCTTGAGGTCACTGAAGCAGCAGGGAACGATCAGCGGACTGCTCTTCGTCTCGCCCTGGCTCATCGGCCTCGGCACCTTCCTGCTCTACCCCATCGTGGCCTCCTTCTACTACAGCCTCTGCGACTACTCCGTGCTGGAGCGCCCCGTCTTCATCGGCCTTGCCAACTACCAGCAGTTGATGCAGGACGAGGTTTTCTGGAAGGCGCTGGGCAACACGCTCTACTACGCGGGCTTCTCCCTGCCGCTGGGCCTGATCCTGGCGCTGAGCCTGGCCGTGCTGCTGAACACAGGCGTGAAGGGGATGCCGATCTACCGGACCATCTTCTTCGTGCCCAGCATGGTGCCGACGGTCGCCCTGGCCATCCTGTGGCTGTGGATCTTCAACGGCCAGTACGGCGTGCTGAACTTCTTTCTCGCCTTCTTCGGGGTGAAGGGCCCCGGCTGGCTTAGCGACCCGGCGTGGTCGAAGCCCGCGCTGGTGCTGCTGGCGATGTGGGGGGTGGGCAACGCGGTGGTGATCTACCTGGCCGGCCTTCAGGACGTGCCCGTGCATCTGTACGAGGCCGCCGACCTGGACGGCGCCAGCGCGTGGCAGAAGGTGCGGCACGTAACGCTTCCCATGGTCTCCCCTGTGATCCAGTTCAACCTCATCATGGGCGTCATCGGCACCTTCCAGATCTTCGCGGTCCCCTACGTAATGGCGCCCGGCGGCCAGCCGGCCCGGTCCGCCTACATGTACTCCGTCTACCTCTACGACAACGCCTTCCAGTACCTGAAGATGGGCTACGCCAGCGCGATGGCCTGGATGCTCTTCGTGATGGTGCTGATCCTCACGGTACTGGCCTTCAAGGTCTCCTCCCGGCACGTCCACTACGGGAGCTGACGGTAGGGGCGCGTCGTGGGGCCCGAGGGCGGGTCGTAGGGTCGTAAGGTCGTAGGGGTAGGGCCTCAGGGGGTGGTCTGTGGGCGCCCGCCCCTGTGGAGTGCGGCGACTCCGGGGCCGCTCTGCCTTGCTCAGATACAGCACTCACGCCGAAGATACCCCGGCAGCGGGCTGCCGGGTCCGATGGACTTGCCGCCGGCACTCCCGATGACTATGCCACCGCCTCGCAGGGCAGAGCGGCGCCGGAGTCGCCGCACTCCACAGGGGCGGGCG
>DASXUI010000349.1:0-2385 GCA_036504955.1 Armatimonadota bacterium
CGGACAGGGCGCCTGGCGCGGGGAGCGACCACAGCGGCTCACCCGCCTCGCTCAGCTCCTCGATGCCCTGGGAGTATGCCGCAATCCATCCCCCGCCAGGCGTGGGCGCGACCGAAAGAAGCCCCGGCATCGCGCGCTTCCACCGGGTGCGCCGGTCCGGCCCCACCACCAACAGGGAGTCCGGCTCCCGGACCGCCACGGATTCCCCTCCGGCGTCCCACACCCACTGGGGCGACTTCAGGTCCGGGTTGTCGGCCGGCGTCACCGACCACCGGGAGGCGCCGCTCCGGTCCACGCGCTCAATCCGAGGTGCGTCGGCCCGCAGGACCCAGGTGTCCCCGGAGTCCCCGCGATGCGCCCAGAGGCACGGGGCCTTGTAGCTCCACAGCTCCCTCCCGGAGGAGTGGACCTCCGCCAGGTGGTCCGGGTAGAGCACCAGCACCCGCGCCTCCGAAACGCGCTGCAGCGCGGCCCCTTCCTTGAGGCTCCAGAGCTCCTTGTGGTTCGCGCCCAGCTCGGAGCAGCCGCCCCCCGCGGCGGTCACCAGCAGCGTGCCCTGCTCGGTCGGCACCACGTCGCGGACGCCCTCGCGTTGCCACAGCACGATTCCCTTGCGGCTGATCTCCCGAAGCGTCCGCGCGGCTGAGGGCGTGGGCGTGGACCCCGGAGACGCGGCCGATAGCAGCAGAAAGGAGCCGGAGGGAAGGAGCCAGGCCTGGGTGGGGCCGAGGGCCAGCGGGTTGCGGAGCAGCTCAGTCGTGAGGCAGGCGGGGGAGTAGCCCAGCACGGGGTAGGGGTCGATGCGAAATCCGGCGGTGGCGCTCTCGAAGGCAGCCTCCAACGCGCCTGGGTTCAGGTGAAGCTGCCCGTCGGGGCGGCGCTCCGCCACGTCCAGGGTGCCCAGGCTGGTATCCAGCCGGCGGGAGCGCACGTTCAGGTCCTGCAGGAAGTCGGTCCAGCCGGGGTGGGTCCAGGCCTCCACGCAGTCGTTGAGTCGCGGTCCGAGGGGGGTGCTGGGTCCCGAGGCCTGCACGGAGATCCTGAGGGGCGTTCGGACCTGGCAGCGGGAGGGAACGATGACGGCGCGCCTGAGGGTCCGGCAGGCCGCCTCAGGGGTAGGAGCGAAGGCGGCAGTCGCCAGAAAAAGCACCCAGACAAAGCGTAAGGGGATGCTCCCCCGGAGCATCCCCTTACAGGCAATCAAGGAGGTAACTCGCCTTCGCCTCCGGAGAAGCCCCCAAGCTCGTCCCCAGAAGCTCTGTTGCCTTGTCAACCCATGCTTACCCATACGCGCAAATCCTCAAACCGCGCCCACGCAAGACTTCTCCCCGCCCGGTTTCACGGCGGCTCCTTGGCGCGGCACGCCCCCGGTGCCGCCCGGTTCGCCGGCCCCCTTAGCCTGCGCCATTCACGAGAGCGTCTGCAAGCCCGCGCCCAGCACGCCGCGTATGCGCCTCGTGCGCTGCCTGGGTTAAGACGAAGGATCGCTGGGCGGGGTTTCCCACGGAACTGCCGCGCAAGAGCGATGTGCCACCGGCGGCCCTACGGGAGTGGTTCGTCGCCCAAGTGCCGGCAGCCTGTCAGATAACGCGTTGCCAAGAGCCTGTCAGTGTCCGAAAACAACTTCACCACAAAGGCACCAAGACACCAAGAGAACCTAAGCTAGTCCCCTCTGTGCCCTCTGTGTCTCTGTGGTAAGGCAGTTCTCTGTGTCTTGGTGTCTTGGTGGTGAAGCAGTTCTTGACGCTGAATCTTGATGCCACCCGCGGACTACGCCTTCGCGAGAGCGCCCTGCAGAGCGGCCGCCACGGCTCGACGCTCGTCGTCGCTCAGGGGGCCCTGGGCGACGCCCTTCACCAGAGCCTTCGCGTAGATGCGGCTGTCCTCCCTGCCATAGAGGCTGGTGAGCAGCACTCCGGTGCCCTCGCGGTCCAGCAGGGCGATGGAGAAGCTCATCTCACCACCCACGGACTCATACGCGTCGAAGCGGGTGATCCCCAGGCGCTGCAGACAGGGGCCAAGCTCCTGGTCGAGCAGGCAGGCCTTGCGGTCCAGCTCCTCCGTGCGAAGCTCCGCCTGGCGGCTTTGTGCCAGGGCGGCGGTCACCAGCTCACTGAGATCGGTGCCGGCGGGAGCCCGCAGCAGCTCGCGATAGCGGCCGGACAGACGCACGTAGAGCCAGCAGAGGGCGGAAACCGCCACCAGCAGTAACAGCGCGACGAGGGTAAGGGCGAGGAGGATTGGAGTAGAGTGCCCCTGGTACCAGGTGCTTAGAGCAGCCACAAGCGGTGTGTTCCCTTCGAGGTCGAGGCGCCAGCCCGGTTTGAGTATAGGGCGGGCCCAGAGGCGTGTCAACGCGGAAAGGGGGCGGCCTGGCGGCGCTCG
>DASXUI010000350.1:0-6283 GCA_036504955.1 Armatimonadota bacterium
GCGTAGCATAGGACCCCCGCACCTCCTCACCCATCCACACCTGCGGGAGCTCATCGGCCCTTGGGGACCTGGTTGCCCGGGAACCGCTCGGCGAATGGAGACCCTAGCAGTATCCGGACTGAACCAGCCCTACCGTGAGGAATGTGCATTCTATCGAGGTGACACACCGCTACCGCCTGCCCCGTGAACCACCGACGGGCATTGACTGGTCTTCCGCTAAGGAGCTGAAGCGCGCACTACAGAGCCTTGCCCCAGAGGTTGGAGGAGGTACAAGGCGGATGGGGGACCGGAGGGGATTCGAACCAAGGACCAGGGAGACGGCTTGCCCGGCGACCGGTGAAGAAGGGGGCAGGAACTGACTGTTCTGCCCCCTGACCGCGCGTATGCGAACCCTCCCAGCCTGGGTTGACTCGCCCCTCTGAGCGTGAGATAATGCTCGTGAAGTATTCGCAGGCCCGGGACTTCGGCAGGGAGAACCATGGCTCTCCCCGCTGACTACTCGACTTGGCGCGTTCGCGATCGGGTCTTCTGGCTACCGACTGAGCGTGGGTCAAGCAGGGGCTGGGTGAATACCACCATACGGTGGGCCTGTGGCTCAGCTGGGAGAGCGCCGCGTTCGCATCGCGGAGGTCAGGGGTTCGAATCCCCTCAGGTCCACCATCTTCCCTCGTTACCCCTAGTTTAGCATGGACCTGTCTTGTGTGGGTGCGCCCCTATCATCGGCCTCCCAGCATCCGAACCGTCGGCCTCCGGGACACGCCACTACCGAGCCACCCGCCACGCTCCTCCAGCGAAGGCAGATCAACCTTCCGTCAGCCTCGCGTGCCTCAGCATCGCTTTTGCACGGTCGCTGAGGGAGTCAAGCTGGCTCCCGCGGAGGGTGGGCGGCTCCTGTGCGAAGCGGTACCAGGGCCGGGTGTAGACAAGGGCGACGTTCGGTCGTGAGCGCGTACCCCGGTTCGGCGTGCCTCGGTGCCACGCACGAGGATCCCGCACCAGGACATCCCCCGCCATCATCGTGAGCCGCCTGGAGACCAGGGTCTCGGCCAGCGATGGGATGTCGACGGGGACCGGCATGTTGTGGGTTCCCCCTGGCCAGATCTCCAGCGGCCCGTTCTCCTCCGTCACATCCACCAACGGCACGTTCACCACCAGCGCGAAGCAGGGCGTCGCCACACCCGACTCCGGGAAGAGCAGTTCCGAGTCCAGATGGGCCGTCTGGTAATCCGATCCGGGAAGCGGCGTATCCGAGGCGAGATACCCCAGCAGCACGCGCTCGCCCAGAATCGCCTGAACGACCGAGAGAACCTCCGGATGCTCAATCAGCGTGGGGGAGCTGAAGGGGGGCTCCCAGGGCAGATACATCTGGTACCGATTCGCCCCACGGTTGGTGGGGTTGGCGTCACGGTACTCCTCAAGCAGCGCGTCGAACCTCTCACGCATCTCACCGATGAAGGCGAGTGGCAGGGCGCCCTCGAGTACTGTGTAACCGTCGACTCTGATCCGGTCGGCGTGACGCCGAAGGGACCCTGCATCCGGGATGCCGTCACTCCCCTCCCGCTGTTGGCCCGCGGAGCTCACCGCGCTTGAATGTGGACCGTGCATGGGCGTAACCTCCACGGAAGGATGTAGCAGGAGGAGGCGCCCCACGGTGAGGCCGGCCGCCGAGCGGACTGGGGCGCGGCTGACCGTCGCCCTGCTCAACCCCTGGGAGGCATCGCCGGCACTTCTCTCAAGCGGCGCTGACGAAGCTCCAACCCTGCCGCCGAGCGAGCTGCACCCGGACATTTGCCACGCGCTTGCGAGGGGGAAGCTCAGTCAACGCCGATGGGCTCGCGCCGAGGTGAGCTAGGGTTCCAGGTAGAGCAGTCCGAAGCGGCTCGGGTCCTTCAGCTCGAACAGCCCCAAGGCCTTCGGCTCGAGCTGGGTCTCGTCATCGCGGTCGTTGATGGCGGCACTGATGCCCACGCAGGAGCCCGGCGCGGGAGGACGGTCGGCGCCAAGCGTGCGCCAGGGAATGGCGGCCCCGTAGGTCAGCACCACACCTCCGCCTGGCGCCGGCCTCCTGGTCACGGCCACTCGCAGGTCCCCTGGCGTGACCGCCCCCACGGGGAGACGGTCGGGATCCGCGGAGGCTGTTCGGTACGCTTCTGGTCCCTTCGGCGTGAGAGCCAAATCCAGCTCCGACCTGCGTCGCCGCGTGCCAGCGTCCGCCAGCATGTTCCCAGTCGTCACCGCGGCCTTCAGGGGTTCCAGATCGATCCCAAGCTGAACGCAGTCATCCTTCCAGGTGTCGTAGCCCGTCTGGCGCTGCATGAAGACGTCATCGCGGACCTCGAAGGCCAGGTACAGGGCGCGAGCATCCCAGCCGAAGCGAACCCGCGCCCAACAGTCGTCATCGCCATGCCAGTACTGTGCTCCCCGGCTTACCCACTGCCGGCCCCTGACCAGATGCGAGGGAACAGCCTTCCAGTCGCTTAGGTCACCATCCACTGAGGGCGGAGCAGCGAACCTGACCGCGCTCAGGAAGGTCGCCCTTGCCTCATGGGACAGCCGGTAACCGGCTGAGGTGGTCACCGCCAGGCGTACGGTGTAGAGGCGCAAGGCTGAGACGGCCACGCCCTCGTAGGGCAGCAGCAGTCGCTGGCTCCCCTTGGGTGGCAGGGAGAACGTGGCCTGGCGGCGGCTTCCAGGCACCCCATCAAGGCTGGCCTCAAGGGTACCCTTTGCCACCGTGCCCCGGTCCTCCTGAAGCAGGACCTCGAGCACGGGCTCCGACTTCACCGACTTAGGTACCACCTGCCGAACGCTCAGCGGTGGCAGCACGCGCAGCAGACAGCCCGTGGTGGCGACCGGGCGAGAGCGACTGCTCAGAACCCACTGGAGCGGGTAGGTCCCCGCTGGAACCCCCGGTGGCACCTTCAGTTCCAGCGATACGTCACGCCGGGCGCCGACAGGCAGGCGAAGGTGACGGGTCAGGCCAGCGGCCGCCAGCCGCGTGTCCGGAGAGAGCGTCAGATCACCTACCAGGCCGCCCGGCGGCGGCGTCACCGATGCGGACACACGAGCGCTGCCCCCCGGGAAGGCGTCAAGGCTCGCCCGCTGGGGGCGGAGTGCGCGGCCCGCCCCCCTGCCCCACAGGTCAGCGGAGACCCCCTTCAGGTACACGGGCTCCTCTGAGAGGGTCAGCCGCAGCAGACCACCGGGCGCGGGCACCCTCTTCCGGTTGCCCATCCAGTCGTAGAGGTCCACCATCTCTGAGCCCACGGGTAGCCTCACCTGGCGTGGGGCGCCACCCCAGTCCCAAAGCGCCACGACGAGGTCGCCGGGCCGCTCGTAGGCGTACCCCAGTGTGGTCTCACCCAGCCAGTCGATGGTCCGCACCGGTCGGTGCCCCTCCAGCAGGGAGGTCATCGCTGCGTAGGCAGGCGCCACGGGCTTGGGGCCGACCTTGTCAGACCCGAACTCAATCTTGGGGTTGAGGTTGTAGTAGAAGCCGAAGCCCGGCTCGTAGAAGTAGTCCGCCCCATAGAAGGCGAAGTTGAAGCGCCAGCCCTCCCCCAGGTGGATGAGGTTGGCGCGCACTAAGCCCCTCGCCTGGATGATCTCCTTGTCGATGCTCCCCACCGTCGAGTACCCCTGCTCGGTCCCCAGCATCGGGAGTTCGCGACCCACTGACCTGCGGACCATCTGTCTGGTACGGCGCAGCAGGTCCCGCAGCCCATTGCGCTCCGGCGGCAGGTTAACGTAGGCGTGGACCGAGAAGGCGTCCAGGAACTTGCCAAGCCCCTTCCGGAACAGACGGGCGTGGGTGTCGTACTCCGTGATGGAGGAGAGGCAGGGTCCCGCTACGGCAGCCTTGGGGTCCACCTCGTGTAGGGCCCCGTAGGCGATTTGGTAGACGCGGAGGAGCTGCTCATCCGTGCCCTTCCACCGCCAGGGGTAGACCGGCTCCCAGGTGATCTCGTAGATATGCTCCTGACGCTCTGGGAAGGTGGCCGGGTAGGCCCTCCCGACCTCCAGGCAGTAGGCCCGCCAGGCGGCCTCACCCTCCGGCGTTAGCGCCCCATAGCCTGCGACGACCGTGCTAGGGATGTAGACCTTGCTGAAGAAGCGCTCATTGGGGCCGTAGAGGTTGGGGATGGTGTAGGTCTTCCACTGAAGCTCCTTGCCCAGCACCCGGACGGGGGGGAATGCCGGGCGCCCCCACTGGCCCGCCGCACGCCACTTGTCAACGAACTCACCCAGCCGCTCGGTCTCCGTCTCCCCCCACCTATAGCCACCGAGCACCCATCGGACGCCCAGGTAGGGCAGAAGGTTCATCCCGAACCCGGTCTGCATCCCGAAGAAGGTCTCCCTCTCTGGGTAGAGCTTGCGCTTCGAAGGGTCCGGTACCACGCAGTAGGTAAGAAGGCCCGCAGGCCGGGTGCCCAGCTTCGGGAGGGTCGCGCCCGTGGAGAGCTTGGCCTCCACCCTGTAGAAGCCCAGTCGGCCGCTGGGGCCGGCGAGCTTCGTCGACCACCGCCCGTCAGGCCCTGCGGGGATCGGCAGGCGGCGCGACATCAGGGAGGCTCCGTGCTCGTCACGCACAGTCACCAGGAGCGCGAGCCCCCCGACACCGGGCGACACGCCCTCACCGCTGAAGGTCAGCTCCACCGGCTCTCCCACCACGTAGGTGCTGGTATCAGGCCGCGACGTCTCCCCCACCAGCGTGGTGGGCTGGGCTGGAACCAACGGAGCCTGGCCGCCCGCCCAAGGCGGAGGGGCCAGGAGACAAAGCAGCCCAAGGAGGACGACGTGGGACAGGGAGTGCTTCATTGCTAGCCTCGGTTTCAAGCCAAGTCCGGGTAGGAGATACGGGGGTGGGTTGAGCGACGCTTCAGCGGTCGCCTGTACCTCTGGGGTACGGGGGCTGACGCACGACTTGGCTGCCGCCGTGGAGTCAGCCAAGCCACCTGTCGAGGCCCGACAGTAGCCGGCGAATCCACAAGCCACCCGCCAATCCCGCGTCGCGCAGGGGGATGATGCGCGCCATATTGGGACGCGGCCCTCCGTTCGCTCTCATTCCTGGCGCTCACTATGACCACGAGCGGCGCCAGCCCGAGCCGTCTAGTCGGCGGGCAACAGGATGCCCTGGCTCTCCACGAAGCCGGACATCCCCGGCGCGAACAGATCCACTGCCGCGCTATCCTTCCACACCGCCTTCAGACCATCCCCCGTGTCTTGAAGCAGGAGCGCTCCCTTGGGGGCCCCCAGCTCGATGGGGTCGTAGTTCGAGGGCTGGGAGTCCTTCAGCGTGCAGTCATCCGGTCCACCGTAGGTCTCAACGGTGTACTGAGCCGGGACGTACGAGAGGCCGGAGAAGGCGAGATCCATCACGGCCGGGCGCCGTATGACCAGGCGAGTTGGGTCAAAGGGATTGCCGGCATCGTACTCCTCATCCGTGGAGAGGCGCAGGTTGCCGGTCACGGTGCCCTCCGTGGTCCTCTCTGGGGACACGGGGATCCATTTGATCAGGCAGGGGATATCCCCCAGTTTGGGCTGGGCCCGGTAGGCGGTTGAGATCAGCTTCGCGGTCCCCTTGATGCTCCAGTCATCGGCGATGGTCAGGTCAAGATCCGCTTGGCCGATCAGGGTCGCCTGGAAGGGTCCAATCCGGCTATTGACATGGAACAGCCCACTGCCCCTCCACTTGCGCGCGATGACATCCACGTAGCCTACGTCGGTGAGCGGCTCCACCGTTCCGAGCTCATCGAGGTGAAGCGCGAAGTCGATCCTCACGTTGTCCTTGGGCGCCTTGGCCGGTGCCGTGAAGAGGCCGCGGGAGACGAAGTCGCCGGGCGGGGTGGCCATGAACACCGCCTTCGGGTCCGCGGTGACCTCGCGGGTGACCCACTCGGCCCGCCTGCCGACGATCCGCGAGGTATCCGCGTAGAAGGCGTGGAGCTGGACCTTCGCTCCCGTCAGGGTTGTGTAGAGCCCGGGGTTGAGGTGTACGTTGGCCTTGACTCGAAAGACGGTGAAGTGGGTGAGCTGGACGGAGACGGTCCTCTTGTCGGCATCAACCGTGACGGGCAGCCCCTCTGGCTGGCCGTTAGGTGCAACGGTCTCCACCGACAGGCCCTTGGCCTGCGCGAGGCTGGTGCCCCTCCCCGCTGACAGAGTGAGCGTCGCTGGCACGGCGAAGGTCAGACCGTCCGGAAGCAGATTCACGCTCCCCAGGTCGTTAGGCTCCCCAGCGCTGTCCTCGCGACGAAGGGTGATCGTGGTTGCCTGACTGATC
>DASXUI010000351.1:0-5745 GCA_036504955.1 Armatimonadota bacterium
CGAGCCATGAGCGACCGTCGAAGCTGAGCGCGGACCGACCGTACTATCGCCTTCTCCAGATCACCGAGATCGGTGGCTTGAAACAAGCGTATCGGGCCACTGTCTGAGCTCACAGCTGCTTATGTTAACGCCTATGGGGTGCTACCCGCGGCTGACATAGAGACGCCCCTCCGGGGCTGAAGAGGGCCTGCTTGACTGCGGCTGTGGCAGGCTCCGTCCGCGTGAAGCCCCGGAGGGGCGTCTCTACGTCAGCCGGCGATGCCATCGCTGGCGGGAGGCCCGATGCCTCCTCCAAACGCCTAGAGGGGCCTGCCCCTCGCTGGAAAACAGAGGTTGTGGGGCGGCAGCAGAGCCCCCAAGCAATCCCCTGGGCGTTGGGGGAGGAGGTAGCCATGTACCTATACCGCGCGGCGGTTGTTGTGGCTCTGTGGGTGGGAGTCCTGGGTTCAGCCCCTCCCGCGGGTGCTCAGAGCCTCACCTACAGCCCCAATCCGGTGGTCTTGGGCCAGCCCGTCACCTTCAAGGGGTCCGGCTTCCCGGCCTATTCACCCATCTTCGTGTGGTGGGACTGGGGAAATCGGCAGACCTCCCCCATCGGCACCAACGTGTTGACCAGCGCCGCTGTAACGCCGGATGCCGGCGGCAACCTCCAGTTCACCCTTAAGGACCTGGCCTCCACCGTCTATCCAGCAACGGCCGGGCAGCATACCATGACCCTGGTCTACTACGGACCCTGGGGCCAGTATCTGGGCTGCAACGCCACCGTAACCATCGCCCCGCGACCCGGCTACGCCAGCCAGCCCCTGCCGGCCGCCCGTCCTGGCTTGGCAAGCGGCTTGTTTGCCTACCTGCGCTATGCCGCCGATGACTCCGCCACTTCGCTGGTCGTCCGCGATGGTCAGGCGCAGCAGACGGTGTTCACTCTGCCCTCCATCCTGGGCATCGGCCAGCCCACCTGGTCCCCAGACGGGTCGAAGATCGCCTTCAGCGCCGAAGGGGACACGGTACCGCACACCAACCTCTACACGGTGGACCGCCAGGGACGCTTCACTCAGGTGACCAACTTCGGCGGCTCCCCTCCAGTCCTAACGGGCGGCGGAGCCGGGACCGTCGAGGGGGAGGCGCTGTCCGCTGTCTTTCCAAAGGATGTGGACAACGGCACGGAGCGCGAGACCCTGGCCGCGTGCCTGGACGCCGTAACGGAGAACGGAGTGCCGAAGCCCCCTCCGGGTATCTTCGTGGCTCTGGTGGGCACCGGTCGCACGGTGGTCGCAACCTCGGCCGAGGCGGCTCAAGGCAAGGACGGACCCTACCGCTTCCGCTTCGACAACGTCCCTGAGGGCGACTACTCCCTCCACGCCTGGTACACCCGTCTTATCTGCCAGGACCATCTGGTGCCAGCCATGGGGACTCCGGGAGAGGCAGGCTACCAGGCGGCGCACATGGAGGTTCACATCGCTGGGGGCGTCGCCAACGGCACCGTGCCCGTGCATGTCACGGCGGGCCAGACCACGCAGGTCCCAGGCGTAGCCACCTTCTACGTCTGGCAGAGAGCCGGCTCCAACGACTGGGCGTCGGATGGGTCTCTGGTCTACGGGCTCACCTCCGGCGTGTGGGAGCATGCGACTGAGCCGCCCAGCGACCTGTGGCGGATTAGGCCGGGCGCCCAGGCGGTTAGGTTCCAGGAGGGAGCCAAGACAGGCACCGTCAGCTCTCTCAGCATCACCCCCCTGGGGGACCGGGTGATCGGCTTCCTCGCGGAGCTCGTCGGCCTCTTCGTCTCGGACCTGGCGGACATTGTGAATCACTTCCAGGTGGTGACCATGTACTCGGTCATGCTCTGGAATCAGTTGAACGCCATCGACTACAACCCGTCCTGGGCGCCGGACGGTTCCCACATCGCCTTCATCCGCCGGGACCCCACCATCTTCTACAGCGGCACCACCGGTACCACGCTGGGCGAGACGACCCGGGCAGCGGTGGCGATGACTTTGGGCGACCTGATAGTGAAGGACGTGTCCACCGGAGAGGAGCGGGCACTCACCAAGCTCAACGTGCGTGGCGGAGAGGGGCTGGTGGGACGCCCGGCCTGGTCGCCGGACATGAGCCAGATTGCCGTGACCTACACCCGCGACACGATGAGAAACACGGACCTCCGTGTCTACAACGTCGCGGACGGCAGCTTCCTGAACGTGACCCAGGATGGTCGCAGCGGCTTCGCCACCTGGACTGGCACCCCCGGCGCCGCCAACTTCCCTGCCGACGTAGCCTTCAACACGCTCCCCCGCGCACAACAGGCCCTGCCGGGCGACGTGGACGGAGATGGCAAGCTTAGCGTGAAGGACGCCATCGCCCTCCTCCGCTTCGTGGCCGGCTTTGCCGCTCCCACCGAGGCCCAGAAGCAGGCAGGGGACACCAATGGTGACGGAAAGCTCGATGTCCGTGACGCCGTGGCAGTTCTAAGAAAGGTAGCAGGCCTGTAGTAGCCGCGGGCAGTCTGGTGACGGGTGAGAACACCCTCGCGACGGCCAGGAGACCGCGACTTGGCTCCAGCCCCAGAGCACTTGGGTAACGGCAAGCGAGGGCTTATGCTGCCACAGGAACATCTGGGATGGGGCTGTGCCCTTTACAACCGGGGGCCGTAGCTGCATAATCTCGGTAGTTAGTGACAACCACCGATATATTGCAGGATCGGGGCTCATACCGCAAGTTGGGAGTACCATGAGGACCTCGCCATCCAGGGCAGACCAGGTCATGGCGCTGGCAGAGGACAGGGGCGTGCTTCGCCCCCGTGACCTGCAGGCGCGCGGGATCCCCCGCGTCTATCTGCAGGACCTCTACGAGCGGGGGCTGCTTCAGAGACTGGGACGTGGGGTGTACGCCGCCTCCGACACCGACCTCAGCGAGCACCATTCACTCGCGGAGGTCTGCGCGCACGCTCCGCGGGCAGCGATCTGCCTTCTCTCCGCGCTTCGATTCCACGACCTGACAACCCAGAACCCACGCCAGGTGTGGGTCACTCTCCCACTTCACGCCCATAGGCCGCGGCTGGACTATCCACCCCTCCGACTTGTCTATGCTTCGGGCGCCGCCCTCACCAGCGGTGTGGAGGACCATCACATCGAGGGCGTGCTGGTGCGGGTATACAGCCCAGCCAAGACAGTGGCTGACTGTTTCAAGTACCGAAGCAAGGTCGGGCTTGATGTGGCGCTCGATGCCCTGCGCGACTGCTGGCGTGCCCGACGCTGCACGATGGAGGACCTGTGGAGGTACGCGGAGGTCTGCCGCGTCGCGAACGTGATGCGACCCTACCTGGAGGCCATCGCGCGGTGACACACTCTACGCCTGACCTCGCGGCATCCATTAGGCAGAGGCTGCTCAATCTGTCCAAGAAGCGGAACGAGGACTTCCAGACCACGCTGACCCGATACGGCGGGGAACGGCTTCTCTACCGTCTGAGCCAGTCCGCGCACCGAGACGCCTTCGTTCTCAAGGGGGCGACTCTGCTCCTTCAATGGACTGGCGATGCCTATCGGGCCACCCGCGACCTCGATCCGCTGGGCTGGGGGAGCGAGAGCCCTGATCACCTCGTAGAGGTATTCCGCGAGGTGGTTGGCGTCTGCGTTGAGCCCGACGGGCTTGTGTTTGCGCCGAACCTAGTGTCTGGCAAGGAGATCCGAGAAGATGCAGTCTATGGGGGCGTCAGGGTAAGGTTGACGGCGACTCTTGGGGCGGCGCGAATCCCGCTGCAGGTGGACGTCGGGTTTGGTGACGCCATCACCCCAGGAGCCGTGGAGATCGAGCTGCCTGCCGCTCTCGGCCTTCCCTCGCCCCGCCTTCACGCCTACACCCCAGAGACCGTCGTAGCGGAGAAGTTCCAGGCCATGGTGGCTCTCGGCATGGCCAACAGCCGGATGAAGGATCTAGCGGATGTGTGGGAACTCTCGCGCCGCATTGGCTTCAAGGGATCCACTTTGGCGGCGGCGGTCACGGCAACCTTCGCCAGAAGACAGACGCCTGTGCCGGCATCAGGGGACCCCATGCCCTTCACGCCGGCCTTCTTCGATGATGAAGGCAAGCGAAGACAGTGGAAAGCCCTGGTGGCCAGAGGCGTCTCCATCCATGGCACCCCTACCCTGTCCGACACGTGTCTGGCGTTGAGGGACTTCCTGATGCCGATAGCGCGGGCCGCGGCAGGCGCTCAGACCTTCGACGCCGTCTGGCGTCCGGGCGGCCCCTGGACGTGGCTGGCGGGCCCTCCAGTGGCTGGTATCGCTTGATTCATCCAAGACTTTGTTCAGACGTAGCCTACAGGACAACCCTGAAACGGCTACAGGGTTGTCGCCTCTGACGGACGCTGACCCAAACGTGGCAGGAGCAGGCCAGGGCGCCTGGCCGCCGTCCAACTCAGCCGCTCAAAGGTCGAGGCGTGGGTAGGCCTACCGATACTCTCATAGCGCACCCGTTCATGGTCACCCCGACGCCCCTCCTCCGTGGTCCCGCGGTCAGTGAGGCAGCCAACGCCCCGTGCCCGGTAAACTGGGCATGGCAGGCCGCTCGCCGTCGGGCAGAGTCTAGCGTGCTTCCTCGCGACGCGAGACGCCGCCCCCTCCCCCTTGGTGCCGCCCGGACGCGCTCGCCGTCTCAACCAACCCGCCGCTCAAGTTGGCTGCGCCAGCCGACGAAAGAAAGCATGGAGGAGTGTCCGGGTATGGCAACCAGATGAATGGGCGGGCAACAGAGCGTGATCCGGCGGGCGTGACCGAAGCCGGATCTGGGGACCTGTTGTATCTGGCGCCTACCGTCGTCTTCTGGGCCGCGGAGCTGAGCGCCCTGCTCCTGCTTCTTCAGAGCGAGCAGCCTCAGGCGGGGCTTGGGCTCCTACTCCCCTCTCTTCTGGCCGCCTACTGGTGGCGGAAGCCAGGGGCTCTCTGGTCCTGGATCCTCAACTGCGCCCTTTTTGGCGCCTGCGTCTACTCGTCGGGCATTCACACGGGCAGCGCCACCCTCCCAACCTTCCTGGCTGCGGGGTTCACCAGCTACTGCGTCGCCGCCGTGTGCAACCAACAGGATAAGGCCGTCTCCCTTGCGGAATCAGCGCGGGAGCGGGCACGGGTGATGCAGGCCCTACACGAGGTATCGCTCTCCCTCAACCGCAGCCTCGACGTGAAGTGCACCTTGCTGGAAGTCCACCGGGCAGTGACTGAGACCCTGGGCTTCGACCGCTGCGGAATCTACGTGGTAGAGCCGGAGATGGGGACACTCCATGGCGTATGGGGCACCGACCGCCAGGGGAACCGTGAGGACCTCGGCGACGCCGTCCTGGTACTGGCGGCGGAGGGCGCCATGCGGCGCGTCATCAGCGGGGAGCTGCCCTTCCACTACACCGAGGACTACGCGCACACGATCCCGAACGTCATCCCGCTCATGGAAGGGGTGAAGCACCACGCGATCCTCCCCATTCGGGCCGATGGCAAGACCGCCGGCGTCCTGTGTGTGGACAACCTCATAACAGGCCGCCCCATCAGCCTGGAGGATGCTGAGGCGATCGTCCCCTTCTGCCAACACGCGGCGATCGCGTTGCACCGGGCGCAGCTCTTCGAGAGCCTCTCCACCACCCGAGACCGGCTGGTGAAGGCCGAACGCCTCCGCCAGCTCGGGCAGGCCGCCGGTGGCGTCGCCCACGACCTTAACAACGTCCTCTCCGCCATCCTCTGGTCCGCCCAGGCCGCCCGCCGTCGCATC
>DASXUI010000352.1:0-1943 GCA_036504955.1 Armatimonadota bacterium
AAGGTGGACTCCGAGGGGCTCCAGATAGAGCACCTGCTGCGCGATATCGAGACGCTGAACCACTGGGCCCTGGAGGGCAAGCTGGAGATCACCGCCCTCTCGGTCCACGCCTACGCCCAGGTCACCGACCGCTACGCCCTGCTGCCCAGCGGCGCCAGCATGGGCGACAACTACGGCCCAATGGTGGTGGCCCGGGAGCCCATCGAGCCGGCGGCTCTCAAAGGCATGCGGATCGCGGTCCCGGGCCTTTTGACCAGCGCCTACCTGGCCCTGCGCCTCTACCAGCCCGACTTCCAGGCCGAGGTGGTCCCCTTCGACCGGATCATGGACGCCGTCACCGAGGGCAAGGTCGACGCCGGCCTGCTCATCCACGAGGGCCAGCTTACCCACACCAGCGCCGGACTCCACACCATCGTGGACCTGGGCGTGTGGTGGAAGGGGGAGACCGGCCTCCCGCTGCCGCTGGGCGTGAACGCGGTCCGCCGCGACCTGGGCCCGGAGGTAATGGCGAAGGCCGCGCGAGTCCAGGAGGCCAGCATCCGCTATGGCCTGGAGCACCGCGAGGAGGCGCTCGCCTACGCCCTGCGCTTCGCCCGAGACATGGACCCCAAGCTGGCTGACAAGTTCGTGGGCATGTATGTGAACCAGCGCACCCTGGACCTGGGCGACGACGGCCGCCAGAGCATCCGCCTGTTCCTCCAGCGCGGCTTCGAGGCCGGCCTCCTGAAGGCAGCCCCCCAGGTGGACTTCGTGGAGCTAGGTTAGCGCCAACCACCTCACCACAGAGGCACAGAGAAGGGCTGTGGCAAGGGAACGTCACCACCAAGGCACCAAGACACCAGGAAAGGCCAAGCATCAGGGGGTAGCACCACTGTGGGGCAGCGCGGGCCCGCCTTCAGCCCCGAAGGGGCGACTCTATGTCAGCCGGGGATGCCATCCACGGCGACTCCAGCCAACCGACCCCCGCCTTTCCTTGCGCCTTGGCGCCTTCTCCACGGTGTTCCCCTGGAGACGCCTTCCGGTGCATAGGAGGAGGACTTGAGATGATCATTGAGGCGCGGGACGACGTCATCAGGCTGACGGGCGCCATGGAGAAGAACGCCTGGTCCTCCATTCAGGCGGCGCTGAACTTCCTGCTCAAGGACCGGCCCAAGGGCATCATCGTGGACTGCCTGGGGCTCCGGATCGTCTCAGAGGAGGGAGCGGATACCTTCCTCGAAATGATTGAGTACACCCAGGCCAAGGGGAAGCGTATCCTCTTCTGTAACCTCCCTGAGAACGCCCGAGAGCAGGTCAAGCGGATCCCCGGCTTGCGTTCCCAGCTCCCCATCGCCAACTCCCTGGAGGAAGCCCGACAGTCGCTGGAGGTGTGAGCCGCGCCTGGCCTTGGGCAGTGGCGCCCTGGGCACCGGCCAGCGCCAAAGGGAAGGGGCCTCCCGCGGCCTAGCCAGCCCCCGGATGAGGCCAACCGAAGGCTCACGCCAGCCCCTAACGGCCTACCTGAGTTCGCCTTCAGAACTGCTCGTCGGCCCAGACGCCTGTGCGGCCGGCCTCTTCGCCGGCCCCCGGCGCGTCCTCTCATCACGGCCGCCCGGCCCTCGCCTACACTGAGCCACCGGCCTTAAGGTTCTGTGAAGCCTTGTGGCGCGGGCGTCTCGCCTGCGACTCGGCCGCAGGCCGAGCAGGTCAGCAGCTTGGTGGTGCCACCCGCCTACTCCTGGGCCACCAGGTGGCACCCAGGCAGTTGGGGCGCAGACGTCTCGTCTGCGCGGCGCCGTCCGACCTCTCAGCCTTGGTTAGGCACCGGCCCGTCCCCCGTGGCGCGAGCAGGATGCTCGCACTCGGCGCGAGCAGGATGCTCGCACTCGGCGCGAGCAGGATGCTCGCACTCGGCGCGAGCAGGATGCTCGCACTCGGCGCGAGCAGGATGCTCGCACTCGGCG
>DASXUI010000353.1:0-3981 GCA_036504955.1 Armatimonadota bacterium
CGGGGCTCAGACGGGCTGTGGATGCGCAACTCCGAGGGTACACGGACTGCATGAAGCCCCGGAGGGGCGCCTCTACGTCAGCCGGGGATGGCATCCCCGGCGAGCGGACGCCGTCCTCTCCTAACGACCCAACGACCTAACGACCCGCCTAGTCCTCCGCGACGGCGGAGTCCAGCTCCCGGAGGAAGGCGTCGCTGCTGGAGAAGGCGCGGACGGCCAGCGTGCCGGGCGTCTCGCCGGAGAGGTGCTGGGAGGCAACCTTCAGGAGGAGATGGTTCCATCCCCGCTTCAGCGGGAGGGCATCGAAGGTGTAGAGGGACCGGTAGTCGGCCTGCTGGGGTTGGCCGGGCGTCATCTCGCGGCCGTTGAGGAAGAGGCGGACGCGGTCTGCGACGTAGCAGTGGAGACCGAAGCGCGGGGCGTCCGGGCCGCCGGCAAGAAGGTCGTCCAGCGCGCGGGGACTGTGGATCCGGAAGCTGAAGTAGGTGGCGAAGGCCTCTTGGGGGCCCTCCTGGCCGAGCTCGTTGAGCATGAAGCGGTCCCGGCTGGGACAGGCGACGGCCTCCCAGACAAGGCCGCCTGACCTGCTCCCCCGCGCGGGCTGAACCGTTGCCTCGCCCACGAAGTCAGTTGCCAGAGCGGCGTCCAGGTTGGCGGCGCCGAAGCGCCCCACGCTCAGCGCCTTCACGAGCGTATCACCCTCCAGTGCGGGCTCGAAGGTTCGTTCAGGCTCCCTCAGCTTCAGCCCCAGGTTGGCGAGCAGCTTGCGCCACAGGGCGTCCGCGCTCTTGGTGCGCACCCGGTAGTCCAGGGAGCAGAGGCCCAGGGTTCCCTTGCCCCAGGGCACCGCCACCAGCGCCGCGCCGGACGGCTTCAGCAGGTGCTCGTAGAGCACTACCGCGCCGCACTTCGCCTCCTCCGGGGCGTTGTTGAAGAGCGACCAGTCCGTATCGCTGGCCCGCAGAACGGCTCGCCCTCGCTCCACCAGCGGTCCCCCCAGGCCGGCGCGCAGGATGAACCGGTTGGCGCCGTCCTCCGCGAAGTAGAGGTCCGGCAGCGTGAGCCCAGCGGCCCAGGGGTGCGCGCGGTCGGGCACCAGTGCCGTGGCCGCGCGCTCGGTCAGAACGACCTGACCGGGCAGCAGCGCCTCCAGGGCCGCCCGCGAGGCATCACCGGGACCGACCATCAGGACCAGTGTGCCGCCCTGGGCCCTCACCCGCTCCAACGACTGCCGCGCGAGCGCCGTCTGAGCCCCGTTCAGCGACTCCGCGTCCACGACCGTCAGCTCCGAGCCCTTGGCGGCCGGCTCCCCGAGAGGCGCGCCCAGCGCCGTCAGCTGCCGTCCTAGCTCCGCCCCGAGGTCGCCCACGAAGGCGGCGCGGTCCAGTATGGGGGGTGCAGACGCGGTCGGTGCCGCCATTGGAGGGGCGGAGGGCTTCCAGGGGAGGGGACCTGGCCTCGCCAGCGCCGCCTTCTCCGCCTCGTACATTGCCAGAGGCTTGTAGAGCGGCACGGCGGCGTCCCACCCAGGGTTCAGCGTGCAGACGTAGGGAGGGATGCGCTCAGGCTGGATGCCCGGCTGGCCCTCGCGGTAGGGGCGCGTGAGGAACACCCCGTCGGCCTCGGTCGGCAGGCGGCTGAAGTCACGGTACCCCAGCGGCAGGTGCTCCAGCCCGAACCAGCAGGTCTCGCTGGCTGAGAAGTAGGCCAGGCGGGGCCCCGCCATGCGGGTGACGTTGTCGTACAGGTCGATGCCCAGCGCCTCATTGCGCCCCGCGTAGCTCTCGTAGGCGCGCTCGCCGTTGAACTGGGCGAGTTGCCCCGGCCGCGCGTAGTAGCTCCCGCCCGACTCTCCGACCATCAGTGGCTTGTCGATGCTCGGCAGGCGGTCCAGCGGCGTGCCGTGTCCGAAGTGCTTGCTCCACACCGGCAGCGTGCCGCGCAGGTCCTCGTCGCCGTCGCAGGAGATCCAGTCGCGCGTGTCGTCCAGCTTTCGCGCCCGCAGGCCGAGCCGCGCGAGCTGCGCGTACCAGCGGTCAGCGTCCTCCTTGGTGACCTCGTTCAGGTCGAAGATGGCGAAGAGCTCGTTGCCGAAGCTCCAGCCGAGCACCGAGGGGTGGTTGCGGTCGCGCAGCACCAGGCCGTCGTAGTGCGCCTCGAAGCGCCGCCAGGCGACCGGCTCCTCGAAGTTCAGCGCCACCGAGCTTCCGAAGAGCGAGGTCTCATCCAGTACCACCAGCCCCATCTCGTCGGCCAGCTCCAGGTAGTGCCGGGGATGAACCTGCCCGTGCAGCCGGACCGCGTTGCCGCCGAAGCCCTGGATGGCCCGGTACCACGCCCAGGCGTAGGAGCGCGAGAGCACGAAGGGCCCGAAGGGGTGCAGCAGGTCGCCCGTGAGCTGTAGGGGCCTGCCGTTCAGCAGCAGCTCCCGGCCCCGGAGGCGGAACTCGCGCCACCCGAAGCGCTCCAGCCGGAGGTCGACCCTCCGCCCCTGCCGCCCGCCTCCCGTAGCCAGCGAAACGCTCGCCGGGCGCGGACCTCCACCGGCCTCTCGTGGATCCTGGAGGCTGAGGCTGACGAGGGCCGCGTAGAGGTCCGGCGCGCCCGGCGACCATGGTTTCAGCCGCCCCCTCACCGGCGCTCGCAGCGTGAGGACCGCTTCTCCCCGCGCCGGCACCGTGACGCGGCCCGGGGCGAGGCCCAGGACCCTGCCCCCCAGCCTGTACCTCGGCATCGCCGGTGCGTCCTTGGGCGCCAGGTTCACCCAGGGCCGCACCTCGGCGTCCACGTCCACCCGCTGAGCGCGGCCGGTGTCGTTCGCGACCGTGACGTTCAGCTCCAGCGTGTCCCGTCCCACCCGGGGCTTCGCGAAGACGTCGCGGACGCGCACGGTCGGCACGCCCAGCAGGTACACGTCTCCCCAGATGCCGGCGAGCCGCTCCGTAGAGGATCCGCAGGGGAAGGGCGCACGCATCTTCGGGTAGCGCGCGCTCCTCTTCTCGAACAGCGACAGCGCCCGCACCCCGACCAGCAGCTCGTTGGGCCCGCTCCACCTCACCAGCGAGGTCACGTCCAGGTCAAAGGGCAGCCAGCTATCGAAGTGCCCCCCGGCACGCCGCCCGTTCACCCACACCTGGCACTCCCCAGCCACCGCCTCGAAGTGGAGCAGCAGCCGGGAGTCCTCCCAGTTCCTGGGCACCGGTAAGGTCCGCCCCAGCCGAGGCCCCTTCCAACCCCCGGGCACCTGTAAGCTCCGCCGCGGCCGGGACCTATTCCACCCCCTGGGCACCTCGAAGCTCCGTCGCAGCCACCCCATCCGAACGTCGTTCCGGGCCCTCGGGTAGCTGGGGAAGTAGGTGGAGCCGGGGTCATACGGCCGGCCCGGATCGCCCGTCACGTGCCCTGTCCCCCAGGCGTTCACGTTCCACGGCGACGGCACCTTGAGCGGCACCGGCTCCCACGCCCCCGCCCTCGGCATCGGCAGTTCCGGCGGCACCCCCTCGCCTCCCCGATACCCCGCCGGCACGGCAACAGGCTGAAACCCCCACCGCCCGTTCAGGCACACCTCCCGCCGGAACGCCCGCTCCTCTCCCCGCACCACCCCCACCGCCGGCGCGAACACCCCCCCAAACCCCACCCGCCCCGCCGCCCTGGCACCCGATGCACCCACAGCCGCCGCCAAAATCACCAGCGCCACCCACCACCTACGTCTACGCATCACCCTCCTACAACGCCGCGGCAAGGAACAGCCACCACCCGGAACCAGGAGCTGCCAAGAGCTGGCGATGCCCCACCACAGTTGCAACCTCCGTCCCGGATTCCCGGCGAGGCCAGAAACAGAGAGCACAGAGAAGCTCAGAGTACCTGAGAGGTGCACAGCAGAGTTCGACAGCCGGGGAGTCCTTACCACCCTCACCACCAAGATGCGCAGACTACCGTGCCCCGGGTCCAACCAAGTAGTTGGGGCGCAGGCAAGATGCC
>DASXUI010000354.1:0-6943 GCA_036504955.1 Armatimonadota bacterium
GCTCTGTGGTCCGACGTGAACAAGACCCGGCGAATCGTGGGAGAGACCACCAGCATTCCAGCCCCCACCGCCCAGGAAAGCGGCGGCACCGGCTCCCTGTACTTTCTGAGCCTGGCCCCCATGGAGTGGCCCACTGAAGCCTACCGGGATCCGGACAAGTACCTGCTGATCTACGGCGCCGACCTCGTTCGAACGGACGTCACCGGCCTCGACGCCCAGGCGCTTCAGGGCATCACCACAAACCTGAAGTCCAGGGACTACGCCGTGGACTACAAGGCAGGCGCGCTCATCTTCAACGGCACCAACTACGACCGCACCTACCGGGTGAGCTACAGCTACCCCACGCTTCAGGGCCTGCGAGCCGTAACGGCGGAGATCGTCAGGGTTCCGCGCCGCCCGGCCGGTACCGTGTACGCCGTCCCCCTGGCTCAGGCGTCGCACGACCCCTCGCGTCCTGGGCCGTACGCCATCGAGCCGCTGTCAGAGCGTGTCGCGCGCAAGTTCCGGTACGTGTCCACTTCCGGGGCCTTCTCCCCGGACGAGTACGAGTACACCACGCTGGTCCCCTCGGGGGCCGCCTGGGGCGCCGCCGTGCAGCAGATCACCGGCGGCTTGCTCTTCAACCCGGTCGGTTTCCGCGCCTACGAGCGCGGCCCCTCTGGTCTACGGCCCCTCACCGCCCGCATCGACTACACCGTGGCGGATTGGCACGTGCTCCACGAGGACCGGGTGCTAGGGGACCGGGCACCGTACTCGGTGAAGCTGGCCCTGCCCTTCATCAAGCAGGCGGGTGTCACCAACGAGTATGACGGGACCGTGTACAAGGGCCTGACGGACGCTTTCGCGGTGGCCAGCCGCGGCACTAGCGCCACCCCTGGACCCTCGGTGGTGGCCGTGAACCTGGCCACCGGCGCCCTGTGCGCCGATGGCGGCGACGCCTTCCCTTCCTCGCAGAACGGGAACCTCGACGTTGACTTCAAGCAGGGCCTGGTGCGGTTCGCCCGAGTCAACGGCGCTGCCGAGGCGGACGCGCGGTTCCATGCACCCAACGCGGTCGCGGGCGTGGGCAAGGTGGTCCGCATGCCGGGTCTGGGCGTCCGAATCTTCTACCGCGCGGACGGCGACTGGGCGGTGGCTCTGCAGAAGGCCAACTCGAACTACGAGCTGTTCAACGGGGTGCCCTCCGGCCTTCTGCCCTCTGGCCGGTACTGGGTGAGCGCGATCATGCCCGACATGACGACCAAGACTGGCAGGGTACACGTTACCTTCCCACCCTCCGACGCCGGCAAGACGGTGGTGCTGAACTTCACCTACACCGCCGCGGACGGCACTCGGAAGACCGTGTACGGCGTCCAGGGGCAGATCACCGATAGGTCCCGGGTCTGGGAGAACACGGGAGGCGTGCAGCATCCCTACATCACCGTGCAGCTCCCGCCGGACGCGGACGTGAGTCGCGCCCAGGTGGTGTTGAGCCAGGTGCGGGGTGTGTCAGTGCGGTCCGTAGCCATCTGGCGCGAGGGACCGAGTTGGAAGCGCCAGGAGGTCAGCACGTACCTCGCGAGGAGTGAGATCCAATGAACGCCGTGGCTCCTAAGTTCACAGGGAATCGCCGGGCTCCGGGTGTTCAGCGCGGCTTCACGCTCATCGAGATCCTGGTTGTGATGGCCGTCAGCGTGCTCCTGCTGGGCCTGCTGTTCGGCCCAATGGTCTCCAGCTTCAACCTGGTCCACCGCGGCGAACAGATCGCTCAGTCTCAGGAGACGGCCCGGCGCGTGATGGAGCAGGTGACCCGCGAGGTAGCCGACGCGGTGTCCGTGGCGGTGTACCCCGGTGACTCCCTGCCTGTGCGGTTCCGCGCGTCCGGCGAGAACCATGAGGCGGCTCATCCCGGCTACATCGATGCTCTGGACCATCTGGGAAACGGCCGGATGGGCTCCGCTCAGCAGCTTCCCATGTACGGCGCCCTGCTGGATTTCGTGCCGGCGGACGACACGCTGGGTCTGCATGGCGGCAACCTGAAGCAGCCGCTGGCGCCACAGGTGGATGAGAACGGCCATCCCGTGGTCGTTCGGTACTTCGTGGGGCTTCGCCGTCCCGCGCCCGATCCCGCCATCAAGGACTCGCCACGCTGGCTCAACCCCAACGAGAAGCCCAGCATCTCCGGTCTGGGGCAGGACAACACCTACCTGCTGTACCGGGCCGAGTTTGACCCCATGGACCCGAAGTTCAGCAACTGGGCAGTGCCGGATCCCGCGAACAGCGGCCGGTACATCATCAACCCAGACTTCTTCTACGACCAGAACACCGTGCCCGGCACCGTGGCCTCGGAGGACCAGGGCAAAACCTTCGCCCAGGTCTGGCGGGAGGCCTCCGTCTCGCTGGTACCGGTGAGCGATCTCGATCTGGTGCGCTTAGAGTACGCGGCAGATGCCCCGGACAACGCGCCCGCCCAGAGGGCGGTGAGCTCCGTCGTCTTCGCGCCCGCCCGGATCGAGGCCGAGGTGGCCTCGCCCAGCGACACCCTGCGGGGTGCGCCCATCACCTATCGCACTCAACACGGCCAGTGGGCGGGCCTCCAGAACGATGGGACGGTCGCATCAGGGGCCCTCAACCCCACGCTGCTTAAGAACTCGCTGCCCCAGATCACCGTCTTCCAGACGGATGCATCCATGGCCGGGGGCGTGCGCACCGTGTACGACTCCACGGAACCCTCCTCGGCGGCCCAGCGGCTCCTGACATGGGACTCCCGAGCCGGCACCATCGGCTTCGCGCTCCAGGCCCCGCCGCTCGACTTTCAGATGGGGAAGAACGCCGCGGTGAGCAGGAACGGGTGGCTGCTGCAGCCCATCACCCCGGCGCTGGGCACGCTCCCGACGGAGCTGACCAGTGATGGGAAGCGCATCCCCATCGCTCACATCGTGCCTGGCACCGAGACCGTCGCCGTCAACGGCACGCTGTATCGGCGCAGCGGGATCATCAACCTGGATGGCTCGGCGGAGGGCGAGGTAATGATGGATACGCCCGACGCCAGCACGCTGGGGCTTAGTGTCATCCCCACGGACTACCCCAGGCAGCTTCCGGCGCCCTTCACCTACGTGCTGGACCTACGCAGCGGAGACATCATCGTGGGCTACCCCTACCCGGGGCCCGCGAACCCTCTGCAGCCGGTGCCCATTCCGGAGAACGCGGCCGTCTCCATCCGGTTCCAGTACCAGACCAACCACCCCGGTGACATCGTGCGTGTCAGCTACCTGACGAGGTCTCTTCTCACCTTCAACCTGGGCATCCGCATGTATGACCGCGCGACCGGCAAGCCTCAGTTGGTGAGCCTTTCGAACCGCATTCGCCTGCGGAACGCGGGGCGCTAGCCCACGCGGCCCGCGCGAGGCAGAGGCCTCGCGGTGGGAGCGAGGGACACCTGGATCAAGGGAAGGCAGCAGAGTGGGGGAGTCCGAGATGGGGGATCAGATGAACGGAAGAGCCGGCAAGGGCAGCGTGGCCCGAAGAGCTGAAGGTGCCGAGAGCTTCCGCGGGGCGCGGGGAGCGAGGCAGTCCGGCCAGACCCTGGTCTTGGCCGTCCTGGCGATGTTCGCGCTCACCTTCCTGGGGGGCCTCTTCATCGCGCTGCTGGCGCGCAACATGACCCGCACGGAGCGTCACGCGAACACCCTCTCGGCTCAGTACTTCGCCGAGGCCGGCATCCGCTACGCCGACTCGCAGCTTACCTATGGCCCAGACGGGGCCGACTGGCGTCCCAGGCCCGAGAACGAGGTCTACGACGGCGTGCGGGTGGATCCGGACTTCCGGTGGCTACGACCCTACGCGGCCCAGGAGACCGGAATCGAGATTCCCGGAACCGGCGGGCTGCACGAGCGCGGGCCCTCCGGCGGCTACAGTCGCATCCAGCAGCAGAACGGGCGCTACCTGATCCGGGTGACCTACAACCCCTCGAACACGGTCTCGAACGGCTACCCGCTGGCTCCGGACTGGCGCTCCGCGAAGCCCGCGGATGTCAGGATGGCGGTGGGGCAGTCCTATGGCGTGTCCCCGCTCTCCAAGTACATCATCCTCGAGTCGGTGGGCCGCGAGGGCGTGTTCGATCCGAACGACCCGACCACTTTTCAGCAGACCAACCTCCGCCGTGAGCTGATGGCCCTGAAGCCGATCGCCATCACGGACTACCTCCGCTTCGTCACCAACAAGGCGAACGAGGGGCTGACCGCCACGCTTGGCGTTACCCCCTTCATGACCGATGACGGCCGTCGCTTCGCTTCCGTGGACCCCTCCGGCACGCCGCCGCCCGGGCACGCGCAGAACCTCGGCGCCTACTATGGGCCCATCCGCGTGAACGGTGACCTGAGGTGGAAGGGCCTGCCCAAGGTCTACCTGAACGTGGGGTACGAGAACGGGGGAGCCGGGAGCATCGTTAGGTACACCGGAGAGGGCGCCGCTCAGGGGCTTCGCGGGGATGCCGTGGAGGTGGCCGGCGACGTCAGCTACGCGGACGGCGCCACGGAGGCGCGTCTGGTGAGCGGCGCTACTACCGGCGGGGGGCTGCAGGCTTATCCCAGCGGGAGCGGGCTCTACCAGACCTACAAGGGCGCCTACCGTGACGGCCGCTCCATCACCGATGCGCAGGGCTACCCTCGAGGCGTCACCCGGCTGGAGCCCCCCAACCTGGACGCGGAGGATCCTGGAACCGGCCTGTCTCGGTGGCGGCTGCTGACGCGCAACTCCCAGCCCAACCTGCCGCTGACGGGCACCTACGCGGAGCAGGCTGCCGCCGCGGGCCTAGGGTCGGGTATCTACATCAACAACCCCAAGGAGCGCCAGATCGAGACGTCAGCCTTCACTCTGAAGGACGACTGGCTGCAGCCGGGCAACACCATCTCCTCCAACTGGCGCGGCCACCAGTACCGGCCGCCTGGAGTCCAGATCCTGCTGATTCCCGGCCCGCTGAAGCTCCCCGTGGGTGCCCTGCTGGACGGGCGGACGATCACCCAGTCCGAGGCCGTGGACAAGGACGTATGGGGTTCGCCGGCCCTTACCCTCACCAATGGCGCCATCAGGATCACACGGTCTGACTCCCGTTGGTACGACATCAACGGCAAGGACAGCAACCAGTACACCCAGTACTTCCAGTACCCGCTGGCTCCTGGAGAGGATCTCAGGGTGCCGAAGCGCGCCCCCACCCTTCAGAACGGCGTCATCTTCGCTGAGGGGAACGTGCGGATCCGAGGCCGGCTGCCCATGGATCGCCTCGCCCGCATCGTGGAGAGCGGGGCCGCGCGGCAGGAGCTGGTAGGCACCGGACTGACCGTGGTCTCCGGCGGCACCATCTATGTCGAGGGGTCCTTGCGTAAGGGACTGCCCAACAACGAGCCCTCAGCGGACAAGATTCAGCGATCCTCCTTGGCCCTGCTCGCCAGGGACTACGTGGCAGTGAATGCCACGGGTTACTTTGTGGGACCGGACGACACCTACTCCGGCGACTGGAACGGCGTCTATCCGACCTGGCACACGGCGCTCTACCTGGCCCCGCATGACCGGTACAACATGTTCCTGATGAACACAGAGGACGCCCTCGGCTATCCCAAGGACAGCGACAGCGACTTCCGCACGGCGCCAACGCAGCAGACTATCTCCGGGGTCACCCAGTCTCTGGTGGTGCAACACACGGCGGAGTCCTACCCGGGGACACAAGCGGCCTTGTACGTGAACGGGCAGGAGAGCCAGGCCTGGAACCAGCTCAGTCTGAACCTGGTCAAGAACTCATGGGCGCACAATACGGTGCCGCTCACCGCCTCCGGTCTCTCATCACTTTGGAACAGCGCCGGAACGGTGGAGAACTGGCTGCAGTTGCGCTATCAGCCCGGCAGGCCGGACGCCTCTCCGTACTGGCTGGCGAAGGCCGCCGTGGTGCCGCTGGACGTGCGGATTGAGGCGGCAATGTACGCGATGAATGGATCCTTCTTCGTCATCCCGGGTGTGGCGTTCAACGCTGACGTACCCCAGGACACCCGAGCCTACCGCGCTCGCATGGACCATCGCGCTCCCGAGATCGCCCCCGACTTGCCTCAGGACATCCGCGACAAGATGCCCTACCCGTACTACGGAGAGCCGCTGGACATAAAGGTCACCATCTACGGGGCCATTTCCGAGAACAAGCCGGCGGGCGAGCAGGCGGACGAGGCCATCTATCGCCGGTGGGGATGGACGCCGCTGAGCAAGCCCTCGGGCGCGCTGACGGCCCACGGTGGGGATGGCTTATCCCTCCTCTATGACCCTATGCTTCGCTCTTCACTGCGCTTCGACTCCTACGGCAGGCCGCTGCCCCTCGCGCCCAGGCTGCCAACCAGCCCCGACCTGGTCTACTTCGGTGAGTCGTCACAGTAGCGGGCCCAGAGGCTGACCGGATCCTCCCCGTGCGGGGCCTTCAACAAGGCCCTGCCGGGCGGGTAAGCCGAGGAGCGCCGGCTGTGCTCCCGTGCTTCAGCTCTGCCAGGGCCGCCTGCCGGGGACGGCGGGCCCGGGGACAGGAGTGCCTTACAAGCGACAGAGTGAAACAAGAGGCCGGGTCTGGGTGGGCGAAGCAGCCAGCCATCCTACCTGGCGGGCGTGATACGTTTACACCACCAGCAGAGTGGCCGTCTAAAGGGCGGACCTCTTCCAGGTGAAGACGACCGGACAGGCTGGTGAGACCGATGATTGGGATTGCGACGATGGTGCAGGTAAGAAGGCAAGTGAAACGGGCCCCGAGGTCACGGTTTGCGTTTGCGCTGGCGCTGGCGGTGCTTCTGTGCCTGCTTTCGCGTCCCCAACCGGTGGCCGCTCAGGCCCTCACCTACGGGGCCGCCAACCGCACGATCCGCGTCTGCAACCTCGTTCTGGCATCGCAGGAAGGGGCTGTTCCCACGGCCCCCTACCTCTTCTACTTGCTGGA
>DASXUI010000355.1:0-7607 GCA_036504955.1 Armatimonadota bacterium
CGAAGGCTGCTGATGGCCTTCTTAACCTTCCCCATCTGGCGGTAGGCGTAGCTCAGGTGGCTGCAGGCGACCTCATACTGAGGGCCACGCGGGGGCATCTGAGTGATCAGGCCGCTGAGGAGCTCCACTGCCGGGGCGGTCTGCCGGCGCTGGATGAGGGACCAACTCTCGTCTATAGCCTGCTGAATTAGTTCCTGTTCCATGCGATCCACCTCCTGAGCTTCACTCAGACGGCTTCCGCGCCACGTAGCTTGGTAGGGCCGGGTGTCCCAAAGAAGCCTTTGCGAGCCAGGCCCCCTGGCCTGCCTTGCCCTCAGCGAATCCACGAGACCCGGACTCGCGCACGACCCGTGGATGCCTCGGGCAGACCGTGCCCCAGGCTATCCCCATCCGAGGGCGCTGGCGTCTCTACCGCGTTCCGGAGGCCGGCCCGAGCCCATCGGGGGTCTCACCGTGGGCACTCCCAGTTATGCGTCTGCCGGAGGCCCACCTGATCGGTATACCTCCGGCAGAAGCAATCCTCTACAGACCGGGTGCAAGGCTACGCCGGCTGGGGGTCCAGCTTCGGCACTACCTCGGGTCCGCGCTTCGAGGGGGCGGTGGCCGAAGGCGTGCCGGGTGAGCCGCTGGGCGGCTCCGGCAGAGGCGCCACGGTCTCACCGCGCATCAGCGCCTCAAACTCCGGCCGTTCCAGGGTCTCGCGCTCCAGGAGCACCTTGACGATGGCCTCAACCTTCTCACGGTTGTCGGTCAGGATCTCCTTGGCCCGCGTGTAACACATCTCGATGATGGCGCGTAGCTCTTTATCTATCGCCATCGCCACCTCTTCGCTGTAGTTCCGGTCCTCCATGAGGTCACGGCCCAGGAAGGGGTTGGAGTGCCTGCGGCCCAGGGCGAGGGGGCCCAGCTTCTCGCTCATGCCGAACTCGCAGATCATGCGGCGGCAGACGTCGGTGGCACGCTCGAGGTCATTGCTGGCGCCGGTGGTGATCTCGGAGAAGACCATCTCCTCCGCCACGCGACCACCCAGCATCACCGTCACCTCGTCCAGCAGCTTGCTGCGAGAGATCAGGTAGCGATCCTCATCCGGCATGGAGATGGTGATCCCCAGGGCCATCTTGCGCGGAAGGATGGAGACCTTGTGGATGGGGTCCGCGTGAGGCAGGATCTCGCCCACGACGGCGTGCCCCACCTCGTGGTACGCCACCACTTCCTTCTCGTGCTCGTTGATGAGGCGGCTGCGGCGCTCGGGACCGGCGATCACGCGGTCGATGGAGACCTCGAACTCCGCCATCCCGATCTGACTCTTCTCCCGGCGCGCGGCCAGCAGAGCGGCCTCGTTCACCAGGTTCGCCAGGTCCGCGCCGGAGAAGCCCGGAGTCCGCTTGGCGAGCGACTCGATGTCCACGTTGGCGGACAGCGGCTTGTCCTTCAGGTGTACCTTCAGAATGCCCTTGCGACCAAGAACATCCGGGTGGTCCACGACGACCTGCCGGTCGAAACGGCCCGGTCGGAGGAGCGCGGGGTCCAGGACGTCGGGCCGGTTAGTGGCCGCGATCAGGATCACTCCCGCGTTGGGGTCAAAGCCATCCATCTCAACCAGGAGCTGGTTCAGCGTCTGCTCGCGCTCGTCATGGCCGCCGCCCAGGCCTGCCCCGCGCTGGCGCCCCACGGCGTCGATCTCATCGATGAAGATGAGGCTGGGCCGGTTCGCCTTGGCGGTGTCGAAGAGGTCCCGCACACGGGAAGCGCCCACGCCCACGAACATCTCTACGAAGTCGGAGCCGCTGATGTGGAAGAAGGGAACGCCCGCCTCGCCGGCGATGGCGCGGGCCAGCATCGTCTTGCCGCATCCGGGAGGTCCCAGCAGCAGAACGCCCTTGGGAATCTTGGCGCCTAGAGCCTGGAACTTCTTGGAGTTCCGCAGAAACTCCACGACCTCCTGAAGCTCGTCCTTGGCCTCCTCAACGCCGGCCACGTCCTCAAAGGTCACCTTGGGGACGTTCTCGCTAACACGCTTTGCTCGGCTGCGTCCGAAGGAGAGGGCCTGGCTGCCGCCGCTCTGCGCCTGCTTGATGAAGAAGACCCAGATCCCGACCATCAACAGGAGGGGCAGCAGCACGGAGAGGATCAGGTTGGTCCAGGGCTCCGGAATGACGCTCTTCTCCGGAGTGTAGGGAACGCCGGCGTGGTCCAGGGCATCGATGACCCGGCGCTTGGACTCCTCGTAGGAGGCCGGGATGCCTACCACGTAGTCCTTCTCCTGCGCCGGAGGCTTCAAGTCCCCGGTGATAGCGTCCTTCCCCACTACGGCGGTGCGGACTCTCTTGGCGCTGACGTCAGACAGGAAGGCCTGGACGCTCTCGTACTTCCTGGTCTTCCCGCCGTACTGCCCACGGTAGCTGAGCTGAAGCACCACCAGCACGCAGGCCACCAGGCCCAGCCAGAACAGAGTCCTAAAGTACTTCAAAGGTTGCCTCCTAACCCAGGCGGCAGCGTGATGTAGCGAACAGGCGGTTCGCGGGAGCGCAGGGGACCCGGTGGCTCCGGAACGGCGTCCTCACCTCGCGGCGGGGCGCACGCACAAGCCGCCACGCCATCAGCCTGATTATAGCATACCCAGTGAGCGTGGCGCGGGCGCTCCCCCACACCAACGGGCAGCTTAGTACCTACTGACTATCCCTGCCCTCTGCCCGCTCCTAAGTGAGGTCTGCTCGGACCGGCGGCCTCGGGGCAGTTCAGCTTGGGATTCGGGCACCCAGGCGAGGCGCTGGCCCGGGCGGCGGTCAGCCTACCGCCCTCACGGACGGCGGCAGCTCGAACGGGCGTCCTCCACCATGGGTCTGGCTCAGTATAGAGGCTCTAGGGCTCACCGACAAGGCGGAGCAGGTCGCCGAGCGAGCTGAGGTGGTGGTCGGGGCAGCAGGCGGGGAACCGCGCCCTCCAGGCCTCCTCCGCACCCAAGCCTGCAGTCCGCATGCCAGCCCCCTGGCCAGCCTCCACGTCCATGCGGTGGTCGCCAACCATGAGGGAGCGTTGTGGGCGCGCGCCGAGCAGCTTCAGGGCGCGGAGGAGATGGTCGGGGTCAGGCTTGGGGCGGGGAACGTCGTCGCGGGTGAGCAGCACTTGGTGGGGCAGCGGCACCCTGGTGAGGCTGAGGAGGACGGCTCTGCGGCAGTTGCGCGTGACAATTCCGAGGGTGATCCCCTGGCGGTTAAGCGCGGCAAGCGACTCCAGGGCGCCGGGCATCGGTTGAGCGCTCTCCGCGGCGGCCACCTCCTGCCGGGACAGCTCCTCCTCAACCCTGGCGCGGAATCCCGGGGCCTGCGCTTCGCCCAGAGCCCGCGCCGCCTGCTCCGCCGCCCCCAGGATATCGAGGCCCTCCAGGTCATCGGAGGGCACCCCGTGGGCGACCGCCAGGTCGATGACGGACTGCTTCATCGCGGGGAAGTCCAGCGCGCAGGTGATGAGGGTGCCGTCCAGGTCAAAGAGGATGGCCTCTAGCCCGCGGCTCAAACGGTCCACCGACTCCGAACTACTCCTCGTCGTCGTCCACCTCGACAGGCAGACGGGCCAGCGACTCCCGCGCGTCCACCGGGTTCTCGATGGGGGTGTCTGACTGCACCCTGCCATCCTTGAAGCGGATGACCCGATGGCAGTGCTTGGCGATGTCCTCCTCGTGGGTGACGATGATCACCGTCTTGCCCTCGCGGTTGACCTCCTGGAAGATCGCCATGATCTCCTCGCCGGTCCGGGTGTCCAGGTTGCCCGTGGGCTCGTCACCCAGGATGATGGGGGGGTCGTTCACCAGTGACCGAGCGATGGCGACGCGCTGCTGCTGGCCACCGGAGAGCTCGTTCGGCTTGTGGTGCATCCGGTCCGACAGGCCCACACGCTGCAGCGACAGTTCAGCGCGCTTCACGCGGTCGCGCGTGCCGTTGTACAGCATCGGAAGCTCCACGTTGCGGAGGGCGGTGGTGCGCGCCAGCAGGTTGAAGGTCTGGAACACGAAGCCGATCTTCTTGTTCCTGACACCCGCGAGCTGGTCGTCACTCATGGCGGCCACCTCCATGCCGTCCAGGAAGTAGGATCCGGAGGAGGGCCGATCCAGGCAACCAAGCATGTTCATGAAGGTGGACTTGCCGGAGCCTGAGGGGCCCATGATGGCGACGAACTCGCCGGAGCCAATCTCCAGGGTGACGCCGCGGAGCGCGTGGACGTCCACGTCTCCCATACGGTAGTGCTTGTGCACGCTCTCAACTCTGATCATGGTCTTCCCACGTAAGGAAGGGGCCGTAGTCGCCAAGATGGCCTCCGTGCCAGCGCGCCGGCTAACCTCCGCGCGGCTACTCATACCGAAGCGCGGTGATAGGATCCAGCCTGGCAGCGCGGTAGGCTGGGTAGATGCCGAAGAAGACCCCCACGCCGATGGAGAAGGTGACGGCGGTGATCACAGACCAGGGCAGCACCCGTGTGGGAAGCTGATCCCCGGCGAAATGCCCTACAACCCAGCTCACTCCCCACCCGAGGGCGATACCAATGAGTCCCCCCACGCCGGAGAGCGTGGCGGACTCGGTCAGGAACTGGGCCAGTATGTGGTGGTTGCGAGCTCCCACGGCCTTGCGGATGCCGATCTCACGGGTACGCTCAGTCACTGACACCAGCATGATGTTCATGATGCCGATCCCGCCCACCAGCAGGCTGAGCCCCGCGACTCCCCCCAGAACGATGCCGATCACCCCCAGGATGCGGTTGATGGCCCCCGTGAGCCGGCCCATGCTGTCCACGGTGTAGAGCTTGCGGTTCCCATGATGGCGCATCAGCGACCGCCAGATCTGGTCGCCGGCGGCCTCCGTCTGGTCCACACTGACCGCCTGAGCCAGGACGCTGCCCACCACCTCGGAGCCAATAAGTCGCTTGTGGAGGGCACCCAAGGGCACGTAGGTGCTCTTGTCGTAGTCCTCCCCCAGCCCCCGGCCCTTGGCCTTCAGGACGCCGATCACGGTGAACTGGACCCCGGAGACCATGACGTCCCGGCCCACTGGGTCCATCCCCCGGCTGCGGAAGAGCATATAGGCCACATCGTCGCCCAACACAGCCACCTTGGCCCAGGCGGACTGGTCTTCCTCCTCAACGAACCGACCGGACGCAAGGGTCACCGCCCGGGCCTGCTCGTAAGCGGGCACCACGCCCACCACTCGACCGGAGTAGTCCTCGCCCTCCGCCTTCAGCTTGCCGTCCATGGAGATCTCAGGCGACACGCGCTTCACCAAGGGGCACTCCGCAAGAATGTTATCGGAGTCCTCCAGGGTAAGGTGGTCGATCTTGAGGCCGGCCTCCCTTTCCTGCCTGGTGGGATCGAAGAAGACAATGATGAGGGAGGAGCCGAGCCCCTCGAACTCCTTCATCACGTTGCCCTTGATGCCGTCCACGATGGAGGTCATGACGATGACGGAGGTCACGCCGATGATCACGCCCAGCATGGTCAGCACGGAGCGTAGCTTGTTGGCTCTGAGGGCGGCAAATGCAACCGCGAAGGCGTCGCCGAACATTAGCGATCAGGTCCTCTGGAAACGTCTATCTTCTTCCGGTCGGTGTAGGTTCTCTTGTCTGCCCGAACCTCCGTGCCCTCTTTGAGACCGAGCACTTCGACATCGGTCGCCGTCTTGAGCCCCATGTGTACCACCTGCTCCTTGAAGGCCTTCTTGGGGTCAGCGGGGGGCACCTTACCCCCTACGTACACATCCACCAGGCCGTCCGCGCCGCGCTCGCGGAGGGCGTCCAGCGGCAGCGTGAACACGGACTTCCTCTTGCCAACCAGGATGCCACAAGAAGCAGTCATGCCCGGCCGGAGCAGCCGCTCAGGGTTCTCGACCGCGATCTTCACGAGGAACTTCACTACCCCGGCGTCCGCGCCCGTCTGAGTCTGAGACTGGGTGGAGGACCCCGGTGAAACCGAGGTCACGGTGCCGTGGAAGGTCCGGTTGGGCACGGAGTCGACCTTCACCTCCACGCTGTGCCCGACCTTCACCCGCGCGACGTCCACCTCATTCACCAGGGCGCGGACCTCCATGTGCCTGAGCTCCGCCACGGTACAGATGGTCATGCCGTTGTTGAAGGAGGAGACGCCCGAGGTTATCAGCTCTCCGGGCTCGATGTCCCTGCGGATCACGGTCCCGGAGACTGGCGTGCGCACGGTCGCGTAGGAAAGGCGGGCCCGGAGCTCGGCAAGCTGGCTGCGGAGTCGCGCGGCTTCGGCCACCGCCTGAGCGAGATCCGTCTTGCGGATAGTCTCCTGGCGACGGCCGTTGCGGGTGGCCGCGAGCCCGGCGCGCGCGTGAGCGATGCTGAGCACCGCCTGGCTGAGCGCCTCCTGGCTGACGCGTACCTGGTCTAGGTTGGCCTGGGCAGTCTCGACTCCCGCGTCACGTTGGCGGAGCGCGGCCTGCGCGGCGGCGATCTCCTCCTTGCGGGGTCCCTCCTTCACCATGGATAGCCGCTTCTGCGCGCTCTCCAGGTCAGCCTGGACCACGCTCATCGTGGCCTCGGCGGAGTCCACCTGCGCCTGTGGCAGGTAGCCCTTCTTCTCCAGAGCGCGCTTGCGATTCAGATCCTTCTCAGCCTCAACGCAGCGGGCCCGGGCACTGGCGACCGCCTGCTCTGCTTGCTGCACCTCCTGGGGCCGGGATCCCGCCAGCAGTTGGTCCAGCTGAGCTTTGGCTGCGGCCTGTCCGGAGATGGCCTCTCTGAGCGAGGCATCGGCCACCTTGCGCTGCATCCCCAGCTCCACCTGACTCTGGTTCCGCCGCGCGATGGCCGTCTTGAGCGTAGCGTCGTCCTGCTCCAAGCCGGAGGAGGTCTGCACCCGCTGGTAGTCCACCGCCACTCGGGCACCCTCGACTCGGGCATCCGCGCTGCGGAGCTGTGCCTCCACCTGCTGCACCTGAGGCAGAAGCTCATCCACGTCAAGCTGGGCAATCAGGTCACCGGCCTTGACCTCCTGCCCCTCCTCAATCGGCAGTTTGATGATCTTGCCGCCGACTTTGGACTTGATCTCCACCTTGGTCACCGGCTGGACGACACCGGTCTCGGTCACCTTGGCGATGAGGTCCTTGCGCTTCACCTTCACGAGCTTGGGCTTCTGGGGGCGGCCGTTGCCAGCCATCAGGCGCTGCATGCCATAGCCACACAGGCCCAACACGATGAGGACGGCGACCAGCCGCTTCCGCTTCACAAGCCAGGCCATAACCTACGCACCGTCTCCTTTTCCCAAGGGATCACTCTTCCAGCAAGTTGGCCTTCCGACGAGCCACCAAGAGGGATACTACTGATCCCATGATTCGGTTGAGCCCCGGCCCGCCCTCCGGCATCTAGGCATGGCGCAGCCGCGTCCACCGCCAGCTCAGCACTACTAGGGCCGTGAGCCCGCACACCACGCCGCCCAGAGCGACCGACACGGGCGCGCCCCAGTGCTCCGCGATGAGGCCGGCCTGGTAGCTGCCGATGGGCGTGAACCCGATGAGCGTCAGGGACCACACGCTGATCACCCGCCCCCTCAAGGCGTCAGGCACCACCAGTTGGACCACCGTATTGGCCGTTGCGTTGTG
>DASXUI010000356.1:0-7203 GCA_036504955.1 Armatimonadota bacterium
GCAACGCAAACTGGGGCTCACCACTGATAAGCGGATGGCCCTCCTAAAGGGATTGGTGAAGCAGCTTCTTGAGCATGAGGCGCTGGAGACCACCGAGACCCGTGCCAAAGAGGTCCGAGTGATCTTCGAGAAGATGATCACCACGGCCCGCGCCAACACCCTCCACTCTCGCCGAGAGACGCGCAAGCTGCTCAACGACGAGACGCTGGTGAAGCGCCTGCATGACGTGGTGGCTCCCCGGTACCTGAATCGACCCGGCGGCTACACTCGCATGGTTCGCGTAGGCATGCGCCGGGGCGACGCCGCCCCCATCGTCAAGCTTGAACTAGTCGCCGAATAGATCGGCTGGCGGATGGAGTAGGCGCGGCGACTGACTCCGCCGGTGTGTCGTGGAAGCAGAGACCCCACCTGATGGAGGGAGCCGAGCCCCAGGCGGCCGCCCAGTCCGAGCGCAACCTGGCCCTGCGGCTTCAGTACGACGGTACGGACTTCGCGGGGTTCCAGAAGCAGCCGGACAGGCGAACGGTTCAGGGCGAGTTGGAGCGCGTGCTATCCCACCTGTGCGGGGGAGCTGTTCGGACATTCGGGGCCGGGCGCACGGATGCTGGGGTACACGCCACCGGGCAGGTAGTTAGCTTCAGGACGGCCAGCCCGATTCCGCTGGACCGCTGGCCCCTGGCCGTGAACGGTGAGCTGCCGCGGGACATGGCAGTCACCGGGGTGTGGTCGGTACCGGATGGTTTTCACGCGCGCTACTCGGCCAGAAGCCGCGTGTACCGGTACACCCTGGTGACCGGCACTCGGTGGCATGCCTTGTTGGGGCGCGTGGCCTGGCTGGTCCCCTGGGAGCCCGACCTGGCCCAACTCCAGCAGACGGCCGCGCTGCTTCCCGGCGTGCGGGACTTCCGGGCCTTTGGGACCCCGAGGCCGGAGGAAGTGACGACCCGGGACCTCCGCCGAGCGGAGGTAGAGCAGCAGGGCCGCGTGGTGCGGGTGACCTTGGAGGCCAACGCCTTTCTTCGCAGCATGGCGCGCTACGTGGTCGCCGTGCTGGTCGCGGTGGCGCAGGGGCGTTTGGATCGCACGGACGTGCTGAAGATGCTGGAGACGGGTATGCGCGGTGAGGGTATCGCTCCCGCCCCGGCGCAGGGGTTGTGCCTCACTAGAGTGAGTTACTGAGAAGGGCTTCCGGCGCTCCGGCGCCCAGGCCTGGGACCGCCTTGTGGATGAAACCGCGGCACGAGCGGCCGGTACCAGCGATGACAGAGGGCTCGTGCCCGCCTAGTCTTGACGGACTACTGGAACCACCGATTCCTGGAGAGCATGGAATGAAGACATACGTGGCGAAAGCCAAAGAGATCGAGCACAAGTGGTACGTGGTTGACGCCACCGGGAAGTCGGTCGGACGCATGGCGGCTTCCGTCGCGGCGATCCTCAGGGGCAAGCATAAGCCCACCTTCTCGCCCAACGCGGACTGTGGCGACCACGTCATCATCGTCAACGCGGAGAAGGTTGTCCTCAAGGGCCCCAGCAAGGCAGAGGAGCCCATCTACTGGCACACCGGGTGGCCGGGCGGTCTGAAGCAGACTACGCGCGGCAAGCTGCTGGAGACCCGGCCTCAGCGCTACGTGGAGAAGGTGGTGAAGGGCATGCTTCCCCACAACTCCCTGGGCGCGGTCATGTTCACCAAGCTCAAGGTTTATGCGGGTCCCGAGCATCCGCATGCGGCGCAGCATCCCGAGCCCCTGGAGCTCTAGGTTCGCCACTGCCCCTGGGCGTGAGGCGTTGGGCCGGGCATCTCGAGAGGGAGCACGCGGCGCCTGAGTCCCTTACCGGGCACGGATATTGCGGGTACCCTATGTGGGCCCAGGACTCCAGCTTCCTCGCGAAGTCTGGAGGTCACAAGGAGGTTCTCACCTTTGCCTGAAACCCAACGCTATTACGCCACCGGGAAGAGGAAGAACGCCACCGCTAAGGTGTGGCTGAGCCCCGGAAACGGCGAGATCACTGTAAACGGCCGCGCCCTCGATGAGTACGTGGGTCGTCCTACTCTCTCCATCCTCGTGCGGCGGCCGCTGGAAGTCACGGACTCCCTGGCCCAGTACAACGTGATGGCACGCGCTCTGGGCGGCGGCATCGCTGGGCAGGCCGGCGCTCTGCGCCACGGCATCGCCCGCGCTCTGATTGCCGCCAATCCTGAGATGCGCGTCGCGCTGAAGCGTCTTGGCTTCCTCACTCGCGACCCTCGGGTCAAAGAGCGCAAGAAGTACGGACGGAAGCGGGCTCGACGGGGATTCCAGTTCTCCAAGCGGTAGGATACATGGTGTTCATGGGTACTCAGCGGGCTTCTGGCCCGAAGTCACGGCCGGTGGGCGGAAGCTTCCGCTCACCGGCGGCACACCGCGGGGCGGCCGTCCTCATCGTGGCCGCCCTCTGTCTTTCCGCCTGCCAATCGCCGGCCGTCGCCGCGAAGCGTAGGTCGATGGGGCGCTTGCCCCGCCTTCAGGCGGTTCCGCCCCGGACCAACGGTCGGGTGATGTCCTCCCGAGGCGCGGCCGAGCGGGCGCAGGTGGGCCGGCTGGGTCAGGTTTCGCTGGCCAACAGCCCCATCTACTCCCGGAACGGCCCGTCCACCGTTTACAGCCGGGCTCGGAGAGGGCAGTTTCTAGTTCTGACCGGCCAGCTTGGCGACTACTACGCCGTGATGATGGCCGACGGTCGGAATGGCTGGATCGCCAAGAGCCGCGTGAACCTGCTGGAGTACGACGTGGTGAACGGCTCCGCCGGGGCCGCTCAGCCCGCAAGCCCTCAGGTTGCCGCCGCCAACAGCTTCGGCGCGGCCATCATCCAGTCCGCCTACAAGTTCGTCCGCGTTCCCTACCGGTGGGGCGGCTACTCCACGGGCGGAACCGACTGCTCCGGCTTCGTGAAGGCAGTCTTCGCCTCCAACGGCGTGGGCCTGCCGCGCACGGCCCGGGAGCAGTTCACGGTGGGACAGACTGTGCCGCCTGAGCAGATGCAGGCGGGCGACCGAGTTTACTTCAACATGAAGGGTGGAGCCATCGACCACACGGGCATCTACGTGGGGCAGGGCTACTTCATCCACTCTTCCATCGGCCGGGGCGGAATTGGCATCGATGCGCTTGCCGGCCGATTCGCCAGGGCCTTCTGCGGAGCCAAGCGATGAGCAAGTCTCGGGTAGCGATCGTTGGAGCCACTGGCTACGGGGCGTCGGAAATCCTGCGCCTCCTGATGGGCCACGACGGGGTGGAGGTGAGCCTGCTCACCTCGGAGTCCTCCCGTGGCAAGCGCATCAGCCAGGTGCTCCCGCGCTTCCGAGGCGTCTGCGACCGAGAGTTGGTGCCCTTCAGCCTGGAGGCCGTGGTATCCGCGGCCGACGTGGTCTTCCTCGCCATGCACGCGGGGAAGGCGCTGGAGGTCGCCCCTCAGCTCCTCGCGGCCGGCAAGAAGGTGATCGACCTCTCGGCCGACTTCCGACTGAAGGACCCGGCCGTCTACGAGCAGTGGTACGGCTTGCCCCACTCCTGCCCGGAGCTGCTCCCGAGGGCCGTCTACGGTCTGCCGGAGCTCCACCGTGAGGCGATCCGGGGCGCGGACCTGGTTGCCCTTCCGGGCTGCTACCCCACCAGCGTGCTTCTGGCGACGGCGCCGCTCCTCAAGCGCGGCCTGGCCGACCCAGTATCCGTTCACGCCACCTGCATGTCCGGCGTTTCCGGCGCCGGCAGGTCGAAGCTGGGCATCGACTACCACTTCCCGGAGGTAGACGAGAACCTGAAGGCCTACGGGCTCATGGGGCACCGCCACCGGCCGGAGATGGAGCAGGAGCTCAGCCTCCTAGCCGGTACCCCCGCCACCATGCTCTTCGTGGCCCATCTGGTGCCCGTAATCCGAGGCATACTCTCCACGGTAACGGTCAGCCTGACGGATCAGGTGTCCCAGGAGAAGCTTCAGGCGCTCTACGAGGATCACTATGGCTCCGAGCCCTTCGTCCACGTGATGGAGCCGGGCGAGCACCCGGAGACCCGCAACGTCCAGGGCACCAACGCCTGCCACCTGAGCGTCACAGCGGAGCCGCGCACGGGCCGCGCCATCCTGCTGGCAGCGGAGGACAACCTTGGTAAGGGGATCGCCGGCCAGGCCCTGCAGTGCATGAACCTGATGCTCGGCCTTCCCGAGACTACCGGCCTCCGCCTGGCCGCGGTGGGCCTGTAGGGCTCCAGAAGGAGCCGGTAGCCGGCCGGGGACGTCCACGCCTGTTCTACCGGACGGCTCCCTCCGGCTCTCGGGACAGCGCCGCCAGGCACTCTCTCACTTCGCGTGCCGAGCGCACTCGCCGAATCGCGAGGTGGACGTACCGAGGGTCGGCGAGCAACGCCTCGTACTTCGCCCGATGGGCGCGCCGGTTCGCTACCACCCACAGCAGCAGCCCGTCGCGGCTGAAGAGGCCCTCCCTCAGGCTCTCCCGGTTCCCGTTCCACAGCTCCACCCGCCCCAGCGACCTCACCACCGTTCGGCGAACCACACGCCACAGGACCAGGGGAAAGGGTGGGTCGATGAACACCAGCGCCTGCGCCCGAGCCCACACGATGTATCGCACGCGGGAGTAGCCGCCGTCCGCCACCCAGCAGCCATCCGCGGGCAGAGCTTCATCCACAGCCGCCCGGAAGCTCTCGTCCCCCGCCGGCGTCCACCCCGGCCCCCAGAACAGCGCGTCCAGCTCAACGTGCCGCGCCCCAGTCCGTGCCGCCAGCGCCTCCGCGAACGTGGTCTTCCCCGCCCCCGCACACCCGATGACGGCGACACGTCGTTGCTCACTGCTCATGCCACACTCCGTCGGCGCCAGGAGCCTGGTCACGCAGGACTGCGGCTAGGGCACTCCCCACGAAGTGCCTGCCGACGTCGGCCTCCAGACAACCCACCGCCTTACCTCAGGGGCTCAGTACCCTCTGAGAGCAGGTTCAGGTACTCGCGATAGACGAACCGCCTGCCACGGGCTCTGCCTGTGGTCTCCTCCAGAAGGCCAGCCTCACGTAGGCGGTTCGCGGCGGCTGAGGCCGTGGGGAAGGAGACGCCCAGCATCTTGGCGGCCCGGCCGAGGGTTAGGATCGGGCGGCGCGTCATCAGGTCTAGGAGGCGTCGGGCGGAGCCGGCGTTACGGCCCTCTTGCTCAACTCGACCCCTATCCCTGATCAGCAGAGCATGGACCCTTCGAGCCGTGTCGCAGGACCGGTTGCACGTCTCGACCACCGCCTCTAGGAAGAAGGCGACCCAGGCCTCCCAGTCTCCGCTGCCGCGCACCGCCTGAAGGAGGGCGTAGTAATCGTCCCTATGCTGCTTCAGGTGAAGACTCAGATACAACAGGGGATCCTCCAGGACCCCCATGGCGCAAAGATGCAGCGTGACAAGCATCCTACCGAGCCGGCCATTGCCGTCTAGGAACGGGTGGATGGTCCCAAACTGAAGGTGTGCCATGCCAGCGCAAGCAAGTACGGGTAGGCCTGTGGGGCGGTTGTGAAGGAACAGCTCCAGAGCGCCCATCAGTTCGAGCACTTCGCCGGGAGGCGGGGGCACGAACAGCGCGGTACCGGGTCGCGTGCCCCCGACCCAGTTCTGAGTGCGTCGGAACTCGTCAGGCGTCTTGTCACTTCCCCGCCCGCTCCTCAGCAGGACTCCGTGGACCTCGCGCAGGAGCCTCGCCGAGAGCGGCAGCCCATCGCGCAGCAAAGACAGTCCGTGCTGCACAGCCGCCACGTAGCAGGAGACCTCCTCCACATCCTCGATCGGCGAGTCGGGCGCCTCATCGTTCTCGTAGAGCAGGAGGTCTGAAAGAGACGACTGCGTGCCCTCAATCTGAGACGACAGCAGAGCCTCCTTCCGGACGCTGAAGTAGAGGAACAAGGACCTATCTGGGAGGAGCGCCGAGATGCCATCTAGCCTACCAATGGCCCGGTCGGCCTCGCCCAGGAGCTCAACTAGCGGGCCGTCGAGGCGCAGGGAGGGCATGGGCAGCAGGGGATTTGGTACGAAGGCGCGATAGGGCTCGGCCACCGGCCCGCATACGCGCAGCTTTCCCTGAAGACCCCGTTCCATGGACAGCCCTCGTTCCCACGCAGGATAGGACCACTGCTATTCAAGGATCCTTTAACAGGGACTGTGCTTATTAAAGGGAACCGGCTCTACCTATAACAACGACCCTTCTGGGCTGAAGCAGCCGCTAGAGGGGCACAGGCGGTGAAGGTGGCGTTCAGAGAGCCGCTCGGGCGAGCCCGCTAGATCTCCACGGCCCCCCAGGCCCCCTTGCTCCACCGCCAGAGCTCCCGGATGCCGAGGACGCGAAGGGCCTCTAGGGTTTGGGGGAAGCGGTACTGAACGGTGCGAGGGGAGTGAGAGTCCGAGTTGAGGGTGACGCGCGCGCCGTGGTGGATGCATCGCTCAAGGATCCACGGGCTGGGGTAGAAGGCGCCGACTGCCTTGGCCAGGCCGGCCGTGTTCACCTCCACGATGGTGTCGGTGCGTGCCGCGGCCTCGACGACCGCCTCTACCGCGTCGCGGTACCAGGGCTCACCCTCGTCGAAGTAGCACGAGGCTCGGTTGAACTTCTTGCAGAGGTCCAGGTGGCCGAGGACGTCGAAGTGGCCGCTGGCCGCGGCTTCGGCGTGGCGAGCGAAGTACGCCTCACAGGCCGCCCGATGGCTGCCGGCGAAGAGGCGCTCAACGGCTGCCTCGGTGGCCTCGGCGCTCTCGTCCACGGGCCAGCGGCCCTCCGGGGTCTCCACGTAGTGGGTGGACCCGATCAGGTAGTCCCAGGAGAAGGCCCGTACTCGTTCGAGGTACTCCGGGTGCCCCGGGTACCAGTCCACCTCCAGCCCCAGCGCGACCTCAATCCGCCCTCCAAACTCCCGCTTCAGCCCCAGTACCTCATCCCGGTACGCTTCGAGCCGGGAGGGCATCATGCACCACTCACTGGCCCCGTCCATAGGCGCGTGGTCACTGAGCCCGAGCACCTCCACTCCGCTCTCCAGCGCGAACTCCGCGTGCTCACGAAGGGTCCCCTCGCCATCGCTGTAGCTCGAGTGGTTGTGGTGGTTGTACGGCCAGGTTGTTAGCGCCATGCGGACTCCCTGCTGAGGGGCTGAGGGGGTGAAGGGACTGAGGGGGTGGGGAGGTGAGGGGGTGAGGGGG
>DASXUI010000357.1:0-5127 GCA_036504955.1 Armatimonadota bacterium
TTGCCTGTAAGGGGATGCTCCGGGGGAGCATCCCCTTACGCTTTGTCTGGGTGCTTTTTCTGGCGACTGCCGCCTTCGCTCCTACCCCTGAGGCGGCTTGCCGGACCCTGAGGCGCCCCCTCAGAGCTCCCTCCCGCTGCCAGGTCCGGACGCCCCTCAGGATCTCCGTGCAGGCCTCAGGACCCAGCACCCCTCTCGGCCCACGACTCAACGACTGCGTGGAGGCCTGGACTCACCCCGGCTGGACCGACTTCCTGCAGGACCTGAACGTGCGCTCCCGCCGGCTGGATACCAGCCTGGGTACCCTGGACATGGCGGAGCGCCGCCCCGACGGGCAGCTTCACCTGAACCCGGGTGCGCTGGAGGCGGCCTTCGAGAGCGCCACCGCCGGTTTCAGCATCGACCCCTACCCCGTGCTGGGCTACTCCCCCGCCTGCCTCACCACTGAGCTGCTCCGCAACCCGCTGGTCCTCGGTCCCACCCAGGCCTGGCTGCTTCCCTCCGGCTCCTTCTTGCTGTTATCGGCCGCCTCCCCGGGGCCCACGCCCTCAGCCGCGCGGACGCTTCGGGAGATCAGCCGCAAGGGGATCGTGCTGTGGCAGCGGGACGGCGTCCGCGACGTGGTGCCGACCGACCAGGGCACGCTGCTGCTGACCTACACCGAGGGTGGCTGCTCTGAGCTGGACGCGAACCACAAGGAGCTCTGGAGCCTCAAGGAGGGGGCCGCGCTGCAGCGCGTCTCGGAGGCGCGGGTGCTGGTGCTCTACCCGGACCACCTAGCGGAGGTCCACTCCTCCGGGAGGGAGCTGTGGAGTTACAAGGCCCCCTGCCTCTGGGCGCATCGCGGGGATTCCGGGGACACCTGGGTCCTGCGGGCCGACGGGCCTCGGATTGAGCGCGTGGATAGGAGCGGCGCGGCTCGGTGGTCGGTGACGCCCGCCGACAACCCGGACCTGAAGTCTCCCCAGTGGGTGTGGGACGCGGGAGAGGAGTCCGTGGCGGTCCGCGAGCCGGACTCCCTGTTGGTGGTGGGGCCGGACCGGCGCACCCGGTGGAAGCGCGCGATGCCGGGGCTTCGGTCGGTCGCGCCCACGCCTGGCGGGGGATGGATCGCCGCCTACTCCCAGGGCATCGAGGAGCTGAGCGAGGCGGGTGAGCCGCTGTGGTCGCTCCCCGCGCCAGGCGCCCTGTCCGCCCAGGTGGCGACCTCCCCGGGGATGCAGACAGTGGTGCTCGGCACTCCCTACGGCGCCCGCGAGGTGGAGCGATCCGGCCGCGAGTGGTGGCTCTACGAGAACAGGGGCGACGCCAGCGGCTGGTCACGGATGCCGCCGGAGGAGGCCGGCTGGAAGCAGCTCACCGGGGCGACCCTCGCCTTCTTCAACGGCGACCTGGGGCTGTCGGTGCCGCGCTGGGAGCTGTGGAGCACCGCGTCCGAGAGCAGTCCCTTTTGGCGAGGCACCGCCCGCCAGTACTTCGACCTAGCCTTCGCCACCCTGGGGGCCGCGCGCGAGGCCGCGCCCAAGGGCCGAATCGAACTCAACGCCGGCGGTGAAGGGCTGGGGTGGACCCGCGCCCTGCTCAGCTACCTGCGCGACCGGGAGCTCTCCCCGGGCGGGATCACGATCAGCGACTTCCCCCCTACCCCCTCGCCCTCGGACCCCAAGGGCTTGCTGGCACCGCTTGACGATCTGGCTGGCCGGCTGGCGCGCCTGAAGTCGCTGCTGTCTTCCTCGGAGCTGAGTCAGGTTCCGCCGCTCGCGGTGTCGCAGTGGACGCTGAACCCACCCCAGACCCGAACCGCCGCGACCGACGCCGGCAAGGCCGCGTACCTGACGGCGGCCCAGGCCTTGATGGGCGCCAGCGGGCTTCGGTCGACGTCCGCTTACGCCCTGGCCTCGACGCCGGAGACCCCCGTGGGCTGGGCGCTGCTGCCGGGCGACGGCGCTCCGCCGGTCCTCACCGCCAGCTACCACGCCGCCCGGCTCTGGAGTCTGCTGGGTCCCCGGCGCCTCGGTCTGTCCCCGGAGCTGGAGGCCGGGGGGCCAGTGGGGCTGCTCGCAACGCGCAACAACGCGGCCGAAGTTGCGGTGCTGGTGTGGAACCTGGAGCCCTCGCGCGGCTCCGCTGACGAGCCCCGGAAGCTGGAGCTGAGCCTGAACGGGGTATCGCTGCCGGGCCCTCAGTGGCGGCTCCGGCGGTACCTGATCGACCCCAGCCACGGCAACCCTCTGGCGGGCCCCGGGCACGAGGGGCTGGAGATGGTCGAAAGCGGGGAGGTCGCCGCGACCAAGGAGCTGCCGCTCTCGCTGGAGCTGCCGCCCTACAGCGTGCAGCTTCTGCTTCTGACGGAGCCCCGACTGGAGGCCCACGCGGCCTTCGCGGGCACCCAGAGTCGAACCCTCACGGTCCCCGCCGGCCATCCCATCGCCCTGGACGCTTCCGGCTCACTGGGAGTGCCCGCCTTCTACCGCTGGGACCTGGGCCAGGGCGGCAAGGCGCGGGGGCCCCTGGCGGACGCCAGCGACGGCACCTGGCTCTTCGGCCCCTCGCCGACTCTGGCGCGCGGCTACGCCAAGCCGGGCAGGTACACCATCACCCTCTGGGCTTCGGCCGTGGAGAGCCAGCTTCCAGGGGCTCAGGAGGGCGGCACCCCGGTCGCAGGCGCGCCGGCCGTATCCAGCGACCGGCTGGAGGTGAACGTGGTCCCAGACCGCGAGGCACCGGCCAAGCCTCCCGTTCTCCTGGCCGGTACCGGCGGCTCCGGGAACACCGTCTACCTGGTATGGTCCGGCCTGCCCTATCGCGCGAACCCGGACCTGGCGGGGTACTACGTCTACCGCTCCTCGACCAAGAGCCCTGAGATGACGCGGCTCAACGCGCAGCCCCTGATGGCGACCGGGTACGTGGACCGCGACCTGCCCTATGGCAACGCCTACCACTACGCCGTCTCGGCCGTGGATCGGTCCGGCAACGAGGGCCCGCGCTCGGCCATAGCCAACGTTGCTCCCTATCAGGAGCGCCGCTCCCTGCCCGCCCCCGTGGGCCTCGCCGCCACCGCGACTGCCAGCGGCGCCCTGAGGCTGGAGTGGCACGACGTGAGCCTGGCGGCGAAGGCGCGGGTCACCGGCTACCGGGTCTACCGAAAGGACTCGGCGGGGGGCGACTACAAGCTGCTCAGCCCAAAGCCCACACCCTACACGTCCTACCTTGACCTGGAGCCTCCGCCGGGAGCCAGCTACCGTGTGACGGCCGTGGCGCTGGACGGAAACGAGAGCTCGCCAGCCACCCTGGGCGGCGCCCCGACGCGGCCGGAATCCACCGGACCGAGCCCCGAGAGCGCGCCCGCCGGGGAGCCAGGCGCCGGCCCCGCCGTCGTGCCCTTCGAGTAGCCGTGCTCGGGCAGTCAGGTGGGTGCGGAGGTTGCCACGGAGCGAGCGAACGGGTCGATTCCGGGGACGTGGCACGCATGGCGGCACTTGCGGCTCGCGACGGGCACGCGGCCTGCGTTGCCCACGAGAAGGCTGGGGAGACCTGCATCAGGCCCGGCGCGCGGGTGCCTCGCGCAGGGCGCGGGGTAGGCCTTGGTTGGTCCTACGCTCTCCGGGGCCTATGATATAATGGAGCCATCCCTAGAGAGGCGGACCTGACTCTTGCGTGTCTACATCAACGGCCAGTTCTACCCCGAGGCCGAGGCCAAGATCCCGGTTTTCGACCACGGGCACCTTTACGGCGACGGTGTCTTCGAGGGCATCCGCGTCTACAACTCCCGGATCTGGAAGGGCGTGGAGCACGTCGAGCGCCTTTACCGATCCGCTCATCACTTCCTGATCACCATCCCCCATACTCAGGCGGAGTTCCTGGACAAGATCCGGGAGACCGTACGAACCAACGAGCTTTCCAACGCTTACGTGCGCGTCACCATCACCCGGGGCAACGCCCTGGGCCTCGATCCTCGGAACGTCACCAGCGGGGCCAACGTCATCATCATCGCCAGTGCCCTTGCGCTGTACCCGGAGTCGGCGTATACGCACGGCCTGGAGGTCGTTACGGTCTCCCTGCGCACCCCCTCTTCCGACGTGATCGACCCGCGCATCAAGTCCCTGGGGCGCTACGTGAACAACATCATGGCCAAGTTCCAGGCGAACATGGTGGGCGCCGGTGAGGGCCTGATGCTGAACACGCAGGGCTACGTGGCGGAGGCCACCGGCGACAACGTCTTCGTGATCCACAAGGGCAGGCTGCTAACTCCGCCGGCCTCCTGCGGCATTCTTGAGGGCATCACCCGAGAGGTCGCGATGGAGCTCGCCCGCGAGGAGGGAATCCCCGTGGAGGAGCGGCTGATGACGCTGTACGACCTCTACAACGCGGACGAGGCCTTCCTCACCGGCACGGCCGCCGAGATGATCCCCATGGTGAAGCTGGATGACCGAGCCATCGGTACCGGCAAGCCCGGGCCCATCACGGAGCACCTGATCCGCAGGTTCCGCGCTCGGACGCAGGAAGAGGGCGTGCCTGTGTGAGTCGCCCGGGGCTCTGCGAGACCTGCGGGGACCGGGAGGCTGCCCGGCACTACCGCCTGGAGCGAGCCGACGGTGACACCGCGGACTTCTACCTTTGCCTAGAGTGCGCGCGCCGCAAGGAGGCGCGCGACCTCCAGCTTGGGGAAAACTTCGCCCTCAGCGACCTGCTGAGCCACCTCATCATGGCCGACCCGGATGCCTCCTTCTACTGTCCGGGCTGCGGCTACGACATCGAGAACCTGGTCCGCACCGGCCGCACCGGCTGCCCGGACTGCTACGCCCACTTCCGCGCCGAGGTGGACCGTATGCTGATGGGCTCCATCGGCCACCTCAAACACCTGGGCAAGTCCCCACCCGCTGGGTAGGGGGTGCCAAGGATACATCACCACCAAGTCACCAAGACACCAAGAACTGCCACTGCCTTACCACAGAGCAACTGTCTTCCCTGTCAAGGGGGAGGAATGCCCCGAGGGGGTGGTCAGTTGCGGGTTCTGGGTTTATCGCTTAGAAGACCCAGCGACGGCCGGGACCTCCTGCCCTGGACGTTGTCAAAGACAGGAGGCCTGGTCGCTTGGGTCTCGTGCCGGACGCTCGGGTCGCTCCC
>DASXUI010000358.1:0-6096 GCA_036504955.1 Armatimonadota bacterium
GGTGGACCCGGCGAGCGGCCGAAAAAGGTGTTGACACCCCTCGGCCGGGAGTGTAGAATAGCAATGTCAGCGAAGACGCGGGGTGGAGCAGCCTGGTAGCTCGTCGGGCTCATAACCCGAAGGTCGTTGGTTCAAATCCAACCCCCGCTCCCACATGGTTCACAGATGGCTCCGGAAGCCGGTAGGTGACACTCACCTCCAGGGATTCCGGAGCCATTTGCGTTTGAGTTGACCACTGCCTGAGGGTTCACCTCCACTCCTGGAGGGGCCTATTACCGTAAGGGTGCGGTCGCCCCTCGGCGGCCCAACTCCCCCTTGCCCCTTCCCAGCACCTCCGGCCGTATGGCGCTCTAGTCACGTCCCCGCAAGGTCAAGCCACCTCAGTCTGCGTGCGGCGCACCCGCCACCCCTAGCTCAAGCCCCACCCTGGGCGCACCCGATCTCGGCAGAGCCGAGTGGCGGCGTAGCGTCCTGAGCACTGGGCCCCAGGGGAGGAGGCCGCGCCGCGTGCACGGAACAGAGCAGGGGTCGTTAGATGCAACCTATCGGCGTATCGTGCCCGTGGTCGTCGCCTGTCAGACCAGGTGGGGGCGGGAGGTGGGTGGTCCGTGGCGCGGGACAAGGAGCAGAAGGCTCGGGAGCGAATCGACGCGCAGCTTGCTGCCGCTGGATGGATGCTTCAGGATTGCTTTGAGGTGGACCTGTCCGCTGGGAGAGGCATTGCCGTACGTGAGGCGCCTCTGGCGAAGGGTCACGGCACCGCCGACTACCTGCTCTACGGCGACCGCAAGGCGCTTGGCGCCGTGGAGGCCAAACGGCCCGGCAAGACGTTGACCGGCGTGGAGGTCCAGAGCGAGAAGTACGCCGCGGGACTCCCCAAAGCGCTGCCGGCGTGGTGCCGCCCCTTGCCGTTCCTGTACGAAGCCACGGGGGATGAGACGCGCTTCACCAACGCGCTGGAGCCGGATGCCCGCAGCCGGGGCGTGTTCGCGTTCCACAGGCCGGAGACCCTGGTAGCCTGGGCTCAGGGGCTCTCGGGCGTTGAGGTGACTCCCCAGTGCGTTCGTGAGGCAGCCGGGCAGTACCAGGGCACCAGCACGCTCCTCTCTCGGCTTCGGCGGATGCCGCCGCTGGACACTGCCGGTATGTGGGATGCTCAGGTCCGTGCCCTCCAGGGACTAGAGCGCTCCCTGGCCAGCAACCGGCCCCGCTCGCTGGTGCAGATGGCCACCGGAAGCGGGAAGACCTTCACCGCTGTGTCTCTGGTCTACCGGCTCCTGAAGTACGCCGGGGCAAGACGGGTCCTCTTCGTGGTGGACCGGGGCAACCTGGCCAGACAGACGGAGCGGGAGTTCGGGAGCTACTCGGCGCCGGGCGACGGACGCAAGTTCACGGAGCTCTACAACGTGCAGCGCCTGAGCACCAACCGAATCGAGCCCGTGTCCAGAGTCTGCATCACCACTATCCAACGACTCTACTCCATCTTGAAGGGGGAACCCGAGCTCAATGAGGAGGCCGAGGAGACATCGGCGGGCGTGCAGTCGCTCCTCCGGCGGGAGCCCTGGCCCGTGGTCTACAACCCCCAGGTGCCGATAGAAACCTTCGACTTCGTGATCACGGATGAGTGCCACCGGTCCATCTACCACCTGTGGCGCCAGGTGCTGGAGTACTTCGACTCCTACCTCATCGGACTGACTGCCACGCCGTCCAAGCAGACCTTCGGGTTCTTCAACCAGAACCTCGTGGCGGAGTACCCCCACGCCCAGGCCGTCGCGGACGGCGTGAACGTGGACTTCGACGTCTATCGCATCAGGACCCAGGTGACGGAGCAGGGCGCGACCGTGGAGGCGGGCCTCTACGTGGACAAGCGCGACCGCCGCTCCCGGCGCGTCCGATGGGAGGAGCTTGAGGAGGACCTGGTCTACGCTCCCAACGAGCTGGACCGGGCCGTGGTGGCCGAGGACCAGATCCGCACCATCGTCCGTACCTTCCGAGACCGACTGTTCACGGAGATCTTCCCCGGCCGGACCCACGTGCCCAAGACCCTCATCTTCGCCAAGGACGACAGCCACGCCGACGACATCGTTCGAATCGTGCGTGAGGAGTTTGGCAAGGGCAACTCCTTCTGTGAGAAGATTACCTACCGGACGTCGTCCGCCCGTATCGTGGATCCCGAGACGGGCGAGGTGACGTACCGGGGCAACGGAGTGAAGGCGGAGGACCTGCTCTCTTCCTTCCGCAATAGCTACGAGCCAAGGGTCGCGGTGACGGTGGACATGATCGCCACGGGGACGGACGTCAAGCCCCTGGAGATCGTCTTCTTCCTGCGCGACGTGAAGAGCCTGAACTACTTCGAGCAGATGAAGGGGCGCGGCTCCCGAGTGATCCTGCCCGACGACCTGGTGGCGGTCACGCCGGACGCCGACGCCAAGACCCGGTTCGTAATCGTGGACGCCGTGGGGGCCTGCGAGCGGGAACGCGTCGATTCCCCCTCCCTGGACCGCAAGCCGTCGGTCTCACTGGAGCGGCTGCTGCAGATGGTCGGCATGGGCTCCACCGATGCGGAGGTGCTGTCCACGCTGGCCAGCCGGCTGAGCCGCCTGGACCGCCGCCTCTCCGACGAGGAGAGGGCCTCCCTGGCGCAAGTGGGGGGTGCTCCGCTATCGGCCCTGGCCAGGGCGCTGGTGGACGCCACCGACACCGACGCTCTGGAGGCGATCGCGCGGGAGACTCTGAGTGTCGAGGCGCCGACGGAGACGCAGGTGGGGCAGGTGGCAGAGCAGGCCCGCGCGGCCGCCGTGGCGCCCTTCCTGAAGCCCCGCTTCCGGGAGCGCCTGCTGCGCGCTCAGCAGGAAGCTGAGCAGACCGTGGACCGTCTCACACAGGACACGCTTCTCTTCGCCGGCACGGACGAGGCTTCGCGGGATCGGGCGCGCCAGGTGGTGACCTCGTTCCGCGACTACCTGGAGGAGCACAAAGACGAGATCACCGCGCTCCAGGTGCTCTACTCCGGGGGCAAGGGCGCACCCACCTTCAGGCAGCTGAAGGAGCTGGCGGAGGCCCTGCGCCGCCCGCCGTTGGGCTGGACTCCCGAGGTCCTGTGGAGCGCCTACGAGCGGGTGGAGGCTCAGCGGGTGAAGGCCCACGGCGGCTCCTCGGTCGCGGACCTGGTATCGCTGGTCCGCTTCGCGCTGGAGCAGGAGACGGTGCTGGCCCCCTTCCGGGAGACCGTGGAGGACCGTTTCGCCGCCTGGCTGACTGCGCAGCAGCAGGCGGGCCAGTCATTCACGGAGGAGCAGTTGCACTGGCTAAAGATGATTCGAGACCACATCGCGGAGAGCCTCAACATCACGTCTGACGATTTCAGCTATGTGCCTTTCTCCGAGCAGGGCGGGTTGGGGAGGGCGCTCGATGTGCTTGGACCCCGTTGGATGTGTTGGCTGCCAGAGCTAGCCGATGGACTCGTGACGGGGCGCTGGGTGGCTCAGGAGTGACGGACGGGGGCACCTTGCTGAAGGTCGCATCTATCGAAGGTAAGCTCCCTGAGGGCTGGTCCTGGGCCACGACTGCTGAGCTCGCGTCTGCGGCCCCGCACTCGTTGGTCATCGGACCCTTCGGCAGCGACCTGAAGGTCAGTGACTATACTGAGGACGGTGTGCCACTTGTGTTCGTGCGGGACATCCGCCAGCGGAGCTTCGGCAGGCCCGGCACGAGATATGTATCGCCCACGAAGGCCGAGAGGTTGCGTGCTCACGTTGTCAGGGGTGGCGACGTTCTTGTCACTAAGATGGGGGCCCCGCCGGGCGATGCCGCCGTGTACCCGTTGGGCTCCCCCCCCGCCATCATCACAGCTGACTGCATCCGGTGGGAACCGGAGCGTAGGGTGTCCAGTGAGAGTTACCTCTGCTACGCTCTGGCCTCACCTGTGGTTAGAGCGCAGATGCGCGCCATCACGCGTGGCGTGGCTCAGATGAAGGTCAGCCTGCATCGCTTCAGCCGGATCGCAGTCCCTGTTCCTCCTCTCGCAGAGCAGCATCGCATCGTCGCCGCACTCGATCAGCACCTCTCCCGCCTGGACGCCGCCGTAGCCGCTCTGAAGCGCGCGCAGGCCAACCTGAAGCGCTACCGAGCCTCCGTGCTGCAGGCTGCCTGCGAGGGGCGCCTGGTGCCGACCGAGGCGGAATTGGCGCGGGCGGAGGGACGGGAGTACGAGGCAGGAGCCGAGTTACTTCAGGGAGCTGCGTGCGAGCGTTGGCGCCTCTCAACGAAAGTGCACCGCTCCCGACCTCCTTCCGGGCCAGCGCCCAACTCGGTCAGGCCGCTACCTGAAGGCTGGACCTTGGCGTCTGTCAGCCAACTCGCGGTCGTTGTTAGCGGGTCGACTCCACAGGGGATTACGTCCAGCGTCGGAGGAGGGAGCATCCCGTGGTTCCGTGTAGGTGACATGAACCTGCCTGGAAACGAAACATACATGAGGCAGGGCGGGGTTGCACTCTCGCATGAGGAGGTCAGCGCGATGGGGCTTGTTGTATGCCCAGCTGGCACCATGCTGTTCCCCAAGAGGGGCGGCGCTATCATGACCGAGAAGAAGCGTCTGCTTGAAAGGCCATCTTGCCTTGACCTGAACCTGATGGCGATCGTGCCGGTGGCGGACCTGGCCCCGTACCTGTGGGCCTGGTTGTCCGGTGTTTTGCTCGCAGACCTCAGTGATGGGTCGAACGTGCCCCAGATCAACCATGGTGATGTCGATCCCCTTGCAGTGCCTCTCCCCCCCCTCGCTGAACAGAAGCGCATAGTGGCAGAGGTGGAACGCCGGCTGAGTGCAGTGGATGGAATGGAGGCTGTTACCTGGGCCGGCCTCAAGCGGGCGGAGCGGTTGCGGCAGGCGATTCTGAAGCGGGCTTTCGAGGGGAAGCTGGTGCCGCAGGACCCGACGGACGAGCCGGCGAGCGTACTGTTGGAGAGGGTCACGGCGGAGTGGGAGGCACAGGGGGGGCCAGTTCGCGGGAGGCGCGGTCGCAGGGGCCGGAAGGAAGATGGTCAGCTGCTGTTGGGGGAGGAGTTGGGCCAGAGATGAGGCAGAACGGGACGGCGGCGAACCCGTGCTCGGCGGTGAAGGCTGCCTCTAGAGTGGAAGGGGACGACAGCCAACCAGTGCAGCACGAGCTCGACCGGCAGGCTCTGGAGGACCTGGTCACGGATGCTGAGGCGCTGGGACGGCTGGAGCATAGACTTAACCGCCTCAACATCTTCGAGGCTGCCGGCATGGTGCGCCAGGAGCTGCGCCACTCCGACTTCCTGGCCTTCCTGCTGGACCCTCTGCGCCAGCACGGGCTGGGGGACCTCTTCGCAACGCGCCTGCTCCAGAAGGTGCTGATCCAGAACCGTGATCGTGGGCTTCCGGTCTCCCCGATCGACCTCGATGTCTGGAGCCTGGACGGCGCCTTCGTCCTGCGGGAGTGGTCGAACATCGACTTGCTGCTGGTCGACAAGGCCCATCGCCTTGCCGTCATCATCGAGAACAAGGTGGACAGCCTCGAGCGTCCGGGCCAACTGGCCAAGTACCTGCGCACGGTTGGTGCGCACTACCCGGATTGCGATGTGGTGCCGATCTTCCTGACCCCTGATGGCACGCTTCCGGCTATCCTTGATGAGCAAGCAGATCCAGGCCTTGCGCACGCCTCGGAATCGTATATTGCTGTGGGGTACCGGCTCGTTGTTGACGTGGTGGAGGAGATCCTCTGGGAACGGTCGTCATCGATTGGTGCCGACCTGAACCTGTTGCTTGCGCACTATGCTGAGTTACTGAGGATACATCTTGTGGGCGAATCTGATATTGATAGCCTTTGTCAGACCATCTACCAGAAGCACCGTCGGGCACTGGACCTTATCTATGAGCGCAGGCCGGACCGCCAGGCCCTGATCCACCCCCTATTGGAGGGCCTGGTACAGCAGGCCTCTGGCCTGGAGGTAGACCACTCGACCAAGACGATCATCCGCTTCGTGCCTACGGAGTGGCGGGTGCCGGCTCTTCTGAAGGGCGATGGTACCTGGACTCCATCCGGGATGATGCTCCTGTTCTGGTTCGAGAACAGC
>DASXUI010000359.1:0-18152 GCA_036504955.1 Armatimonadota bacterium
GCGGGCCGACAGCTTGCCATGCTCGCGCGTGAAGAGGGTGACGATCTTGTCCGTCTCCCCCAGGTTGCGCCGCCGGAGCGTCAGCGAGTGGGCCTTGTAGACGCGGTTCGGCATGGAATGGCCCTACTCGCCCTTGAGCCAGCGGACCCGGGCCGCCAGGGCTTCCCGCAGCCTCTCGGGCTCCTCCTCGGCGCACGAAGCGATGATGTCGACCAGGCTGCTGCCGACGACGACTCCGTCCCCCCACCGACCGACGGCCTGAACGTGCTCCGGCCGCGAGATTCCGAAGCCGACGGCGATGGGGAGGTCGGTCTCCTTCCGGATCCGCTCGATCAGCTCCTTGAGGCCGCTTGTCAGCTCAGCTCGAGCCCCCGTGACGCCGGTGCGGGAGACGCAGTAGATGAAGCCGCTGCTCAGCCGCGCCACGCGGCGCATCCGGCTAGGTGGAGTCGTGGGGGCCACCAGAAACACCGTATCCAGGTTGTGCGCCTGGGCCGCCTGCTTCCAGGGATCGGCCTCCTCAGGGGAGAGGTCCGTCGCGATGATGCCGTCCACGCCCGCTTCGACACACTCTGAGGCGAACCGCTCCAATCCACGCTGAAGCATGGGGTTGTAGTAGCTCATCAGGACGATGGGCATCTGGCTGGTCCGACGGATCTCCCGCACGCAGTCCAGCACTCGCGTGAGGCTCATGCCCTGGCCCAGGGCCCGCTGCGAGGCAGCCTGGATGCTGGGCCCGTCCGCCATGGGGTCGGAGAAGGGGATGCCCAGTTCCAGTACGTCGACGCCCGCAGCCTCCAGAGCCAGGGCCAGACCTGGCGTTGCGTCGGGCATCGGATCTCCCGCTGTGATGAACCCCACGAAGGCGGTGCGGCCCGCGGCCTTGAGTTCCTCGAATCGACTACCGATCCGCGTCATCGCGCCTCGCCTCCCTCGGCCAGGTCCGGGTAGAAGCCCTGAAGCTGCTCTACGTCCTTGTCTCCGCGCCCCGAAACGTTCACCACGATTAACTTGCTCGGTCCGAGAAGGGGCGCCTGCTTCATCGCCTCCGCGATGGCGTGGGAGGACTCCAGCGCGGGCAGAATGCCCTCCGTGCTGGCGAGGAGCCGGAACGCCTCCAGCGCTTCCGCGTCGGTGATGGCGTGGTACTGGGCCCTGCCGGTCTCCTTCAGGTAGCTGTGTTCGGGCCCAACGCCTGGGTAGTCCAGCCCAGCGGAGATTGAGTGGGTCTGCAGCACCTGGCCTTCATCATCTTGCAGAAGGTAGCTGGAGGCGCCGTGGAGCACCCCCGGTCTGCCAGCGGTCAGGGTGGCGGAATGGCGGCCGCTCTCGAGGCCCTCGCCCGCGGCCTCGGCGCCGACCAGGCTGACCTCCGTATCGGGGATGAAGGCGTGGAAGGCGCCCATGGAGTTGCTGCCGCCGCCGACGCAGGCGATCACCATGTCCGGCAGACGATTCTCGGCCTCCAGAATCTGAGCTCTGATCTCGCGGCCGATCACGGCCTGGAAGTCGCGGACCATCGTGGGATAGGGGTGCGGACCGGCCACGGTCCCAAAGAGGTAGAAGGTGTCTTGTACATTGGTGACCCAGTCACGAAACGCCTCGTTTATGGCGTCCTTGAGCGTGCGGGACCCGGCCTCAACGGAGTGGACCTTGGCGCCCAGGAGGCGCATGCGGAAGACGTTGAGCGACTGCCGCCGAACGTCCTCAGCCCCCATATAGACCTCGCACTGGAGGCCGAAGAGGGCGCAGGCTGTCGCGGTGGCGACGCCGTGCTGGCCGGCTCCCGTCTCGGCGATGACCCTGGGCTTCCGCATCCGCTCGGCGAGCAGGATCTGCCCCATGCAGTTGTTCATCTTGTGAGAGCCCGTGTGGCACAGGTCCTCACGCTTCAGGTAGATACGGGCGCCACCAAGGTGCTTGGTCAGCCTCTCCGCGAGATAGAGTGGAGTGGGGCGGCCAATGTACTGCCGCAGGTAGTACCCCAGCCGCTCGTGGAAGGCCGGCTCCTGCCGGGCTGCCTCATAGGCGGTCGCCAGCTCGTCCAGAACCGGAATCAGAGTTTCGGGGACGAAGCGCCCCCCGAAGGGGCCGAAATGCCCCAAGGAATCGCTGGGAGTCAACATGCCACTCTGCCTCCTGTGCGCGGGGATGGTCGAGATCGAGGTCGGCGGGAGAGAGGGCTCTCAATCCGGAGACCAATGTTGCACTCGATCGTCCCTGCAAGAGATGCCCGCGGCCACGCCACGACGGCGGATGCACAGCCGACCGGGGCTCAGCGAGACCACAGGCTCACGGTTGGGGCCTGGGCGCTATGGAGCCGCCCGGCCAGACCCTCCGGGTGGGAGGGCGCCATCCGGGTCTCTCGCGTGACCAGCGCGATGGCAGAGCGGTGCAACGGGGCGGCCGCGGTGGGCCTGGGCCTGCCGCGCTGCAGCGACAGGCGTAGCTCGAGGCGCCGCATTTCCCTTGGCCGCGAACTACTGATGAACGCCAGAGGCGGCGCCCACTAAGAAAGCGGCGTGCGGCTCGGGCAAGGTGGTTACCAGTGAAAGGCTGACTCAGCATCACGGACGGCCTGGATGAAGGCCTTGACCTCGTGAGCGTCCTTCCTTCCCGGTGACGTTTCGAGTGAGCTTGAGGCGTCTACTCCGTAGGGGCGGACAGCCTGAAGCGCCTCTCGGACGTTCTCCGGGCCGAGGCCGCCCGCCAGGATGACCGGTTTCCGGAAGGTCGCTTGGCGGAGGCTGTGCCAGTCAAAACTCTCGCCCGTGCCTCCCAGCCCCCGCTCTGACCGGGCATCCAGCAGGATCGCCTCCGACACGGCCTCCCAGGCCGCGAGTCCAGGGCCCAGTTCACCCGGCAGAAGGTCCTCAGCGTTCCGCACTCTCAGGACGCGAATCCGGTGCCGCAGACGGCACTCGGCCAGCCACTCCAGGGGCTCGTTCCCGTGGAACTGGAAGGCAGTAAGAAAGGGCGCGCACTCCTCGAGAAGCTCCGGCGTCTTGTGAGCGTCCACGAACACTCCCACGCGGTCAACGAAGGGGGGGAGCTCCTCGCAGATCCGGCGCACCAACTCCGGGTCAACCTGGCGGGGGCTAGGCGCGAAGATGAAGCCCAAGGCGTCCGCGCCGGCGTCGGCCGCCGCGCGAGCGTCCTCGAGGCGAGTGATCCCGCACACCTTCACCCGAACCACGGCTACTCCTCCCCACCGTCCCGCGTCCCCAAGAGCTCGCGCACCTTCGCGGCCGGATCCAGGTGCCGCATCAGCGACTCCCCAACCAGCACAGCTCCCGCTCCCGCGCGGCTGACCCTCAGTACGTCCGCGCGCGTGTGGATGCCGCTCTCGCTGACCAGGAGGCGGTCCGGACGCCCGCTGAGTACCACCGGCGCCAGGGCCTCCGTCACGGCCAGGTCCACGGTGAAGGCCTTGAGGTCGCGGTTGTTCACGCCCACCAGGGTGGCGGCCGCGGGCACGTCGCCGGCTTCCTCCTGCGTGTGTACCTCAACCAGAGTGTCCAGGTCAAGCTCCCTGGCCAGTCCTAGGAGGTCCGCCATCTGCTGGCCGGAGAGCAGAGCGGCGATCAGCAGGATCGCGTCCGCGCCCAGAGCTCGGCTCTGGTAGACCTGGTACTCTTCCAGAGTGAAGTCCTTGCGAAGGACAGGCAGAGGGCAGGCCTCCCTGGCCTGCCTCAGGAAACCCGGGGACCCCTGAAAGAAGCGCTCATCCGTCAGCACGGAGAGCGCCGTCGCTCCGCCCTCCGCGTAGAGCCCCGCGATCTCGGCGGGGTCAAAGGGATCGCGCAGCAGCCCGCGCGTCGGTGAAGCCTTCTTCACCTCCGCGATCAACGCCAGGCGCGGGGCGGCCCTGAGCGCCTGCTCGAAGCCCCTTGTGGGCGGCAGGTCCCGGCACTGCGAACGAAGCTCGTCCGTATGCGTGACCGACTTGGCCTCGAGCACCTCCTCGCGCTTGTGGGCGGCGATGGTATCCAGAATCGTGCCGGTCAGGGTCATGCGGGGCGGTTCCGGGCGGCCAGGGTTTCCAGGCAGGCCATGGCAGCTCCTCTGTCGAGCACTCGCGCCGCCTTCGCCAGGCCCTCGGGTAGGTCCTCGGCCAAGCCGCCGACTACCAGCGCGGCGGCAGCGTTGAGCAGCACGATGTCCCGCTTGGGTCCGGGCTCTCCCGAGAGTACGTTCTTCAGCGTCTGCGCGTTCTCTTCGATGGTGCCGCCGGTGATGGCCGGCTGCGGCGGCCGCTCAAGACCCAGGCTCTGGGGGTCGAGCGTGAAGCGCCGCAGGCTCCCCTGCCTCACCTCGCAGACAGTGTTCGGTCCCAGCGTTGACAGCTCATCCATTCCCGGGTGGCCACACACGACCCAGACGTGCTCCATGCCCAAGTTGGCGCAGATGCGCCCCACGGTCTCCGTGAGCTCCGGCTTGGGCACGCCCAGAACCTGCCGGTTGGCGAAGGCAGGGTTGGTGAGGGGGCCGATCAGGTTGAAGAGGGTCCGAGTGCCGATCTCTCGGCGGATGGGAGCAACGTAACGGGCGGATGGGTGGAAGGCCTGCACGAATAGGAAGGCGAGGCCGACTTCATCCAGAAGCGTCTCAGCCTGCTTCGCCGAGACGGTGATGGCCACTCCCAAGGCCTCCAGCACGTCGGCGCTTCCGCAGCTACTGGACATGGCGCGGTTGCCGTGTTTGGCCACCTTGATGCCAGCCCCCGCCGCGATGAAGGCTGCACAGGTGGATACGTTGAAGGTTCGGAGCCCGTCGCCGCCCGTTCCGCAGGTGTCCAGCACATCCTTCGCGGAGCACCTCACCCGCGTGACGTGCTCACGCATCACTTCCACGAAGCCGGTGAGCTCATCTACCGTCTCGCCCTTCATCCGCAGCCCCACGATGAGGGCGGCTGTCTGGGCAGGGGTGGCACCCCCGGTCATGATGACGCGCAGTGCCTCCGCGGCTTCAGAGCGACTCAGGTCCTTTCCGGAAACAACAGAGTCGATGGCGGATCTGATCACAGGCTATCCTCCGACGGCGGTGGGTCCGGCTTCCGGGTGCGTTGGGTGCCGCTGAGGTGGTCGAGCACCTGGCACGCGTCCTCCAGCCACCGAAGCGATTCCTCTAGCGAGGAGAGGGCCTCGGCCATGGCATCGAGCGTCGCCGGCGCGACGGCCTCCTGGACCTCGGTGCCCTGGGTTAGTGTCATGGCGTATCCCCTGACTGGCGCGGAGTAGGCGGAGAAGAAGGCTCCTACACAGCGCGCGCTGTTCAATGGTATGGGGCTCTGTCGCGTGAAGGCGGGCCAAGTGTCTGGGGCTCGCCCCGAATCGGTATCACCGCGTGCGGGACTGGAGCGGGGCTATGAGGGCATGCCCCGCAGCTTCAGGAAGTTGCGGAGCAGATCCATTCCACCCTGGGTGACGACGGACTCCGGATGGAACTGGAGGCCCACGACCGGAAGCTCCCGGTGGCGGACCGCCATCACCTCGCCCTCCTCGGTGTCGGCGGTGACCTCCAGGCACTTCGGCATTGTCTCGCGCTCGATGATCAGAGAATGGTAGCGCGCGGCCTGAAGAGGGCTAGGGAGGCCCTCAAAAACGCCCGTGCCCTGGTGCCGGACGGGAGAGGTCTTGCCGTGCATGAGCCGTGGCGCCCGGATCACGTGCCCCCCAAAGGCTTCGCCGATGGACTGGTGCCCCAGGCAAACGCCAAGAACCGGCACCTTTCCAGCAGCCGCCTGGATCAGCGACACGGATATGCCCGCCTCCTTGGGGGTGCAAGGGCCGGGCGAAACCACCAGATGGGCGGGCTTCCGCTCCAGAACCTGCTCCACGGAGAGAGCGTCGTTGCGGTACACCTCCACCTCCTCGCCCAGCACCCCCAGATATTGCACCAGGTTGTAGGTGAAGGAGTCGTAGTTGTCGATCACCAGCGTCATTCCAGGCCCCCTTCGGCCAGCTCGAGGGCCTTCACCAGGGCCCGGCCCTTGAACACGGTCTCCTGGTACTCCTTCTCCGGCACGCTGTCGGCGACCAGGCCGGCGCCCACCTGGAGGTAAGCAGTGTTGCCCTTGAGCACTAGCGTCCGCAGAATGATGCAGCAGTCCATGCTGCCGGAGTAGCTGAAGTACCCCACTGCCCCTCCGTAGGGACCACGCTTGGTTGGCTCCAGCTCCTCGATGATCTCCATCGCGCGGATCTTGGGCGCCCCGGAGAGGGTGCCGGCGGGGAAGCAGGCCCGCAGCAGGTCGTACTGGTCCTTCCCCTTCGCAAGCTTACCCACAACGTTGGACACAATGTGCATCACGTGAGAGTAGCGCTCGATGACCTTGAGCTGATCGACCTTCACGGATCCGTACTCGCAGACGCGGCCAATGTCGTTCCGGCCCAGATCCACCAGCATGATATGCTCAGCGCACTCTTTCTCGTCGGCCAGCAGGGCCCGTTCGAGAGCCTGGTCTTCCTCCTCGGACTCGCCCCTGTGCGTCGTACCGGCGATCGGTCGCAGAGTGACTCTGCCCTGGTGTTCCGTAACCAGGATCTCCGGCGAGGAGCCGATGAGCTTCAGGTCTCCAAAGGAGAGGTAGAACATGTAAGGCGAGGGGTTGATCGAGCGCAAGGCCCGGTAGATGCTGAAGGGCTCCGCCGTGTAGTTGGCGGTGAAACGCTGGCTGAGCACGACTTGGAAGATGTCGCCCGCGGCGATGTACTCCTTGGCCGCGCGCACGGCGTCCTCGAACTTCTCCTTTCGGAAGTTGGACTCGAGCTCGATCTGCCGGCCGTTCGCGGCGCCCTGCATGCGGGGTAGGGGAGACCGAAGGAGGTGGACGAGCTCCTCTATCTTCGCCACCGCGGCGCCGTAGGCCGCGTCCGGGTCACCGTCGACGACCGCGTTGCACACAACCCTGATCCGGTGCTTCACGTGGTCAAAGATCAGCAGCCACTGCGTCAGCATGAACTGGTAGGTCGGCAGGTGGCGGTCATCTTCCGAGGTGTCCGGCAGGCGCTCGAAGTCGCGCACGGCGTCGTACGCCAGGAACCCCACCGCCCCTCCCGCGAAGGGAGGAAGAGTCTCGCCCCCGCCCCACCGGTACTGCTCGAGAAGCTGCTTCAGAAGCAGCAGGCCGTCCTCACCCTCCCCCAGTTCCACGTCGCGAGGCTTGCCCGACTCAACGATCCGTGCCCTTCGGCCCTGGACCTTGAGCGTAACCATGGGCTCCGACCCCATGAAGGAGTACCGGGCGATCCTCTCTCCGCCCTCGACGCTCTCGAGAAGGAAGGATTCGGTTCCTCGCGCCACCTTGATGAAGGCAGAGGCCGGTGTTTCGAGGTCAGCCAGGATCTCTCGTACCACCGGGATGAGGTTGTAGGCGCTAGCTCTCTCTCGGAAGGCATCCAACGATGGCGTGATCATGGCGTACTCCACAGAGGGCCGGCTGGGTCAGCCGACGGGGTACCGAGCGTGGGGCGGCGAGGCCGACCGGCCTGCTGCGAGGGCCGCGGCGGCGTGACTAGGACTCGTCCTCCTCGTCGTCGTCCAACTGGCCCTGCGCATCGGTGTAGGTGCTGATCTCCTCACCCCGGTAGACGGTGACGAGAAGGTTGCCCCGATTGAAGATGGGCAGATAGGAGGAGACGACGTCCTGGTCCACCTGGCTCAGGAGCTCCTCCTCCGAGGTCACCGACAGGTCCGCCTCCAGTATCAGCGTAGCGTGGATCGTATCCCCGGCGTAGTGAACGTCGAGCTGGCCGATCCGCTCGTCGTCCTCCCAAATGACGAAGATCTCCGAGGAGCTTGTGCGGACGATACGCATCAGCTTGAAGCGTGTGTTCATCTTACTCCTCCTAGTGGAGTGCGAACGGGACCGGCTTCCCGGCCCTAGGGCACCCTCGATCTTCGCCGCTCAATGCTTACCATAGTCGCGCCAACCGGCGGCGTCAGGACGTCCACCCAGTTCCAGCCCGGGCCGAGTTCCACCCACTCCCCCTCGGCAGCCAGGCGGGACTGACCTTTGCCACCAGGCAACCCGGTCACCCGGTAACCTCGCTTCGCGGGTTCCTCGGGGCCTCCTCCCTGCAGAAGGCGGATTGCCTCGTGTCGCGAGCTGAGGACCGGGAAGCCGCCCTCCGCGCGGACCGATAGCTTCTCCGGAGTCGCCAGTTTCGCCGCGAGGGACACCCAGAAGTCAGCGGGAGCGGACCCAGCCATCCCGGCCAGCGCCTCCGACAGCAGCCGGGGGCCGTAGGTCTCCTCGACCGTGAGCGCGAGGGCCAGGAAGGAGTCCATCGCCTGGGCCTGGTCGACCGCAAGCTGCTGCTTTGCCGGGGCCTGCATCAGGAAGCGCTCGCGAAGCGGCTTCAGCTTCTGGGTCTGGTATGCCGCGAAGTCCGGTGCGGGGCTCCAGACAGGGGGGGCCGGACGTGGCGGCGCCGCCGCTTCCGAGAGCCAGCGCAGAAAGAGCCTCTCGCCCAGGGGGCCATTGGACCAGCTCTCCGGCTCGCGGTAGCCGCCGGGGCTCGGCAGCATGGCGTGGCCGAACTCGTGAGCGATCTCCCGCACCCACTCAGCCGGGGCCCGGGCCTTGCGCACGTCATAGAAGAACAGGTTGTTGCGCCAGTGCTCGCCTCCCGCGGCGCCCCAGGGGCAGAGCCATACCTGAAGGTCGCCGTCGCCAAGCAAGGGACGATCCACCCCAAGCCTCTGGCGCGCGAGGCCCCTCAGCCTTGCCAGCAGCAGCCCCGTCTTCTCCGCCAGCGGCGAGTCCTCGGATGTCTCACAGTGGACGGCGAACCGGAGCTGCCAGCGTTCTGATTCCTGGGAGTACAGGCATCGGCTCCAGGCCATCGTCTTGCCGGTGCGGGGCTCGGCGTAGACGGCCTGGCTCACGTAGGGCGCGCAGTCGATCCAGGAAAGTGACTCCGGACCGTCCGGTGACGAAGCTAGCACATGAACGGCTATAGGCAGAAACTGAACGGTTTGCTTGCTTAACCAAAGGGGCGGCCCGTGACGCTGGAGCTGCGCTTCCGCGTCGTGCCGGGCGCCTTCATCCGTGGGCGAGGCGCGCAGGGCGCGGGCAAGCACGTCCAAGGACTCAGGGTAGGCCTCGAGAGCCTCCAGGGCTGTCGCCAGCTCCCGGAGCGCTGGGACGTCCTCCTCCTGGAGTGGGGAGAGGGAGGAGACGACCTTCCAGGCTTCCGCCGGCTGTCCCTCGCGTGCGAGGCCCTTGGCGGCGCGCAGCCCATCGGTCACCGGGTCTGCCCAAGCGGACGCGGCCAGCAGGAGCGCGATGAGGGCGGCAAGCAGGGGGGCCGACAGCCGCGGGAACATATGTCAGTATATCATGGGCCCCTTGCCCAGACAACCAGCTGGCACGACGGCAGCGGTTACTAGAACAAGACGATAGAGTGCTCGCTATGCCCAGCTACTCGCCCCCGCTACGGTCCTCCCGGCTCCGGCATGCCGGCCAGTGGGTGGTCGGGAGTGCTGAGCTGCTCTTGGCAAGCGTGAGAGGGAGCATGCCTGAGGCCGGCGGGCAGAGACGGAGAGGGCGGCTCGGAACGGGGAACAGCAACCGGGGGCCACCCCAGCCTGCATCCACAGGTTCACGCGGATGCAGGCTGGGTGCCATCAGCTTACTGGGCCGCCGTGGGGCTAGGCTCCCAGGGCTTGGTCGAGATCGGCGACCAGGTCGTCCGGGTCCTCCAGACCGATGGAGAGCCGCAGCAAGCCCTCGCCGATGCCCGTCGCCAGCTTCACATCGGCGGGCACTGCGTGATGGGTCATACTGAAGGGGTGGCAGATCAGCGACTCAACCGCCCCCAGGCTCTCGGCCAGGAGAAACACCTTGGTCGAGGTCGCGACGGCGCGCGCCTTTTCCAGGCCGCCCTTGACGCTGAAGGAGATGATCCCTCCTGGGCCCCTCATCTGGCGCTGCGCCAGCGCGTGATGGGGATGGCTCTCCAGACCGGGGTAGTGAACCCTCTCAACGCTCGGATGGCTCTCGAGGAAGCGCGCAATGGCCTGCGCGCGCTGGACGTGGGCTTCCATCCGCACGGCGAGGGTCCGCAGTCCGCGGAGGGCCAGCCAGCAGTCGAAGGGTCCCGGAACCGCGCCCACGGCGTTCTGGTAGAACCGGATCCACTCATGGAGGTCGTCCCGAGACGTAAGGACCGCGCCGCCCACCACGTCGCTGTGTCCGCCGACGTACTTGGTGGTGCTGTGCAGCGAGATATCGACTCCAAGCTCGAGGGGCTGCTGCAGGTACGGGGTCGCGAAGGTGTTGTCCACGCACATCCAGGCCTGGGGCGCCCTGTCCCGGACCAAAGCCACCATCGCCTTCAGGTCGACGAGGTTAAGTAGGGGGTTCGTGGGGCTCTCGAGCCACACGCCCACGGTGTTCGCGCGCAGATGCTTGGCGAAGCTCTCCGGATCCGAGGGGGCGAAGCTAACCTCAACGCCTCGCCGGGGAAGGACCTGGTCGAAGAGGCGGTAGGTACCTCCATAGAGGCCCTCGATGCCAAGGATGTGGTCTCCGGGCTTTGCCAGGGATGCCACGCCGTCGACGGCGGCTAGGCCCGATCCGAAGGCGACCCCGTACTTCGCGCCCTCGAGGCTAGCCAGACAGGTCTCCAGGCTGGCGCGGTTGGGGTTGCCGGTACGCGAGTAATCGAACCCCTTGTGCTCGTTGAACCCGGACTGCACGTAGGTGGAGGCCTGATAGATGGGCTGAACGGCGGGGCAGTAGCCGGGGTCAGGGTCCTGGCCAGCTCGGATGGCCTTGGTAGCGAACTTCACGGGCATTCTCCTCTCCCGTGCGCGTGGATAGTGGTAAGCGCGCGGGCCTCCAAGAGACGGAGGTGACGGCACCGGTGTGGCTCCGGCGATAGGCGACAATACTGACTGCGAGAGTCGTATATCAGAGCGTAACGGCTAGCTTGGAGCAGTGTCAACCTGAGGCAGGCACTTTGCAGGCGTACCATCCGCCCGGCTATACTGGAGGTCATGGTGCCGCCACCCCGGCTTGTAGCTTGCCCACGCGCCGCTCGGCGAGTGGGGTCCCTCCAGCCAGCCAAGGGGGTTGAGGCTAACCAAGGCTAAGCCGTCCGTTGGCGGGCGCGGGGTCGGTTGGCCCGCGCCGGGCGGCGCCAGAAGCCCTCAGTCGGCCGCCTCTTGGAGAGAGATCGCATGGAGTGGTATCACCAGGAGTACCTGTCGCCCTGCGGAGACGTGCGGCTGGTCTACGACAGTCCGGACACCCCTGAAGGGCGGGCCGAACTTGCCTGGATGGTGAACTCCGCCGCCCACAGCCATGAGGGTACTTGCCCCAAGTGCCGGGCCCTCTGCGCTGAGGAGCGGGCCCGACGCCTGGAGTCTCGGAAGGCTGTCCGAGACCTCTTTTGTCCCCCTGCCGGCGACTCCTAGGCTGGCCGGCCACGCCCCCGTGGCCCTACGGATCTGCCCCCCACTCCGATGCCGCTGCCCAAGGCGGACTGCCAGACCAACCCGACCGCCACGCATGACGGCCCCGCCGCTGCTCCTCTGTCCCATGTCCCGTTCAAGTTAGCGTAGTGTCGTCCGTTCCAGGACATAGTTCCCTCGCGAACAGCCCTCAAGGTCGTTGTACCCCTGGTCGATACCTCCCCTGGGGGCGTGACTCCGGCTCATGGTTCTGCCCCAGCCATCTACTGACGGCCCGGCGCCCAAGCCTGCACGGCTAAGGCGGGGGTCTCGTAGACCACGGGTGGTCGTCCTGACGCCTGCATCGCCTCGCTGTCGGGAGCCTCAAAGCTCGCCGCGCGGGGGATCACGGATCCGCGGCCTTGTGGCAAGGGGGCAAAGTGAGCGGCGTTCAGGTGCGCTCGGCCGGTAAGGTGCTCCGAATCGGTGATACGCTCGACGAGGCACTTTACGGACTGGCCGATGACAACCGAAGCTCGGTTCTCCTGATGGCAGAGGGGCAACGGATCGAGACGCCCCACCAACTTCGGCGCCTGCAAGAGGCCGGCTTTGCCGTCGAGATGCCCCGGCGCGAGGATGCCTCGTCTCGATCAACTACTGGGGCCTCGACGTCCGGTGGGGCTCACCACGACTTCTCGCGCAGAATCCAGCAAGCAGTGGAGACTCGCAAGGGTCTGGTAGGCGCTGTCAACAAGCTGATGCACCGGATTCGGGACGGAGCCGTGCCCGACATCGGGCTTCTCCAAGCTGCCAGTGATCAGTTGGCGAGTGGCGTCGCCTCCGATCCGCAGGCGCACGCGGCCTTGGCGTACCTGCTCAGGTGCAACGACTACACCGTGGAGCACTCCGCCGACGTTGCTGTGCTGATGGTCGCCACCGGCAGGGTCCTCGGCCTCCCGCAGTCCGATCTTCCGCTCGTCTCGATGGCTGGGCTGATGCACGACGTTGGGAAGCAGCGGGTGCCGGAACACATCCTCAACAAGCCAGACCGCCTGACTAGCGGAGAGTACGAGTGCGTCAAGAAGCACCCGACCCAGGCGCTGGAGATCCTAGGGGACTGGAAGGACTGCCCCCAAGCCGTGAGGGAGACCGCGGTGCGGCACCACGAGCGCCTCGATGGGTCTGGGTACCCCGATGGGCTCGCCGGGGACCAGATCGACACGTACTCCAAGCTTGCCGCGGTGGCCGACTCCTTCGACGCGATGACCGCGCGGCGGGTCTATAGTGTTGGGGTTCCTCCCAGATTGGCACTCAAGGAGCTGTACGGGCATCGGGAGACCCTCTTCGACAGCGAGTGCGTCCATGCCCTTATCAAGCTGATCGGCGTGTATCCGGTGGGCACCCGTGTCCTGCTTGCCTCCGGAGACAGCGGCGTGGTCGCGGCGCCCAACTCGACGGACACGACGCAGCCAACCGTGCTGGTGGACCGTGACCGGCGCGGCCGAGCACTTGATATCCCCTTTCTGGCTGACTGGAGGCAGAGCACCTGCCGGATCGTTGGCACCACCGCGGAGGCCGGCTAGCCGGTCCGCTCCCCCAAGACCACGCTCCACCCACTGGCCGAGCTTCAGCTACGTCGTGGTTCCGGGCTCCCGGCGCGATCCCCCCGTTTCTGAGGCCCTTCCCCGAGCACTGTACGGGTGTGCGCGGCGGATCGCGTACGGGGTGCTGGTACAGAGCTTGCCACTACCGGTCGAAACCCCTATTGGAGGCTGGCGGCGCCAGGCTGCAATCCGTGCATCGGAATGCCAAACACAGAGCTTCTGCCGTTCACTGGACTGGGCGCCATCCCTGGCTGCCTCCCCCGATTCACCCCATCCGTCACGGGCCTTTGACTCAGCTGGGGATGCCCCGCGGCGCGGCAGTAGCCCCGGTGCCTGGGTGATGGCGGCGGTTTCTGTGGCTTAACCAATTGCTGGTGCACGCGCGGACGCCCACTGGAGTTGGCGTCCGCGCGCGAAAGCATCTGTCCGGTCACCAAGCTGAGGCCTGGCGGCGCGGACGGGGTTTGAGTGAGCGGCACCATCGCCCCTGGGCGCACGGGTTGTGCGGGGGCAGCGAAGCGGGTCACGGAGTTCGCAAAGTAGGGCATAGTCCGCGAGGCATGGTGCATGGGCCGGGACAGTCGACCATCTAGGCGCGTTCTAAGGATTGGGGATGTGCTGGATGAGGCCCTCTACGGCGACTGCAGGGGAGGGACCGGGCCCGTGCTTCTCATGGCGGCGGGTCAACGAATCGATACAGCCCTTCAGCTGCGCCGCCTCAAGGACGCCGGGTACTCCGTTGAGATGCCAAGCATGTATCCGCGACAGACTGTGACCGCCTCCGATGCCGCCCGGGCGGGCTTCGGCCCGGAGGATGGGCCCCACCGCGAGTTCTCAAGCCGCTTGCGCCAGGCCATCGAGACGCGTGAGGCCCTGGTCTCCACGGCCAAGAGCCTGTTCCGCCGCGTTCAGGAGGGCGCTTTGCCGGATATGGGAGCAATTGAGGATGCCACGGGGAAGCTGGCCTGCGAAGTGGCCTCAGACCCCCAGGCTCACACTGCTCTGACCTACCTGCTGCGCTGTGACGACTACACCGTAGAGCACTCTACCGATGTGGCCGTGCTGATGGCCGCTCTCACCTCGATCCTGGGCCTCTCCGAGGAGGAGCAGCGGCTCGCTTCCCTGGCGGGCCTGCTGCATGACGTGGGCAAGCAGGGGATCCCCGAAGAGATCCTCACCAAGCCTGGCGCTCTGACCAAAAGGGAGTACGACTGCATCAAAACCCACCCGAGCCTCGGCCTGGAAGTACTATCGGGTTGGGATCGGTGCCCGGAGGCGGTCCGGCAGGTTGTGTACCAACACCACGAGCGGCTCGACGGTTCGGGATACCAGCAAGGGCTCAAGGGCGACGGAATCCACAGGTTCGCGCGAATCGCGGGTGTCGTCGACTCCTTTGATGCCATGTCGGCCCGTAGGGTCTACAGCATCGGCGTTCCCCCAAGGTTGGCACTGAGGGAGATCTATAGCCATCGCGACGTGCTGTTTGACTCAGAGCCGGTTCTTGCGCTGGTGAAGCTCATCGGCGTCTACCCCGTGGGTACGCGGGTGCTGCTGAGCACGGGGGAGAGCGGTGTGGTGTCGGCTCCCAACATGGAGGACACCACGCGGCCGTGGGTGCTGGTCGATAAGGACCGGCGTGGGCGCTCCCTCGACCCTCCCTTCCTCCTAGTATGGAGGGCTGGGGATCCTCGCATCGTGGGCACCTCCGCCGAGGGAGCGTAGCGCGGCACGCCGAAGTAGGGTTGCGTACATCCGCCAACCCACCCTGAGGTGCCCATGCGCTGGACCCGTGTCTCAGTAGTTGCTCCCCCCGAATCCGTGGAGCCCGTCTCCGCCGCCCTACTGGCGGCCGGCTGTGCCGGGGTGGAGATACAGGATCCATCGGCCACCTCCAGCGACCCCTTCGCGATCGACCGTAAGCTAAGCCCCGAGGAGCTCGCCGCTCCGTGCACTTTCTTCGGATACCTGCCCGTCACCGACACGGTGGAGCCCGCGCTCAACCTGCTGCGGGAGCGGCTTGCCGCGCTCAGAGCGATGGGCATCGAGGTGGAGGAGGGGATCACACTTCGTCTGGTAGAGGACGAGGAGTGGGCGGACGCCTGGAAGGCCTTCTACAAGCCGCTGAGGGTTGGCGAGCACTTCGTGGTGAAGCCGACCTGGGAGGCCTGGGACGTCCGTCCCGGTGACCGGATCCTTGGGATCGACCCCGGCATGGCCTTCGGTACGGGCCTGCATCCCTCCACCCGGATGTGCTTGGAGATCCTGGACGGTCTCGACGCGCCACTGGAGAGGGCGCTGGACTGGGGTACCGGGAGCGGCATCCTCTCCCTTGCCGCTTGCCTCGTGGGCGCGAGCCACGTGGTAGCTATCGACCTCGACCCTGTGGCCGTGAGCGTGGCGGCCGGCAACCTGGAGGCGTCGGGGTTCGCGTCTCGCTGCACGGTTCTGCAGGCAAGCATCGAGGACTTGCCGCCCGGCCCCCCCTTTGACCTGGTGATGGCGAACATCGTAGCCGATCCCATCATCGCGGGGTGCGGCGAGCTGCGGGCACGCCTGGCTCCGCGGGGTCTCGCGCTGGTGGCCGGTGTTGTGGACCATCGCCAGGCGGAGGTCGAGGCAGCGTTCGCCGCGGCGGGGCTTTGTGTACTGGAGACTCGGTCAAGCGCCGAATGGCGCGCCTTCCTTCTTCGTAGGGAGTGGGCCCACTGTGGGCCCCTCGTTGCCCGCGCCTTCGGCCAGGGCGGTACCTGACAACGCGCGGCCCTGCCATTGCCTCAGGTTACGCTTGTTCTTTACTGCCATACGGCCTCTGGAAGGCGCCCTGACCGCCCGATACTGTGGGGTGGAGTCCTTGGTGACTAGGGATGGCTGACGATGCTGTTGACCCCGAAAGAGGTTGCTTGCGAGTTGGGGGTGCCTGAGCGGCGCGTACAGGACTGGCTGAGGTCGGGACTGCTGGCGGGCGTCAAGCTGGGGGCGCGTTGGCGCGTGCGGCCTGAGGACCTGGATCGCTTTCGCGGGGACCGGGCGGAGCGGGCGCGGGGCGCGGAGGAAGGGAAGTACGGATGAGGCTGGGCGGTCCTGTCTTCGGCGATCAGAGCAGCCCCGACGCGTGGGTGGCGTCCCTTCGGCGTCACGGCTACACGGCCGCCTACTCGCCTCTGGGGCCCGACGCTGATGACGAGGCCGTGCGTGGGTACGTCCACGCGGCCGAGGCGGCGGGCATCGTCATCTCCGAGGTGGGCGCCTGGAGCAACCCCCTCAGCCCCGATGAGGGCACCCGCAGGGCTGCTCTACTCAACTGCCAGAAGCAGCTCCATCTGGCCGACCGCCTGGGGGCTCGCTGCTGCGTCAACATCGCGGGGTCTCGCGGAAGCCAATGGGATGGCCCCGACCCCATCAACCTTACGGACGACACCTTCGACCTCATCGTGGAGAGTGTGCGAGTCATCATCGACGCGGTGAAGCCGACACGGACCTACTACACGCTCGAGACGATGCCCTGGGCCTACCCTGACTCCCCGGACAGCTACGTCCGCCTCCTGCGCGCCATCGATCGCGAGCACTTTGCCGTGCACCTGGACCCCTGCAATCTGGTCTGCAGCCCCCAGCGCTACTTCCGGAACGGCGACCTCATTCGCGAGTGCTTCGAGAAGCTGGGCCCCCACATCCGGAGTTGCCACGGGAAGGATGTGCTGCTGGCCGGCAAGATGACCACCCACATCGACGAGGTCCGCCCAGGCCTGGGCGGCCTTGACTACCGCTCCTTCCTCACCTGCCTCAGCTCGCTCCCCGACGTTCCCCTCATGCTGGAGCACCTCAGCACCGAGGCCGAGTACTCCGACGCCGCTGACCACGTTCGCGGCGTCGCCAAGGCCGCGGGCCTGTCCTTCAGCTAGCTGCCAAAGCGAAGGAGCGCTGGCACCCGGCTGGGTTGGACCGGCCCCCGGGCTGGGCCGGAACCGCCTGTCAAGCGTTCGCCGCCGTCGCGGGCAAGGCCTACAGCCTAACCCCGGGTCTACAGTTGCTCACACTGGAGTCCCCATGCCGTCACCGCGCCCCGGTTATGACTTGGGTGCCGCGCGCCACGGTCCTGGGAGGGAGGCACCCCAGGCGGGGTGAACTGTCCGAACGTAAGCATCACGCTGCCCTTCGGAGGAGCCGCCTGCCATGGCCTTGCTGCCCACTCAGTTCACCCCCGTATCCGCCTCCCTGGCTGACCTCGTTGGGGAACGCTACGTGGGCGCCGTCTGCCGGGCGCGGGCTGCTCTCTCGGGTGAGAGCCTGGACGAGCTGACCCATCGGGCCTCCCAGCGCGTCGACCTCTACCCGGATGCTCTCAACCGCCGGCTGGTATCGCTGTTGCCGCGTGTGGGCGAGGCAGTCTGCGTGAACACGGGGGAGGCGACCGCCAAGGGGGCCTCGACGGCCGCCTTCAACGCGGCGAGCCAGACCCAGCAGGCACCGGTATCCGGGCTAGGGTATTTGCGCGTCACCGAGGGCGGGCGACTGTGCCTTACCAGCAAGAGCGAGCACTACCATTTGCCGCTCGGCCACTCCTTCCCTGGGTATCGGCTTCTGGAGGCTGCCCGGTCCTTGGGCATCGCCAACGCCACGCACAACAACACGCGCGGGCACATCACCCGGCTGCTCGAGGAGGAGCTGGTTCGTGTCGCCAACGACGTACCGGCGGGCGACGCCAAGGCTCTGGACGAGGTGCTGGATTCCCGCGACCCTGGCGTAATGAACCGGGTCCTGAACCTGGAGACAGGAAGCCTGGCCGCGGAAGCGGCGCTCAAGATGTGCCTGGCGCGCTTCACCCGGTCTCAGGAGGACTCAGTTCCGCTGCCCTACGCGGACAGGACACCCGTGGTGCTCGTGCTGGGCAACGATGAGGGTGGTCTGCAGGGCAACTACCACGGCACCACGCTCATCACCCAGGCACTCCGTGGGATGTGGCCCGACTTGGCGGAGGCGCTGGACCGAGCCGGCAAGCTGAGGGTTGCGGCGCTGCGGCCCAACAACCTGAGCGACCTTGAGGAGGCCTTCGTCCGGTACGAGAAGGCGCCCTACAAGGTGGCGGGCTTCTTCCACGAGATCGTGATGATGAACTACGGCGCCCGCCTGCTCTCCCGGGAGTTCCTG
>DASXUI010000360.1:0-7776 GCA_036504955.1 Armatimonadota bacterium
AGCTTGAAAAGCTTCGCGGCTGCCTTCCGGGTCTTCATCTTGGGTCCCTTAGCCATGGGTTGGTCCTTCCTGTGCTTGCCTGGACCTCTGGGGCGTAGCCTCGGCGGGCCGCGGAGAAGCGACGGGGGCCGACGGCATACCACAGAGCAGGCCGCTAAGGTTGCGTCGGAGAGGGTGCCCGTTACCCTGTTCCGGCGTTGGTGTTGGGGGGTGACTCGGCCAGGCAGCTCCACGCACGAGCCATAGGGGCGTGGTTGCCACGAGCAGACGCTACTCTGGGCCTGAAGAGCGCCCAGGACGCCGCGCGTGTGTTCCCCTCGGGCAGCAGCCCAGAGGAGGACGGGTCACCTCAGCGCTCGTGGTGGGGAGCGCCAGCCCTCGGAGGTTACTTCGGAGTGAGGATCATGGTCATCGTTCGCCCTTCCAGCGAGGCCGGTTTCTCCACGTTCGCAATCTCCGTGGTTTCGGCGGCCATGCGATTAAGAAGGTCGCGGGCGAACTCTGGGTGGGTGATTTCCCGGCTTCGGAAGATCACGGTGATCTTCACCTTATCGCCTTCCTTCAGGAACTGGATGGCGTTTCTTAGCCGGAAGTTGAAGTCGTGGTCGTCGATGCGAGGGCGAAGACGAATGCCCTTCATCTCTACAACCTTGGACTTCTTCTGAGCGTCCCGATCCCGTTTGTTCTGCTCGTACTTGAACCGACCGTAGTCGATGATACGGCAGACGGGCGGGGCGGCGTTAGGGGCTACTTCGACGAGGTCGAGACCTCGATCACGAGCCAGCTCGAGGGCATCGCGCGTAGGCATGATACCGAGCTGATCGCCTTCTTCGCCGATCAGCCGGACCTCGCGTGCGCGGATCCTCTCGTTCAGATTCACCCGAGTATCTTGCTTGATGTCTACTCCACCTCCGCGGGCCTGATGGCAGCCGAAGCCGCCGTAGAATGAACTACCAAGAGGTTGCCTGCTCGTCGGTGACGCAAAAGATCCCGAGAGCCAGGTGCCCCTTATCGCTACACTATAGCAGCGGCCAGCGCCACTGTCAAGAACCGCAGCCGGACGGACGATAGCTAGGACAAGCCAGCGGACGCCATATGCCCACCCATGCCGCTCGCCGCCCACCCCTTAACGACCAGCGCTAGCCAACCTAGAGCCACGGCGAAGACCAGGCCCACCGCCGACGCACCGGCCTCAGGGCAGCTTGTGCCGCCTCGTCGCGCCGCACTGAAGGTTAGCATTGGCAATCTAACGGGCATCGGGTAGGCCCGACCGCGACGCACTGAAGTACGCCGCTGCCGGGAAGGCAAGCCCACCTTCGTGGGCTTGGGTTGTGCCTGTAAAGGGCTGGGGTCTCGTCCTCCTCCTGGGCTGGGTGTATCGCGGCAACCCTGGCCTGGGTCAGCCCCCACCCCGCAACTTCCTGAAGAAGGCCAGCTCCTGGCGTCTCAGGTCGGTCCAGAGGTCACGGTCGCGCTCCGGGAAGAGGCAGAGGTCCATGTAGCGCTGGGAGCACCTACCCGTGTAGTAGTCCCTCAGGTCTTCCAGCAGCGCCTCATTGGTGAGCTCCGCACTCAGCAGAAGGTCGCCGTGGTTGTCGTAGACCAGCGCGGTGCCGTATCCTGCCTCTCTCAGCTCGCGAAAGAGGGTGAGCCCGTCATCACCGTTCTGGGCGAAGAGGTAGGGGTCGTACTCCAGGAAGATCAGCGGAAGGCAGCGGGCCAACAGGTCCTTCGCTCCCAGAAGGATCAGGCTGTCGAAGCCGTCGGTGTCCAATTTGACCATTCGAGGGCTGCTGAAGCGTGGGTGCGCGCGAAGCACGTCCTCAAGGCTCTGGGAGGGGCACTCGGTGGGAGCTCCGGAGACCAGCCTCGCTGTCCCCGCGCTGGCCTCGATGCCGCCGGCCACCGTCCCCGTCTCCGCGCTCACGAAGACCTCCGCCACCTCTACGTCCGCGGCGCCGGAGCGCTGGACGTTTCGCCGCAGCACCTCCGCGTAGGGCGCACAGCCCTCCACGCAGAGGACTGGGAAGTGGGCCTGGCTTCGGAGCAGGACCAGCGTGTCGCCCACGTTGGCGCCGATGTCCACGAAGGTCATCTCGGGGCACCGGGCGTGCAGGCCGGCGGCCAGGCGCGCCAGGTTCGCTGAGTAGGCCGGGTACTCCTGGCGGTAGAAGGGAAGGTCGTGGGAGAGGGGGAGCAGAAGTTCCTGGCCCTCGAACCTGTAAAGGACCAGCGAGTCACCACGCCTCGCTATGCGGGCGCGGACTGACCGGAGCAGCCGTCGCCACGCCTTGCCGGCCATTCCCTCCCCGCGACACCGGAGCAGCGCGTCGAAGACGGTCTGTGCCGACCGCGATACCTGGTCGGCCATCAGCCCCGACCCCCTTCCGGCTTCACCGCGAAGAAGGAGAAGACGTGCCAGGGATGGCGGTTCCTGGCCAGGTAGGTACACAACCGAAGTGCCGGCCGCTCCAGCGGCGGGACGGAGCTCAGCAGCAGCCCGGCCGGCCCCAGCTTCCGCAAGACCCCACCCTGACGTGACTCCTTCAGGGAGAGGGGATAGGTGTTGATGGCGGAGTCCTGAGGCCAGAGCGTGTGGGCGAGCCGCAGCCCGGCACCGCGCAGCACCGACTGGTACTCCCGCAGGTAGAAGCCATCCTCATCCTGAAGCAGCGCGTTCAGTAGATGCTCCTTCTTCAGACGCGCCCTCTGCGCCTCGCTCCAGATGACCTGCTCCCTCACCGCGGCAAGGACTCCGCCGGGAGTAAGCGAGTCGGCCAGCGCGCCCACCAGCGAGGTGAGGTGGGAGTCGAGGTGGTGGAGCACCTGGCGGCAATAGACGACGTGGTAGGTCTGGGGGTCGGCCTCCCGCGACCAGGGGCCGTCGAGCACCCGAAGGCGGCCCTCCGAGGCGGCGTGGAGCTTCCGCGCGGCTCCGGTGCCGGCGAGGGTGCCGTCGCATAGGTCCGTGGCGGTGACCTGATATCCGGCCTGGCTGAAGGCGAAGGCGGCTATCCCACTGCCGCATCCGAAGTCCAGCAGGCGAAGCCCCTGTCCGGGTCCGCGTCCCAGCCGCCTCAGCCGCTCCAGCGTTTCGGCGAACTCCTCGCTGGCCGCGAATCGCCGGGCGTCCCCCTCGGTGTCCTCGGTAACGTAGCAATCCCGCATGAACCGCGCGAGGTCGGGCTGCGCCAGAGCCCAGCGCATGGCAGCCTCGAAGTCGCCCTGGTAAGCTTGTACGTTGTCTGGAAGCCTCATTGGGAAGCCCCGCGCCGGGCTGTGAGGGGGTGAGTGGGTGATAGGCTGCGCAAGCGCGGCCTTGGGGTGAGGGGGTAAAGTGACCCCATGCTCCGGCGCGAAGCGGCAGGAGGCGTCGCAGCTCCTGAGGCGGCTGGTAGGTGAGCCCCCGCTCCTAGCGGTCCTCGCGCGACCCTGCGACTGTTCGGCGTCGCGGCAGCACGAAGGCGGCTCGGCTGGCGATGGACGGCATAGCCCCAGGTAGCCCCCACCTCATAGACCAGTGTATCTGGTATCTGGTATACGCCACTACCCCATACCGCCTTACGCTGAGGCCCCTTCACCCCCTCACCCCCTCGCCCACTCACGCGCGGTGCTCACGGTTCGCCTGCTCTACTGCCCCAACTCCTTAATCGCCCTGGCCGGGTTGCCGGCCGCTAGAGTGAAGGGCGGGACGTCCTTCGTGACGACACTGGCGGCGGCTACCACGGCGCCCTCGCCGATGGTGACGCCCTTCAGGATAGTGGCGTTGAAGCCAATCCACGCCTTGTCCCCGATCCGGATGGGTGCCCGTTTCACGCAGGACCAGTCCTTCTTGCCTGGGGGCTCCCCCAGTAGCTCCGCGCGGTAGATGGCCAGGTCCTGACAGCGCTCCTTCCAGGAGACCGAGTGCGCGTCGTGGTCCACGCAGGTCACTCCCCACGCGATGAGGACGTCGGATCCAACCTCGATCTCCGCCGCGCAGATCAGGCTGCTGCCCTGGCTGATGAAGGTGCGCGAACCGACGCTTATCCTGCCCGCCTCCCGCTCGAAGATGAAGGAGCAGCCTATCACGCACTCATCCCCAAGGACGACCCTTCCCAGGGGCGCTCCGAGCCGCACCTCCACGTGGATGCCGGGCAGTAGCACGTTGCCGTGGCCTTGGGTCAGATGCCGGGCCGCGCGCGCGATACGTACGGAGGTGGCCTTCTTCTGGGCCGCCCGAACAGCCTTCTCAGCCAGCGCCGTAAGCATGCACCCTCCAGGTTGTTAACAGCCCCACCACAGAGACACAGAGGGCACAGAGAGAACCAAGCCCAGGCCATATCGGTGTCTGTGCGGTGGGGCTTTCCCTGCATTAGGCTTGGTCTTCCCTGTGCTTCTCTGTGTCCTCTGTGTCTCTGTGGTGAGGCAGTTTGCTAGCCGCTGATCCGTCGGGTTAGGCGGTGGGCGTAGAGGCTGACCAGGTCTCGGTCCTCCTTGGGCGCGACGCCTAGGGCTACGTAGAGGACCGGGAATAGGAGGCCGCCGCCGACGATCAGCGCCAGGCCCTTCAGGCCTCCCGGGTGCCAATGGCGGGAGACAAGGTGCAGTATCAGCGCCTGGGCGGCTCCCACGATCCACACGGGGAAGTAGGCGCGTTTGAGAGTCCGCAGCGGCGAGACCTTGAGAAGCTTCGTCTCCAGGTAGACGTTGTAGAAGGGCACCGCACCCATGCTTCCCAGCGAGGCTACCGCCCCGCCCAGCAGCCCGTAGCGGGGGATCAGCACAACGCATAGTGCCGCGTTGACGCCCGCCACGCAGAAGCTGAAGAGCGTGTTGATGTGGGGCTTGCCCAGCCCGTTGTACACGTGGAAGGGCACCGCCGTGTAGCTCGCCAGGTAGAAGGAGCACATGAGGACCGCCAGCACGCCGGCAGTCTTCTGGGCGAAGGCCGCCCCCAGCCACAGGGTCAGCACGATTCCCGAGAGCGTTGCCAGGGGCACCACCAGCGCCGTGCAGACGGCGGCCGTCAGCCGGACAGCGCGGAGGTAGAGCCGGTTCAGGCTCTCCAGGTCGCCGCTGACGCTCATCTCGCTGGTCATGGGGAAGACGACGTTGGTGAGGCTGGAGGCCACCCCCTGGACACGGTTGGCGAGCTGGGCCGAGGGGCCATAGAGCGCGGCGGCCGGCAGGCCAAAGCGGCGCGTGATGAGCACTCGGTCAAGGTTGTTGAACAGCCCGCTGCTCACACCGTTGAGCGACGTGAAGAGGCCGAAGCCGAAGAGCTTGCGCAGATACTCGCCGTCCGCCTTCGGCCGCCACCGCAGGCCCGGCACAAGCTGGTGCACGGAGTGAACGTAGAGCGCAAGGCCCACCAACGAGCCCGCCAGAGTGAGTGCCCCAAGCATCACGATGCTGTGCCCGCTCTTGAGCGCCGCGATCATCGCCAGGGTGGTAGCGCTGTTGCTCAGCAGCACGATGCGCGTGTTGATGGAGTAGAGCTGGAGCGCCAGGGGCACCGAAGCCAGCAGCGTGCTGAGGATGTTCACCCACAGCGAGGCGGCTAGCAGGAAGAGGGTCAGCCGCGTGGGCCCGATCAGCGCCGGAGGCAGGCCCTTCGCGCCCGAGAGGACCAGGGGCGTAAGAAGAGAGACCAGGCCCACCCCCACTACGCCCACGATCACGTAGACGAAGAGGGCTGCGCCAAGTACCCGCCCGGCGTAGTCCATCTGACGCCGGGCCACCATCTCCGAAAGGTACTTGACACTGGCGACCGGCAACCCCAGGTCCAGGAAGGCGCAGAATCCCAGGTTGGCCAGCAGCACCACCCAGGCCCCGTAGAGCTGGGGACCTAGGGACTGAAGGGCGTAGCGGGTGAAGAGCAGGTTCAGAGCCAGCGGCCAGACCCAGGCCAGCAGGTTCAGGATTGAGTTGTCGGCGGCGCGCTGCGTTCGAGACAAGCGGCGGTACCGACTATCCCTGCTTCGGGGGCATGACCACCCGAAGATGAAGCTCCTCCAACTGGGCATCGTCCACCATGGAGGGCGCGCCCATCATGGGGTCCTGGAAGCTAGTCGTCTTCGGGAAGGTGATGACCTCGCGGATGTTATCCTCGTCGAGCTGAAGCATCACCAGCCGGTCGATGCCGATGCCGATGCCGCCGTGGGGCGGGGCGCCGTAGTCGAAAGCGTCCAGCATCTGGCCGAAGCGCTCGGACGCCTGCTCCTTGGTGTAGCTCATGTAGGAGAGCACGCGCTCCAACAGGTCGCGCCGATGGATCCGGATGCTTCCGCTGCCGCACTCATAGCCGTTGCAGACCAGGTCGTAGCAGTCCGCGCGAACCTTGCCTGGATCGGTATCCAGCAGGTGCAAGTCCTCCGGCTTGGGGCAAGAGAAGGGGTTGTGCATCGCGTCCCAGCGCTTCTCCTCGGGCTTCCACTCCAGCAGCGGGAAGTCCACAACCCAGGCGAAGAGCAGCTTGGTGTTGTCGATCAGATTCAGCCGCTTCGCCATCTCGCGGCGCAGGCGGTCCAGCGCCCCGCAGGCCGTCTCCCACTGGTCGGCCACGATGAAAACAGAGTCGCCCTCTCGCATGCCCAGCCGCTGGAAGATGCCGTCCACCTCCTCCTGAGAGAGGAACTTGAGGATGGGGGTGGGCGACTTGATGCCCTCCGGCGAGAGGTAGATGGAGACGAGGCCCTTGGCACCGGCGATCTTCACCAGGTCGGTCAGCTTATCGATGTCGCTGCGGGTGACTTCTCCCAGGGCGGGCACGCGGAGGGCCTTCACCACGCCTCCGGCCGCGACGGTGGAGGCGAAGACCTTGAAGTTGGTGTTCGCCACCAAGTCGGAGATGTCGACCAGCTCCAGCTCGTAGCGGAGGTCGGGCTTGTCGCTGCCGTAGCGGTCCATCGCCTCGCGGTAGGTGAGGCGGGGGAAGGGCTTCTGGAGGGTCTTGGTTCCGCTGGCCTCCATGGCGCGGGTGATGACGTCCTCCACCACGTCCAGGATGTCGTCCCGCTGAACGAAGGACATCTCCACGTCAAGCTGGGTGTGCTCCGGCTGCCGGTCGGCGCGGGACTCCTCATCGCGGAAGCAGCGGGCGATCTGGAAGTAGCGCTCGATACCGCCGACCATCAGAAGCTGCTTGAACTGCTGGGGCGACTGCGGTAGGGCGTAGAAGTAGCCGGGTTGGAGCCGGAAGGGCACCAAGTAGTCCCGCGCGCCCTCCGGGGTACTCTTGGTGAGGATGGGCGTCTCCACCTCATAGAAGCCCTTGCCGTCCATGAGGTCGCGGATCGTCTTCACCATCCGGTGTCGCAGGGCGACCTTGTGGTGCATTGAGGGCCGGCGCAGGTCCAGGTACCGGTACTTCAGGCGCACGGACTCGTCCACCTCCACGTCATCGGAGATGGGGAAGGGCGGAGTAAGGCTGGAGTTCAGGATCTCAAGGTTGGAGACGTAGACCTCGACCTCTCCCGTGGGCAGGTTCGGGTTAACGGTGCCCTCCGGGCGGAGGGAGACCTCCCCCTGCACGGACAGGACGTACTCTCCGCGGACGCAGTTGGCAAGCCGGTGAGCCTCGGGGTTGGTGGCGGGGTTGAAGACGATCTGAGTCAGGCCCTCGCGGTCGCGAAGGTCGATGAAGATCAGCCCGCCATGGTCGCGACTGCGCTGAACCCAGCCCTGCAGCGTGACCTTCGACCCTACGTTGCTTTGGCGCAGCTCCCCACAGGTGTGAGTACGTTTGGAGACCAAGCGAAGGGTTCCTTTCCTGACGTGCCCCACGGACCGGTT
>DASXUI010000361.1:0-13362 GCA_036504955.1 Armatimonadota bacterium
ACCTGAGCGCCGTAGCCTACCTGAAGCAGTGGACCAACCCCCGGCCAGGCGTGCAGATAGAGAGTGTGGATCTGGTGTACGGCAAGGACCGCCGGGGCGTTCCGGCCCTCCTGGCACTCACCGCTGCCTCAGCCGAGGCCGCGCCGAAGGCGTCAGCAAGGCCAGTCGGGAGGGCTGGCGCCGGAGCGACCAGGGACTGATCTGCCCTGACCCGCATAGTGCGCGACTCGCCTCCGGGTAGTGCGCTATGCGGGCTGTTCCGAGCTTCTCGGGAGCAGAGTAGGCTGGCTCGCGGGCCATCTTGCTGGACGCGGGGCGCCGCTGTCGCTAGCTCGTCTGGGGATGCAAAGCGCCGCCCTCCCGGCAAGAGGCTGCACATCGCCCGCCACCGGAGGCATCCTTCATCGGTAGGGCTTCTGCTTCACCCGTCACCGGGTGACCGCTCAGCCTCGCTCCGGCGAAGCCGCTCCTCGCCGCTGACCCCATCATCCCCGAACTGGGAGGGACACGCCTATGGCCACGGTGCATCTCGACGAAGCAGCGTCGGAGGTCCTGCGGCGTGGGGCCTCGGCACTAGGTTGGAAGGCCGACTCCCTGCGTCAGGTGCGCCTGCTCACCGGCGGCGTCTCGGGCTCCAGGACCTTCCGCGTGTCCCGCCCTGAGGGCGACGCGGTGCTGAAGGTGACGCTGGAGGGGCTGCCGGAGCACGTTCTGGAGCGGGCCCGGCGAGAGGTGCTGTTCTACTGGTACCTGGAGCCAACGCTGCCCTTGCGAGTCCCTCGGCTGCTGGCCTCCAAGGAGGGACGTGGCGGCTGCGCGGCGGTGCTGTTGCTGGAGGCCTTCGAGCCCCTTCCGCCCGTCCGAACCTGGGACCGCGATCTGCGGAACGAGGTGGTCCGACAGCTCGCCGTCCTTCACTCCGAGTTCACGGACGGGGAGGAGGAGCTGTCGGGCTACGAGTGGCTGGGTCAGCCCCTCACTCCCGATCCCCAGCATGCCGTCACCGATGCCCTGGCCCTCTGGGAGGGGCTGGCGGCCTCCCCGCTGCTAACGGGCGTGCTGACCCAGGAGCGGCTGGAGGGGATCCGCCTTGCCCTGGACGCCCTCCCAAGCACCTTGGCGGATGTCGAGAGACTGCCCCTCACCCTCTGCCACGGCGACTGCCACGCCGGCAACCTGCTTCAGGATCCCGAGCAGCGCCTCGTGTGGGCCGACTGGCAGGAAGTCCGATTGGGGCGCGGCGTCGAGGACCTCTCCTTCCTGTTGCAGCGCGCCCAGGGTGAGGGGGCCAGCCTGCCGGAGGGCGCCCTCATCGCCAAGTACCAGTGGTCCCTGGCCCGCAGGCACCCCGACCCACCCTCGGTGGAAGCCCTAACCCTTGGAGTGAGCGCGGTTGAGCTCCGCCAGCGGTTGCTGGAATGGCCGCACTACCTTCAAGAGTCACCCGATGGAATGGAGCGCAACGTCCTTCGCATCGAGGAGCTGGCCTCGCCCTTCGGTTTCTGACCAAGCGGGCCCGTTGGCGGACGAGCCCGCGGAGGACTGAGGCCAGGGGGCACCGCTCGGACCCTGGCTCTTGGGCTCGCGTGAGGGGGCCGCCTGGGAATGAGCCGCGGCGCTTGGTGGCGAACCCTGGGGTATGCGCTTCCACCGATCTGACAGCCCCCAGCCTGGGGCCGCTTACCCGATCAGCTGGCCCGTCCTCGCGGGCCTCCTCGTGCTGCTAGGCACCGGCGCCCTGCCTGCGTTCGGTGCGGACGGCGCGGACCCTCCCTCCTACTGGCGCTACCGGGGCTGTATCCACGTACACACCCGCTTCTCCGATGGCAGCGGCACGATGGAGCAGGTGACCGATGCCGCGCAGAAGGCCGGGCTGGAGTTCGTGGTCATCACCGACCACAACACGCTGGACGCCGCAAAGGAGGGCGGGGAACGCTATTGGGGCAACCTGCTGGTCCTGGTGGGCACGGAGGTCAGCACCGACGCGGGGCACGTCCTGGCCCTGGACGTTCCGCCCACCTTCACCTGGCCTGATCGTCAGCCCCAGCACGTGATCGATGCCATCAACCAGTCGGGGGGCTTCGGCATCCTGGCCCATCCCATGTCTCGAAGCTGGCTCTGGACCGACTGGAGTGTGCACGGCTACCGAGGCATCGAGGTCATCAACCTCGCGGGGCTCATCGATGACGACCTGCGCTCCGCCATCCACGGGCACGCCAACCCCTTCGCCATACCTCGGATGCTGCGCATCATCCGGCGCTACAAGCGAGACCCGCGTAGCCTCCTCGCCAGCATCTCCGCGGACATGGTGCCGGCGGAGCGCGGCAAGTGGGATGAGCTGCTGAAGTCATCGCCGCCCATGGTGGGCAGCGCCGGGGTGGACGCGCACGCCCGGATGCTGGTGCTGGGCAAGGGCTACAAGGTCCCCACCTACCAGGAGTCCTTCGAGACCGTGCAGGTCACCGTGCTCACCGACAAGCCCCTGGCCCACAGCATCGCCCAGGACCGTGACCTGATCTTTGATGCGGTGAGGGCGGGCCGGCTTTACATGGTCTACACCCGGCCGGCCCTGGCTCCACGCTTCAGCTTCACGGCCACGAGCGGCGGCATGCAGGCTACTTTGGGCCAGGAGCTCCAGCTCAACGGTACGGCGAGGTTCCAGGTGCAGGCGCCCGACCACCCCCATCCCCTCATCCGTCTGCTTCAGGACGGCAAGGAGATCGCGGCGGTGGAGGGCGCCAAGCTGGAGTGGGAGGCGAAGGCACCAGGTGTCTACCGTGCCGAGGTCTATGCGGCAGACGACGCCAAGCGCCTGCTGAAGCCAGCCAAGCCCGGGAAGATGCCCCGCCTCGGTCCCCTCATCGACAAGGAGAAGCGCGGCCTCCGCCCCTGGGTCTTCTCCAATCCCATCTACCTGAAGTAGGTGACCCGTCGAATGCAGCCCGCACCACCAGTCCCCAACCGCTGAGGCCTTGGTGGCGCGAGCGTCTCGCTTGCGACTCGGCCGCAGGCCGAGCGGGTCCATCGCATCCCCCCGCCAGGCCGCACCTTGCCTCCCGCCCACGCCCAAGGCAGTTGGGGCGCAGGCGTCTCGCCTGCGCGACCCCGTCCAGCCCCCAAGCAGTGGTCCGCCTCCAGCCCGCTCCCCGTGGCGCGAGCAGGAGGCACGCACTCGGCGCGAGCCTCCCGCTTGCGACTCGGCCGCAGGCCGAGATGGGGCCACGCCAGCCCGTCCGGACCTCCCCCTGCCACCCTTGCCGCCGACCCCATCCTGGTGGCAGTTGGGGCGCAGGCATCTTGCCTGCGCAACCTGACATTGGCCTGCATCCCCCGGTTGAGGCTCAGACCCGTGCTGTGTCCCTTCCGCGGCCAACAGCGTCTTGAGGAGCCCATAGGCCGCGCAGGCGAGACGCCTGCGCCCCAACTGCCACCAGGATGGGGGCGGCGGCAAGGTGCGGCCTGGCGGAGGGATGAATCAGAGCTGCTCGGCCTGCGGCCGAGTCGCAAGCGGGACGCTCGCGCCGAGTGCGTGCCTCCTGCGCGCGCCACCAGGGACAGGCTGGAGGTGATCTGCCCATCGGAAGGCGGTCAATACCGCGCAGGCGAGACGCCTGCGCCCCACCTGCCTCAGTTGCTACCCAGAGGCGAGGTATGGGCTGCGAGGGTCTTCGGGGCGATCCTCGCGAAGGAGTGGCGCCGCGACTGAGCTTCTGGGCACCTGTCTCGTGAGCCGTAGTCAGGCCCCCCAACCCCTGTGCCGGGCGCCAGCTAACGCCATTCCTCAGTAGTACTGCACCATCCGGTGCATGGCCGGGTAGCTGTCCACCGAGATCAGCTCCCGGCGATTGGACCACACCCGGAAGGTGGCGACCTCATAGCCGGCTTTGCCGCTGTTCCGCAGGCGGCCGGTATCGCTCCGGGGGCCGCTGGAGTAGGTGAGGGGTGCGCGCTCGCCGCGTACCTGCTGGGACAGGTGCGGCAGCTCCTCGGGCGCCTTCTGGGCGGTGACCTCCATCACCAGCCGGTCGGCCTCGCGGCGGCCACGCAGGTGGATGGGAAAGGGGTACGGGTTGCGAAAGCTGAGGTCGATGGTGTTGAAGGCCACCGCCGCGTCGCGGCCCGGCGGAACGTAGCCGGGGCAGAAGTGGTGGCGGTGGCGCTCCAGGACCTGCAGACCGGCCAGGAGTGCCGCGTTGTAGAGGGTCGTGGAGGTCTGGCACACGCCGCCGCCCCAGCTCGAGATCAGCGTCCCGTTGTAGCTGATGGGCGCCTTACGATACCCCGCGTCCCGCGACCAAGTGCCCACCGTTCGGTTGAAGGAGAACACCTGGCCCGGCGCCAACCTCACGTTCGCCAGCTTCTCCAGTCCCAGCGTGGCGTTGTGCTTCTGCGAGCGCTGCCGTCCCTCCAGACTGGTCGAGAAGGAGGCCAGCACCCTCTCCCTCTCCGGCTCCCGCGCCATCCCCGACCCCAGCAGTGCTAGAGCGGACGCGGCAAGCATCAGTGGGACCAGAAGAGTGAGAGGGTGAGGGGGCGACGGGCCGCGCAAGCGCGGCCCTGGGGTGAGGGGGTGTGACAGCCCCAGGTATTCACCGTCGCCTGCCGCACGCGGCTCCTGGTGCTGGGGCCCCTCTGCATCCGACCCCATGCACTCCTCCGTGCCTGTTTGCCTCTCCGGTGAGGCGTTCCTGGTCTCCTGGCTGTGGGGTTCTCTGTGTCTCTGTGCCTCTGTGGTGAGGCCTTTCCCCGCGCACCTCGGTTGCTTCCCCGCTGCCAGCTCCCACTCTCCACGCGTCATCATTCCCGGACCTCCATCTGGGTGCCGGGTGAGGCGGCGGTGATGCCGGGATCGTACATCACGCTGAGGGTGGAGGGCAGCACCTTCGACGTTCCGGGCGTCTCCGCGCGGAGGGTGTAGTCGATGGTGTGGGTGCCTTTTTCCAAGCTCCGCGCGAAGAAGACCATCCGGTCATCGCGCACCTCGGAGCTGGACCACCACCAGCTCCAGGTCTCATCGGGGTCAAGCTGCCCCCGGTCCATCACCCGGCAATTGCTGGGGAAGGAATCCTCCAGCATCAGGTACTCCTGGGGGGTGTTGGTCCTGAGGGTCAGCACGCAGCGCACCAGCTCTCCGCGCCGGAGGGACGTTAGGGCCTCCTTCTCGGGGAGCAGTCTGAGGGTTCCGTCCTCAAGCCGGCGGGTCGAGAGCCGGTAGTAAGCTCGGCTGATGCTGAGGCCGCTGGGGCCGGTGACCGCCGGTAGGGCTGCCTGAGTGATGACCTGCCGAAGGTCAGCCGTGTAGTAGCACAATCCGCCGGCGGGTGGCTGTCCGGTGGCACCGGCGACGCGCGCCAGCTCCAGGCGGTTGTCGCCGCGCCTCAGGGAGGTCAAGGGCAGCTCCACTCGCGTGTCCAGGGTCTCGGCGGTTCCGGGCCCGAAGCTCAGACGCTTCACCTCCTGGCCGTTCAGCCGCACGCTCAGGTCGTAGGAGGCGGAGAGCTCTCCGGTCTGACGCAGGTAGCCGGTGAGCCCGATGAGCGACGTGCAGGTGTCTCGAGTGCTCATCCAGGAGTCGCCGCGTCGCTGGAGCATGAGGTACCGGACCACGGACGGCAGGATAGGGTTGGCCGGATTCACCGTCGTGAGGGCGGTGAAGGCCCTGGCGGTCGTCTCCACGCCCCAGAAGCGGCCTTGCCAGTGGGCCAACCCCTCGCTCTTAACGGCCCTGTCCTCCAGAAGCTGCGCTGCTTGGTCTCTGGGCCCCCTGTAGGCATCCCCGAGGGCGGAGAGCGCCAAGACCGCCGCGGAGAGCTCATCGGCGTCCAGCGCGGTGAGCGACAGGCTGCTGAGGTAAGGAGCCGCCGCTCCGCTCTTCCCGTTCAGCGCGAGGGCGAAGGCAAGGTAGATCCGGTTGAAGGTCCGATCCTTCTTGCGAGCAGTGTCCTTGGGCGCGTCCTCGATCTCGCCCTTCACGTAGCGGCTGGACCAGAGGATGGCCCGGCTCATCACGAAGGGGTCGGGGGTGTAGCCCGCCTGCTCCGCGCGCTGGAGGCCCTCCAAGACCCAGGCGGTCATGAAGGGGTCGGTCTCGTCATACTCCCACCAGCCCCAGCCGCCGTCGCCGTGCTGCATCTTCTTCAGGCGCGCGAAGCCCTCGCGGACCAGCTCAGGCGCCTGATCCATGCGGGAGGGCCGAGGTAGGTTCATCTCTTGAAGAGCCTTCGCCAGCACCACGGTCGGCAGGAACCGGCTCATCGTCTGTTCCACGCAGCCGTAAGGGTAGTCCACCAGAGAGTCCAGCGACTCCAGCATGGCGGAGGCCAAGGTCGGGGTCAGGGTGACCAGCAGCCGGCCCTCGGAGGTCGACGCCGCTCGGTCGAGGCTCAGGTGAAGCACCTCCGTATCGCGCACGGTGCCGGCGCGGAGGGTCCTTGCCTCACGGCCGTGAGGCCTTACCGGCACGCGGACCTCCATCCCATCGGCCAGGTGGCTCTGGCTGCCCGTCGCCATCGCCCTCAGAAGGGCGCTGCCCGATCGGCTGGCCTCAACATCCCACGAGACTGTGGCGGGGCTGCCCGGGCGAACGCGGACGGTCTGCTCCGCGGCTTGGCGGAAGACCACGCCGTCGGTCTTCAGGTTGACCCGCACGTCCTCCTCGGGGCCCTCCTGCTTCATTACGATGGCGCTCACCCGCTGCTGGTCGCCCTCCACCAGGAAGGTGGGCGGCTGGAGGCGGACCATCAGCTCCTTGGCCACCCGGAGCTGGTGGGTCGCCTGCCCCACGGCGCCGTCGGCGGTGACAGCGGTCACCGTGGCGCGCCACTGGGTCAGGTTATCCGGCAGCGGCACCTGCACGGTCGCGGTACCGGTGGCGTCCGTCTGGATCACCGCGTTCCAGTAGGCGGTGTCCCGGAAGTCACGACGGAGGTTGGGGTCCATCGATCCCTTGTCGCCGCCGTCCAGGTAGAGCTCCGGGAAGGAGTAGAGGGTCTGAACCGCGTTGTAGCGCTTGGGGTAGAGCCCCTCCACCAGGTTGGTGCTGTCCTCCTGAATGGCGTAGATCGCCTCGTCCACGACGCCGAGACAGAGCTCGGCCGCGGCCGGCGAGCCATCGGGTTTGGCAGCGTGGATGGTGTAGGTTGCGGTCTCCCGCGGGTGATAGGTCGCCTTGTCGGACTCGATGCGTAGGTTGAGCACCCTCTCGCCGAGGCCCACGGAAAGGCGTCGCGATGCCTCCAGGAAGGTCTTGTCCCGCACGTAGGCGACCGCAACGAAGGCGTTGGGGGCCAGCTCGCGGGTGACGGGAAGCCGAACCGAGGTGGCGGCGCTGCTCAGCTCCACCACGCGGGCGTCGCGAAGCTGCGTTCCCTCGAGGGACACCAGCGCGGATCCGCCAGGTCGGTTGGTGCGGATGAGCGCGGTGACGGTGTCGCCCTGGTTGTACTTGTGGCGGTCGAGGGCGACCTCCAGGGTGGGGGCCTTGCCCGCGGCGGGGGTGAGGCCGGCGCCTTCGCTGTAGACGTAGGCGCGCGCCTCGATGGTGTTGCCCCGGCCGTCCTGAGACGTGCAGACGAGGAGCGTGCTCCCCTCCTTGGAGACGCGGAAGGGGACGGTCGCCTTGCCGTCCGCACCGGTGCGGACCGACAACGTGCTCTCCGGCGTGAAGACCACCTCGTTGCCGTTCCAGGTCTCGTGGCCGACGACCACCTTCAACGGCACGCCGCGGCGCGGCGCCTGGGAGCCGTGATCGGCGGATCTCACGGTCGCCTGAAGCGAATCGCCGGGAGAGGCCACGTAGCGGTCGGGCTCCACGGCCAGCGCGAAGTCTCCACGGGCCACTAGCGCGGTGCCCGTCGCGTCCGCGAACTTGCCTCCCGGCTCCTGAACACTGGCGTAGATCGTGTACTGGTAGTCGGTGTCAGGCTCATCCCTGGCGGGGGCCTGGTCGGGCGAGGTGCCGGGCTTCGTGTCGAAGCTCAGCGCCAGCTTCCCCTCGGCGTCCGTGGTGCCCTTGACCTCCGCCACAGACTCCCCGCCGCCTCCGCCGTAGAACCCGCCCATGTCCATCTCGTCCGCATCGACTCCCGGGATGGGCATCCAGTAGGGCTGCCTGCTGATGTAGGCGGTCACCTCGGCGCCCGCTACCGGCCCGCCGAAGTAGTAGGTGCACTGGACTGACGCCTGTCCTTGCTCACCCCGGATGAAGAAGGGCTTGGCCGGCGCGACCTTCACCTGCATCTCCGGCTTGCGGTAGGCCGCGACCGTGAAGCTGCCTCGGCCCTCCGCCTTCCCGAGCTGGCACACCAGGGAGTACCCTCCGGCCGCCGCCTCCTTCAGAAGGGGGAACTCACCGTTGAAGGTGCCCATGGGGCTCGTGGTGACGGGGACGCGCAGAACCACGCTGTCGCTGCCGTCCCGCACCTCGACCGTCCCCTGCACCTGCGGCGGCACGCGTAGGTCGGAGCCGGTGACCTGTCGCAATACCCCCTTGAAGCGGACCTGGTCGCCGGGGCGATACACGGGCCGGTCCGTGTAGGTGTAGAGGCGATATCCGGGGCTGTCCTCGTTGGAGCTCCCGAGGCCGTCCACGATGGCGTGGGACTCACCTTGGGAGGCGACCAGCGAGACGCCGTCGTGCCCCGGTTGGGGAGCCGGCAGCGTAATCTTCAGTAGCCCCGTGGCGTCCGTGCTGCCCAAGGGGTGCATCGCGCTCTGGCTCAACAAGCCGACGGTGGCGCCCGACAGCGCCCGCCCCGTCTCCAGGTCCGTGGCGTAGGCAACGCAGTTCTGGCCGGCGTGCTTGGTGACCAGCGCGATGCGGGAGACCAGCATGTAGGTGCCCTTGGTGAGGGTGCCGCAGGTGCAGTCCAGCCAGTAGATCCCCTCCGAGAGCGGAGGGAGCGTCACCTTCTCGATGAAGGTGCCCTCCGCGTCCCGGTTCGCCACCGCCTGAGTAGTGCGGCGGATGAGGGTGGCGCGGCTCAGCGCCTGGCGCCCCTTGGCGTCTCGCGAGTTGGCGAAGGGGGAGAGCGTGCTCCTGAGCCCGCCGCCCGCGATCAGGTCCGCGAAGGCGACCCGCCGCAGCTCCAGGGCTATCTCGGAGTGGGGCTCGAAGCCATGCACCTCCAGCGCCGGCGCCTCGCGGGGCAGGTACGTGTGCTGGTTCTCGTAGAGGTCCAGGTAGGGGTCCTGGGGCTTCATGGTGAGGGTCAGCGGCTGGGGCTCCCCCTCGGCCACCTGGATGGTCTTCTCCTCCAAGCTGTGGGCCTTGGCGGAGGCCTCGAGCGTGTAGGTGCCCGCCAGGAGCCTGGAGAGGTGGAATCTGCCCTCGGCGTCGCTCTTCAGCATACGGGTCCGGGGGCGGTAGGCGGGATCCAGGGTCGGGTCCTCCTGTTGGCCCTCCTTCACCTTCGGTCGCAGGTAGAGCGTGGCCCCAGGCAAGGGGCGGCCGTTCTCCGCCATGACGACGGTGCCGCGAACGGCCCCCAGGGGGACCTCCTCGGTCACCCCCTGGGCGAGCAGGGCGATGCAGAGGCCCAGGCCCACCAGGAGGCTGAGAGCTTGGCCCGGCGCCAGAAGCCGGGCGAGCACGGCGATGAAGCCGCCTTGACGACGCGAGGATAGTGCGCGCATTCCTTACTCCTGCGGGGGCGTGCCAACCCTGGCACGCAAGGGGACCACCTACCACCTACGAAGTTGGGGCTTCCACCTCGGTGAGATCAGGCCCGGGCGGCATCTGAAGCGGGCCTTCGGTCCTGCCTCTGCGAGACGAGTAGCAGCACCACCGCGGCGACTACCACCAGTCCCGCCGTCCAGTAGAGCAGGGGGAGCCGGGCCGCGCGAGAGAGGTCGAGGCGCGTCGCCACGAGCCCGAAGCTGGCGCACAGGGCCGCCGAGAGGCCGAGCGACAGGGGCAGGGCCTCGGCGTCCGCGTCCTCCCGGTGTCCCTCCACGAAGCAGGCCAGACCTAGCCCTGCCAGGTAGCCGACCACGCCCTTGGCACCCAGCACTAGAGCCGCCCCCAAGGGTAGCCCCAGCGACATCAGGATGAAGAGGGCTCCGCCCACGGCCTCCAGGGGGCCGCGAGCATCCGCCGGCACGCGGCGGCGCCACTCCAGCAGCAGCAGGGGGAGGGTGGCTGCCAGCAGCAGGCCGATGAGGGCGTAGTGCTGGCCCAGGTCCAGCGCGCGGGAAGCGTCCGTGAAGAGCTCCCGGAACACACGGTAGTAGGTGAGGGAGCCCAGCAGACCCAAGGCAAGCAGAGCCCTGGGTGCCTGCAGGAGAAGCATCGTTGCCACGGCGCCCGTCAGCACCAGCGACATCGCCAGGGCGCGTCCCTGGGCGAAGGCCACCGTCCCCGCCGCCACCCAGAGCAGGGAGGCCAGGGAGAAACGGAGCCCGGTCCCGCGCGGTTGGGCGGGCAGCAGCCAGAGGGTGGCTGCCGCCAGCGCCGCCGCCTCTACAAAGGTGACGCCCAGCCTGGGACCACCCAGGAACTGCCGGGACAGGACTTGGGAAAGGACCGCCATGAGCACCACTGCCAGCACCGTGGCGGGCGTTACCATCTCCGCCTTTGCGGCCTGGCCACGGACCAGCGACAGCAGCCCCGCCGCCAGCGCGGAGAGCGCGACGACGACTCCCAGCGTCAGCCCGATCTGAGGTATGGGGGTTCCCGGCTGCTTGGCTCCAAGGAAGTCGCAGGCCACGAAGGCCGCGCACAGCACGGCGGCTTGGCTGGGCCAGGACATCGCCTGCCTGGCGGCCCCGATCCCCAGCATCCAGGCAGACAGCCCCGCTCCCGCCACCAGTCCGAGTTGAGCGTGAGGTGAGGCTCCGGCCGGGCGAAGTAGGTTGACCAGACCAACGGCCGCCACCGCCAGCGCGACTGGCACGGCCGGGGCGTAGGGGCATCGCGCCGCGCCCGTTTCCAGCGCGGCCAGCAGACATCCCAGCAGCATGCCGGCGCCGAGGAACACCACGGAGGTGATCACCTGCGCCGGCGCCGACTTGTCGCCGATCCTGGCGGCGGCCGCCAACAGCGCAAGGCAGATGACAAGCAGCGCGACGACCAGCGGAACGCCCGGCCCCCTGGCGCGGACGGTGTTCGCTCTAGGGGCGGCGGGCAGGCGAACCAGTAGAGCAGCAACGGCGAGGAGCACGGCAACCGCAGGCAGCGTAGGGCTCAAGGTCCCCTCCTGGGAATGGATCCGGATACCCTGTCAACGCGATCGGCTCGCGCTTGTCACGCGTCTGGATAGGGTGTGGAGCGGTTGGTCGGTACATCTGCTCGCCGAGGCTTCGGGAGAGCGTTGAGAGCGCCGCTGGCGGAGCCTAGGCCGTGTCCGGAGAGAGCTTCGCCACCAACAGTCGCGTGCAAGCACGCGATAGTCGTGCGCTCGCGCACGATACACCAAGAAGACCTAACCCGCATAATGCACGAGGCGCTTGCGCGTCGCGCATGGCGCGGGCTTCCACCCGCTCTCGTGAACAAAGCAGGCTAAGCTGGGCCCTTCTCCGAGTGCCCCTGTGCCCTCTGTGTGGCGAGATCAGGGCCTTCCTTGCCCCTCTTGGTGTCTTGGTGGTGGAGTAGCTCTTGGGCACTGACCTAGGGGGGGCTACCCGGGCTCCGGCGGAGGGGCGAGGCGGTTCTGTATGGCCGTAACCAGGACGCTCATTGTGTCGGAGTACCGGGGCAGCCGCTGGTAGATCGCCTCGGCGACCGCCTCGATGTAGGTATGGGAAGTGAGGTTCCGGTCGTCGGTCATCTTAAGCATCACTTCGGCCTGGGTGTCCCGTAGCAGGCCCACCCCTAGTGCTGCCCGGATGGCCTGTTTGGGCGACGGGGCCCCCACGCCCTCATGCTCCTGAAGATAGGCCTTGAGGAGCTTCCACACGCTCTCAAAGGTGTACTCAAACCGCTGGATCGAGGCGTCGCGAACCACGACAGTCGTCTCGTAACTTAGGATCTCCTGCAGCGTTGCCAGAGCCCGGAGGCAGCTTGCGAGACGCTGATCTACTGTCGGCATAGGAGGACTCCCTCCCGGCGCACCACCTCGCGCAGCTCCTCGCTGGTCTCCCTCAGGTCCAGCAGGTCGACGCAGTAGGGGATGGTCGACTCCTCAAGACGCTCGCGGGCCAGCAGGAGCGGGGTTGCCACGTCGTCCTCGGCCTCGACCGCCAGGTCGTAGTCAGAGCCATGGGTATGGTCGCCTCTGGCGCGGGAGCCGAAGAGGTACAGGGAGTAGGAGTACCCCTGCAACGCGTCCCGCACGATTCCCTCCACCCGCCTCAGGTACTCGTCCAACCCGCGCCCTCCTCGCCTCTCCCTATACGCGCGCTCGGTGCCCGGATCCTGCCTCCCAAGGGGCTGGGCAGGGGTCCGGAGCCCGGTCTCTTGGAGTCGTTCCGGGTGCCAGGAGCGCCAGACGAAGGCGCTGTGGATGTCACTTTCTGGCACCCTTAGCCTCGCCTTCATCTTCCCTTAACCCTTCTTGACCAGGGTAGATATTGCGTGGTATAGTCCCTTCGGCCACAATATGTAGTGCCTCCCGCCTCCCAGCGCCGTGACGGCGCCGACCTGGTTGGGAGTCCGCGTGGCTGGCGCAGAGGCGCCCGTGGGGTACCAGTTGGCGGCACTCCGAGGGCGACCTAGGCACCCCGCACCACTCTAGGAGACACGTCCTTCGGGTGGAGCGCGCCCAGCGCCGGGGCAGCGATGGATGGTACGGGCTGAAGAGGCGGCGGCGATGAAGTGTCCCTTCTGCGGGCACCTTGAGGACAAGGTTCTGGACTCGCGAAGCGTTCGCGAGGGCGAGGCTGTACGGCGACGCAGGGAGTGCCTGGAGTGCGAGCGCCGCTACACCACCTACGAGCAGGTGGAAGCCACCTTGCTGATGGTGGTGAAGAAGGACGGGCGGCGGGAGCCCTTCAACCGGGGCAAGCTGCTGGGAAGCATGATGGTGGCCTGCAAGAAGAGGCCCATCGCCATGGAGGCACTGGAGCAGATCGCCGATGATCTGGAGCGCACCTTCTACGGGAGCACCAGCAAAGAGGTGACCAGCCAGGAGATTGGCGAGGCGATAGTGGACCGGCTGCAGGGCCTGGATCAGGTGGCCTTCGTGCGCTTCGCCTCGGTCTACCGGGACTTCCAGGATATCAACCAGTTCAAGGAGATCGTGGACGTCATGGGCCGCGAGCTGCGCGGCGCCCGCCGCCGCCGCCCCCGGCGCGTGGCGGGGTGATCGGCGGCGGGAACCGCCCTACCACAGAGACACAGAGGGCACAGAGAAGGGCAGGGATGGAGACAAGGAAGACCTCACCACCAAGACACCAAGACACCAAGAAGACCTAAGCCTGGTTCTT
>DASXUI010000362.1:0-2224 GCA_036504955.1 Armatimonadota bacterium
CACCGGTCCCAGCCCGCTGCTGAGCTATCCCAAGGACGCCGACGTCGTTCTGAACCCCGCCTTCGACAAGCCGGTGGAGGCAGTGAACGACCTTGGCAGCGGCAGGCTCCACGTGGTAGTCGCTGGGGTGAAGGGCATCGATGGCCCCACTCAGCTTCTGTCGATCCCGGTCATCGTGCCCTCGAGGGCCAAGACCGGCGCCACCTACCGGATCTCCGTAACGGGCGACCTGGTCAACGCTGACTCGGCCCCGATCAAGTCCACCTTCGTGGTGGGCTCTCTGACGGTCATAGACTCCGGCACCACCACCGGAGACATCGTCGCCACCCTCGCGAACACGAAGGCCAAGCCAGGCGCCACCGCCACGGTGGAGATCTCTCTCAACGCCGCGGCCAAGGCGGTCGAGGGCGCCGTGCTTGACGTGACCTATGATACCCGCACACCCGCGACGGCCCCGGCGCTAGAGCTGTCCGGCAACGCCAAGGCCGGCAAGATGATGGCCGCGGACGCCATCGCCATCACCAGCATGGGCACCAGCAAGGTCCGAGTCGCCATCGCGCAGACCACCGCCAGCGACGGCCCCGGCGTGGTGGCCATCATCCCCTTCACAGTGCCCAAGTCTGCCAAGAGCGGCACCACCTACAGCCTGTCACTCTCCGCCAGCCTTTCCATCGGCGGTAAGGACCAGGCCATCAAGGCTACCGGCGGCACTATCGAAGTCCAGGGCGGCCGAAAGAAGGGCGATCTGGACAACAACGGCAGCGTGAACGTCAACGATGCCATCGAGATGATCAAGTACGTGGCCCGCAACCAGCAGCCCCCTGCTGACGCGCTGGCCCTGGTTGACTTCAACGGCGACGGTGTGCTGACGCTCACCGACGCCATCGACCTCCTGAAGCAGCTCGTAGGGCTGAAGCCGCGCGACCCCGACACTCTGTAGGTCGGCGCGGGCGTCCGGGCGCGTGTGAGGCTGCCACGCGCTCGGGCTAGCCCTTTGGGGTGGGCGGCACCGGTGCCACACGCGATGCCGCCCACCCCATGTCTCCGGCAGACAGGTCCCCCAGCCTGGCTGCCGGGTCGGCCCCAGGACCTGGCCCTCCGGTGCTCCTGGGGCCTCTCCGTATCTGCCCTCGGGCCAGTGTCTCCCCTTGTGACCCAACCTCGGCCACTCTCGTCGCCCCGACCCGCTGTCCCCCCAGGCGGCAACCTCCCAGAGGGCACCCGCGCCCGCGATGACTGTGCCCCCGAGGCTACCAGGGTCGCGGTCGTCATATGCCTCTCTTGGCACCAGAGAGCGCTCATGCTCTGGGCGCGCGCGGTCGAATAGAGATTGGGAGGGCCGACGGGGAGAGCGAGCACGCGCCAGGGGACAGCAGACCTGCCTGCCGGGGGGCGCCTTGCTTCAACACCCCTCCACTCGCCCGAAGCAGCCCCGGCGAGGGCTCACAACACTCGGACAGCCAAGTGGGAGCGCCCCTGATTCCTGCTGCCCAGGCCAATGACCGGGGCAGCGAGAGCGTCCACGGCGGCTTGCGCCCACTGGTGGCCGGTTCAGATCGACAAAGGAGAGTCCCCGTCCTCTCGGTGGGGCTGGCAGTCCATGACCCGTGAGATCCTCAGCACGCTCGCCCTTCTAGTCCTATCCCTATGCGCGCTCAGGGCCGTGCGCCCGCACGCCTGCGGCGGCGATGGGCCCCTCACGCGGCTCTGGGCGGCAGGGCTGGCGGCGCTGGTTCTGCTGCCACACCTCGCGGCCAGGACTCTCGATCCCCGGGGCGTCAGCCCGGTGACGCTGGGTCTGTTAGGAGTAAGCCTGCTCGCCGCCCTCGCGCTCCTCGTGCTATGCCTCCGGGTTGGGACAGGCGGCGCCCTCACCCAAGAGCCGGTGACCGCGGCCGCCACGATGCCGGACCCGAAGGGGCAGGCTGTGGCGGATCCCGCGCTGGCCCAACAGGAGCTGGACAAGGCACGACTGGCCGCCGAGGCCTTGAGCACCGCAAAGAGTCAGTTTCTTGCCAACATGAGCCACGAGATCCGCACTCCCATGAACGGAGTGCTGGGGATGGCCAGCCTCCTCCTGGACACGCCCCTCTCGCTGGAGCAGCGGGAGTACGCCGAGACCATCAAGAGCAGCGCAGACGCGCTTCTGGTGGTGGTGAACGACATCCTTGACCACTCCAAGCTGGAGGCGGGCAGGATGGAACTGGAGTCGCTGGACTTCGAC
>DASXUI010000363.1:0-5533 GCA_036504955.1 Armatimonadota bacterium
GCGGGTCTACGCCCGACCGGAGGTGCCCGCGCTGCTGAAGGGCGACTTCGAGGAGCCCGGGCTGGAGCCCTGGGGAGCCTGGAACCAGGCCGCCGTGGTGGACTACGGCGCCCGAACCGGCCGCCGGGCGCTGAGGGTGGATGGAGGGGTGGGGCCGCAGGCCGCCTCCTCCGGCCAGCAGACGGTGTACGGGCTGAAGCCGAACACGGCCTACCGCCTCAGCGCCTACGCGAGGACCACCGGCGCCGGCATCGCGCGGCTGGGCGTCAGAGACCACGGCGCTCCCGAAGCCCGATCGGCAGCCTCCACCGCCGAGCGGTACGGACCGATCGCGCTGGAGTTCACGACGGGCCCCTCGGCCACCTCGGCAACCGTCTACTGCTGGGCGGAGGGGGCGGGCGCGGCGTTCTTCGATGATGTATCCTTAGAAGTGAGGGGCTAGCGGTGAGCACTGACGCGCCCGGTCGATCGGGTCGCCAAGTGTCCGACCAGCCGTAGACGCGGAGGGCATCCCTCAGACAGGAGCGGCCAGGTTTGGGGATGTGGGGTGAGGCCCTTCGGGGCGACTGGTGGCAGGCGATGAGCGTGATGCCTGCCTCGCCCGGGGCCGCGGCCCACTTCGTGGTGCTCTTCGTCTCCGCCATGGTGGCCGGCGCGGTGAACTCCGTGGCTGGGGGCGGAACGCTGCTCACCTTCCCCGCGCTGCTGTGGACGGGCCGGCTGGAGAACGTGGCGAACGCCACCAGCACCGTCGCCCTGTGGCCGGGCCAGCTCAGCAGCCTGTGGGGCTACCGGCGAGAGATCGGCCGCAACCACGCGGCCATCGCCGCACTCGCGATCCCCAGCCTCCTGGGCGGCGGCGTGGGCGCGCTGCTGCTCTCGCACACTAGCAACGCCGTCTTCGCCCGGCTTGTCCCCTTCCTCATTCTTACCGCGACGCTGCTCTTCGCGGCCCAGGGCACCCTCTCCAAGCTGCTCCTGTCCCGCTCCAGTCAGGAGCCGAAGGAGTACCAGAACCTGGAGGGCTCGGCTCCGGCCAAGGCGGTTAAGGCGCCTCAGTACCGCCTGTGGACCGGCATAGCCCTGTTCCAACTGCTGGTGGCCATCTACGGCGGCTACTTCGGCGCCGGCATCGGGATCCTGATGCTGGCCGCGCTGGGCTTCATGGGCTTTTCCGACGTCCACCAGATGAACGGCCTGAAGAACATCAACGGCCTGCTTATCAACCTGGTGGCCATCACCATCTTCATCCTCGCGCGCACACCCCCGGGCCAAGGCACCGGCCCCACCCACGACCACCTGGTGGACTGGCCCATCGCGCTGCTGATGGCGGCAGGCTCCACGCTGGGCGGCTACGCCGGCTCCGGCATCGCCCGGCGGATGGGCCAGCAGAACGTCCGGCGCATCGTGGTGGCCATCGGCTTCGGGCTCACCCTTTCGCTGCTCCTCCGGCACGTCTAGGCAGGGGCCCGAGCGACTGACACGAGCGGGTTCAGCCGCTCGTGCACTGCCGATCATGCATCACCGCTCATCACCCATGCCGCCTTCGCGCGCGTTGCGCGGCTCCTCGCCGGCTGTCTGCCCCGCTGCTCGAACCCCAAACCTCTCCGGCGCTACCTGCTAGTTGGGAGGGCACCCGGGGCCGCGGAGCCGGCACGGGGTGGTAGGCCTTTCCACAGTGGCGGTTCTTGGGAGGCTAGGATGAGCGTGAATCGAGCAGTGGTGGTGGATCCGTCGGCGCCTGAGTGGCTTGTACTGAGAGACGTGGAGGCCCCGTCGCCCAGGTACGATGAGGCAGTGGTTCGGGTGGAGGCCGTCTCCCTGAACCGTGGTGAGGTGCATAGAGCACAAGGAGCGCAGGCCGGGCACAGGCCCGGGTGGGACCTGGCGGGGGTTGTGGAACAGGCCGCCAGCGACGGCAGCGGGCCGCGCGAGGGGCAGAGAGTGGTGGGGATGCTGCCCCTTGGCGCCTGGGCCCGGCGGGTGGCGGTGCCGACGGTGGCGCTGGCCCCGCTACCGGAAGGCGTGTCCTTCGCGCAGGCTGCCACGCTGCCTGTGGCGGGGATGACCGCGCTCTACGCCCTATCCAAGGGCGGGCTTCTGCTGGAGCGGCCAGTGCTGGTCACCGGCGCCACCGGCGGCGTGGGCAGCTTCGCCCTGCAGCTGGGGCGCCTGAGCGGCGCGCGGCTGGTGGCTCACGTGCGCAAGCCCGACCAGGAGGCGGAGGTCCGCGCGAACGGCGCGGAGGCTGTTCTGGTAGGGGAGGAGTTGCCAGCGGATACGCCGCTGGGACGGCACCACCTGGTGGTCGAGAGCGTGGGAGGGGGCACCCTGGGCAAGGCGCTGACGCTGCTGGCCGAGGACGGCGTGTGCGTCTCTCTGGGTGCCTCTGCTAGCCCGGAGGTGACCTTCAACACCGCGCAGTTCTTCCTAACCGGTCGGGCCTCGCTGTACGGCTTTATCCTCTTCGCGGAGCTTCGCCGCTTCGAGCCTGCCAGTATCGGGCTGGCGCGTCTGGCTAGCCTGGTGGACCGGGGCCTCATCAAGCCCGCCATCTCCGTGGAGGCGCCCTGGACTGAGGTAGCGGACCTCACCCGACAGCTCATCGACCGCCGCTACGCCGGCAAGGCGGTGCTGCACCTGAGCGACTGACGGCTGCTCTGCTGGTCAGCGGCCACCAACTGCCTCACCACCAAGACACCAAGAGAACCTACACTGGGTCTCACTGTGTCTCTGCCCCCTAACACGACCCGTTTCCACCTCGCTAGGTCCTCCGCCAGGGAGGCTCCAACTGCCCTGAAGATGACCAGCCTCCGCCTCGCCCAGCCTTCCGGCAAGGAGACTTCAACTGCCCCAAAGACGACCAGCCTCCGTCTCGCCGAGTCCTCCGGCAGGGAGGCTCCAACTGTGGTAAGGAAGTCCTTGGTGCCTTCGTGACTCGGTAGTGAAGCCGCCCCTGAACACTGCCCAAGCTCGTCACCCCGAGCCCCCAGGCCCCCAGTGGCACAAGCGCCCCGCCCCCGGCTCGCCCGCAAGCCAAGCAGCGCTCCACAAGCCCGTCCCGTCCCCACCCCTCCCTCTCGGCCACCAGCCCGTCCCCCGTGGCGCGAGCAGGATGCTCGCACTCGGCGCGAGCGTCCCGCCTGCGACTCGGCCGCGGGCCGAGCAAGTCCTGAGTCCTGCCTCCCATCGCCAACCCCTGCCACCCCCACAACCCACTGCCACCCGAAGCAGTTGGGGCGCAGGCGTCTCGCCTGCGCGGCCCCGTCCCGCCTCCAGGCGATGGTCCACCACCAGCCCGTCCCCCGTGGGGCGAGCAGGACACGCACTCGGCGCAAGCGTCCCCATCGCGCACCACCTGGAGCAGCCTCGGCGCGGCCTCAGCAAGCAGCCCATGGAAGTCCCCCTCCGACAGCTCCAGCGGCCACACCCTCCACATACCAAAGAGACTGACACCCTCCCTGCGCCGACCCAGCCTCCACCAACCTCCCTGGCCCCATCCCCATGAGGAGTGCCACCCCTCAACCAAGGGAACCCCTGATAGCCTCCCCCTGCCTGCCGCAACCGGGCCCTTTCGGTCGCGCCTCCAGCGATACTGGGGCACGCTGACGGAGTAGTCGCGGGCTGCCTCGGCCTGCTGGCAGCAGCCCAGAGAAGCTACCAAACGCTCCGCATCGTGGTATCATCAAGTACGTAGCGATGTGTTGCTCTGTCGGGGCATACGTGCCCCAGGAAAGGGGGATCACTTGTGTAAGTTGCTCGCCGCTTTGGTGGCGATGGCAGCCCTGGTGACGGCTCTGCCAGCCCAGGCCGAGCTTAGCAACTCCGATGTCAGTTGGCCCGACGACTCTACCGTGTACTTCGGGTTCGCGGTTTTCGACCCGGAGACCACCTCCAACAAGAACTTCCCGCCCTGGATGACCAGCGTTGTCTGTAGCGCCGCCTATGCCTGGGATAGCGTCGGCCCGTCGAACGGCCCATACCTCAACTACCTGGCCCCTTCGGACAACAAGTGGCGACTCGCACCGATGGATCCCAGCACCCAGGCCACCACAGGCGTATATCGGTCAGGCCCTTGGACCATCAGCAGCGCGCAGACCTACGTGAACAGCTACTACAACTGGATGAACATCAGCGCGGGGAGTGGTGCGTACTGGGGGCTTCTGGCGACGGAGTTCTTCGACAGTCGTATGCTCGATTTCCCAACCATCGCGAAGCATGAGTGGGGTCACTGGATCCATCTGGTGGACATCGGCTACCGAAGTGGCGACATCATGCAGGGCGGATCCGCCTTCTCCGAGGTTCGGCAGATCACGAACGACGACATCACGTCCTTCATCCTCACCTACACCAGATAGGGGCTCCCGCATGAACATGAACACCCTTCGGATGTACGCCGTGGCAGCCACTTCTGTGCTGCTCCTGCTTGTCACCTCAGGCGTTGCCAGGGCTGAGGAGCAGGCCATGCCAGCCCGCAGCCTCCTGATCTGCAACAACTATGCGCCTGGCGCGGATACGCTCGACATGCTCGTCGGTGGCCTCTCTGGGGGCATCGTCCTGGGGCGGGTGGAGTCCGTGAGCGCTCCGCAGGCGTTCACCAAGGACCACCCTCAGGCTAACGACCCGGTGGTTCTTGGCATGGAGCGGGTGTATCGCGACGCGGTGATCAAGCCCGTCCGCTGGTTCCGGCACCATCCGCTCCGCGACAGGCCCGATGGCGACTCGGTGGTGGTCCGATACGACACGGACGACGTGGTGGGCGGCCTTCAGATCGAGTCCAACGCCACCTGCAAACTCGTGCCTGGTGAGGTGGTAGTCCTGTTCCTAAGTGAGGACTACCAGACGCCCACTGTAGGTGCGGCCCATCTGAACCTTCGGTGCTCTGCCCTGGGGTTGTTCAGACCCCAGAAGGACGGTACCCTGAAGCGCGACAAGCTCTTTGTCACCACCATCAAGTTGGGCGATCTCATCGCCGGCATCGACAAGTACAAGAACAACGAGGCGAAGTCGGCGGCGGTGCTCAAGAAGCTGGGGCGCGAGTCGATTCCGCGCTAGAGGCGCGGCCGGCAAGGCCAGCGGCATAGACGACCAGGCCCCACGAGTAGTAGCCGGCTGCCGTTCCGAGACACCGCAGACGGGGCTAGCCTGGTTGCGCCGCTGGCCACTTTGGGCCGTCCGCTGGGATAGAGTGCGAGCCCTATCTGCTTGCCTGCGAGAAGGTCGGCGGCTACGAAAGGAGGCCGCGGCCAAGCGCGCTGGGTTACGGCCTAAGTATCGCCCATGGGCTCCAGGTCAAGATACCCGAGCCTGGCCTTGTCATTAGCAGTGCCCGGGCCGAGACCCGCTGCACTCAGCATCCCTACTTGCATGGCAAGGGGACTGCCGCGCCTGCCTTGTGGCCCGATGTCTCAGGGCCTCTCTGGGGAGTGTTGAACGGGGCTGTCACGACCTGCTCGGAGGGTAGGATGTTGGGAGGTAGAGAGCGAAGTAGGCAAGAAGCGGGCAGTCTTGGCCTGGACCTGCCAGCCCGTAT
>DASXUI010000364.1:0-15957 GCA_036504955.1 Armatimonadota bacterium
CGAGCCATGAGCGACCGTCGAAGCTGAGCGCGGACCGACCGTACTATCGCCTTCTCCAGATCACCGAGATCGGTGGCTTGAAACAAGCGTATCGGGCCACTGTCTGAGCTCACAGCTGCTTATGTTAACGCCTATGGGGTATCACCCACGGCGCCGCGCGGCACCGCCTGGTGTTCCCCTTTGCAGCCCCGCAACTGCTGAGGCCCCTTCACCCCCTCAGTCCCTTCAGCCCCCTGAGTCCCCTGCCCCTAGCCCCTGGCCCTTTGCTCCTAGGCCCGGAGCTATGTAGCGCAGGATATGTACGTCCTCTATGGTGACTAGGCCCTCGGTTACCAGTTCCTCCATGACCGGAAGGAAGGCCTGGACGCGCTCCTCGATGTCCACGATCTCGACCACGACAGGTAGGTCTTCGGAGAGGCGGAGGATGCGGGCGGTGTGGATGCGTGAGTGCGCGCCGAAGCCTTCGAGGCCGCGGCTCACGGTGGCGCCGGCCAGGCCCATCTCCCGGGCGCGCTTCACCAGGACGGTGAAGAGCGGATGGCCGTGCCACTGGTCGCTCTCCCCGATGTAGATGCGCAGCTTCTTCGCGGGCCCCTCGATCTTCATGCCGCACCTCCAGACCTACCTCCCCCTTCTGGCCCTCGGTTGAGGTCCCTCTACTGGGGCGCGACGCGCCAGGGGGGAGAGGTCTGGGGTCAGGCGGCGACGGGCGGGATCGCTCGCGGTTGGGGTTTGGGGGCCGGGACGTCGGTGCCCACCGTGACCCAGCTCTAGGCTCGGGTGGCGATCACCTCCAGGTACTCCCCCGGAAGCACAAGGGTGCTGTCGCCGCTCTGGTTCATCTCTCGGGCCAGCGTCAGGAGGTCGGCTGCCAGTTGGGCCTGGGCGTCGGGATCCAGCATCGAGAAGGCGGTGCCTAGCGGACCCAGGGCGCCACGAAACACCTCGAGCCAGTGCTCCGGCGACCGGTGCCGGAAGGTGAAGCACCGGGGTGTTGCCTGGAGCTGTGAGGTGCCGTCTCCAAGAAGCTCCCGCAGCCGTGGCTCCGTGCCCCACAGCATGGGAGGCCTCAGCTCAGGCGGGCTCTGCATGTACTTGCTTACGATGCGGAAGATGCGACCGGGGAAGCTGTTTGGGGTCCAGTTCGCCAGGCCAATCCGCCCGCCTGGCCGGCAGACCCTCAGGAGCTCCCGCGCCACCCTCTCCTGGTCGGGCGCGAACATGGCTCCGAAGGTGGAGAGGACCACGTCAAAGGAAGCGTCGGGGAAGGGGAGCGCCTCGGCGTCCCCATCGCGGAAGTCGGCCTCGAGGTGCTCGGCGGCGGCCCGGGCTCGGGCGTCCGCCAGCAGGGCGGGCACGTAGTCCGTGCCGGTTACCTCGCCGTACCGGCGAGCCGCCGCCAGAGCCGTGGAGCCGTTCCCGGTGGCCACGTCCAGCACCCGCTCCCCGGACCGCAGGTCGATGGCATCACACAGAAGCTCGCCCACGATCACCATACGCGAGCCGATGTTTTCGAAGTTGCCGGAGGACCACATCGCGCGCTGGGCGGCCTTAATGGCCTCCAGGCCGCTCAAGGGGACGGCCGGGTGTACGCCCTGCGCACCGTGGCCACCGGATATCGTGTCGTGCATGTCACCCCATCCTTTCCTCAGGGCCGACCTCGCGGCCGCCCCAAGTCACGGAGGGACAGCCAGGCTACCCAGCGCGATGCTGGAGGGGCCGGCCTTAGGCCTCTGGTGGCACCCCAGGCCGCCCGGAGTCAAGCGGACGCGCGTAGTACCTTGCGCTCGTTCGCCAGTCGCTGCTGCTCGAGGGTGGCGGTGCTCATCCAGCCGGACAAGGGCGGAGCCGTTCCTCTCCCAGACGCAAGCCGGGAGGCGGGCGCTGGGGCCGGGGTGTACTGAGAGATGGGGCGGGTGCGGGGTCCGCACGGGGTTGGGCCCGCGGGGGCAGGCGGGTTACGCAGAGTGCCCCTACCCTGCGTGATCCCATCAGGGAGCGATAGACCGCGAGGTACAGGGTTGGATTCCGGACGGACAGAGGCGCTTGGGCTCCTCCGGCGCTGGTGGGTGGGTGGTATGGTATTGCTCGTAGCAAGCTGCGGTATGGGAGCGCCGTCGGCTCACGGCGCGCCGGCGGACGGCGCGCCAGCCGCGGTCATCACGCGGTCGCCCAGGCAGGCGGTGCCTTTCGCCGCCGTCCGGTTGACGGACAGCTTCTGGGCGCCCAAGCAGCGCGTCTACCGAGAGCGCACGATCCCGCACTCCTGGCAGTACGTCCAGCGGGAGATCGAGGACAACGAGATCGCGGCCGGCTGGCGCCACGAGACGCGCGGCCAGGACACGCCGTGGAACCAGGCCAACCTCCACAAGGTGCTGGAGACCTGCGCCTACGCCCTGGCCCAAGAGCGCGACCCAGCGCTGCGGGCGAAGGTGGACGGCATCCTGAAGGCCATCGCGGGCGCCCAGCAGCCGGACGGCTACGTCAACGCCCTCATCACCGTGCGCAACATGGCGCCCTGGACCAACCTGGACGGCCAGCATGAGGGCTATGTGGCGGGCCACCTCATCGAGGCCGCCGTGGCTCACTATCAGGCTACTGGCAGTCTTAGCTTCCTCAACGTGGCACGGAAGCTGGCCGACCACATCTACCGCGTCTTCATCACGGAGAAGCATGAGGGGGTCTGCGGGCACGCGGAGCTGGAGCTGGCCCTGATCCGCCTGTACCGGGTGACGGGGGAGAGGCGCTACCTGGAGCTGGCTCGCAACTGGATCGTGCGGCGCGGCAAGCCCTGGCACTACACCACGGACACACCCCGCTCCTACTTCATGGACCACCTCCCCCTCCGCCAGGTGAAGGAGGTGACCGGCCACGCCGTCCGGACGATGTTCTACCTGACCGGCGCGGCGGAGGTAGCCACGGAGACCGGTGACGAGAGCCTGAAGCGCGCCGTTCGCCGGCTGTGGCGGAACACCACCCAGAGGAAGATGTACCTGACCGGGTCCGTGGGCTCCCAGGCGAAGGATGAGGGCTTCGGCCCGGAGTTCGACCTGCCGAACGACGGCTACTGCGAGTCCTGCGCGGCCTGCGGGCTGGTGTACTTCTCGCAGGCCCTGTTCCTGATGGACGGGGAGTCCTCCAGCATCGACGTGCTGGAGCGCGGCCTCTACAACGCGGTCCTCCACGGCATCTCGCTGGACGGCACCAGCACCTACTACCGCAACCCGCTCTCCGACGCCAACCGGCCGCGGGACAACGTGTGGGTGTGCTGCCCACCCTGCCTCTCCCGAACGCTGCTGCGGGTGCAGGACTACGTCTACGCCCGCACGGCGAGCGACCTGACCGTGAACCTCTACGCCGCCGGGCAGGCGGAGCTCCGCCTGGGCGGCACGTCAGTGGCGGTGACGCAGGAGACGGAGTACCCGTGGGACGGCCGCGTGAAGCTGACTCTCCGGCCGGACCGCGCCGCCCGCTTCGGCCTCAGGCTCCGGATCCCGGGGTGGTGTGAGCAGTGGTCGCTCTCGCTGAACGGCCAGCGGATCGCGCACCCGCGAAGGGAGAAGGGCTACGCCCTCCTAGAGCGCGACTGGGCGCCGGGCGACTCGGTGGAGCTGACCCTGAGCATGCCCCCAACCGTGGTGCGGCCCGACCCTAAGGTCGGCGCCAACCGCGGACGCATCGCCCTTCGGCGCGGCCCACTGATCTACGCCTTCGAGGGCCTCGACAACGACGGCCAGAGCGACCTGACGCTGCCCGCCGACCCTGCCCTGAAGGCAGAGCGCCGCCCGGACCTGCTCAACGGCGTCACGGTCCTCACCGGTCTCCGTGCCGACGGCCGCCCCTTCACGGCCGTCCCCTTCTACACCCTCGCCAACCGTGGAAACTCCACGCAGACCGTGTGGGTACGGGACGGCTTCTGAGGGGACTGAGGGGACTGGGGGGCTGAGGGGACTGAGGGGCTGAGGGGCTGAGGGGCTGAGGGGGCTGAAGGGGCTGAGGGGGCTGAGGGGGCTGAGGGGGCTGAAGGGACTGAGGGGACTCAGGGGGCTGAGGGGGAAGGGTCTCGGATTCTGGGCTGGTGCAGCGCGCCCCTGTGGAGTGCGGCGACTCGGGCGCCCCACACCGGACCGGGGGTTGGGTTGTGGCTCACTGCTCCCAGCGGGCGGTGACGGTGGTGCTGGGGGGGAGGTCGGCGGGGAGGAGGACCCAGTCGTCCTTCAGGCGCTTCCAGGGCTTGCCGTTGACGGTGACGGACTCCAGGAGCTTGCCGTCCGGGTGCCTGAAGCGGAGGCGGAGGGCCTTGGGGCGGTTGCGGGTGGGTGGGTCCAGGTGGGCGGTGATGCCGTCGCGGGACGCCTCGTAGAGGACGCTGGTGGGGCCGAAGTAGGTCGCGGCGCGCTCGATGCCGCAGCGCTGGCCGGGCTTCAGCCACTCTCGGGGTATCGCCTGGCCGTAGAGAAGCTCGTCCCCCTCCTCCCGCACGAAGAGGTACCGCAGCCAGCCGGCGGCGTTCGCCTCGTCGGAGCTCTTGAAGTGGTCGCCGGTCCAGTCGCCCATCTCCGGCAGAGCGTGCTCGGTCAGCATCTGGACGTCCGGGAAGTAGCCCACGGCAATCCCGTTGAAGAGCGGGCGCAGGGCCTGCTTCACGTCATCGCGGTAGAGGTAGGGCTCCACGTCCAGCAGCAGGCAGGCCTGCATGGAGATGCCGCCCAGCCCGAACCACTGCTTGTCGAAGTCCGGCACGGTGTACCCGTACTGGCTGGATAGGTAGAGGTTGTCCTCGTAGTCCCTCAGGATCCAGGCGGCCTCCGGGCTGTGGGGATCCAGTGCACGAGTGATGAGCAGGTGCAGGGCGCCCTCCAGCGTCTCACAGATCCAGCCGTAGCTTCGACCCCGGCGGAAGGGCTGCGAGGGGAAGTGCGGGACCGAGGTGCCGTCTCGCAGGCGCACGACGGGAGTGCGCAGGGCGGCTGCTCGGAAGGCGGCAAGGAGGGCCTTGTGGTAGTCGTCAGCCTCCTTGCGGAGCCGGGCGGCCTCCGGGTGCTGAATCTGCTCCAGCGCCCAGGCGGCGGCGTCCAGGCCGCGCCAGGTGTAGCAGTTGGTTGAGAGCCAGGGCCACCAGTCGCCGATGTCCTCCAGGCTGCCGGCGGGCAGCAGCCCCTTCGCCAGGTCCTTACGCTTCAGGGTCCGCGCGCGCTCCCCGATGATCCACTCCGCTCCCTTCAGGATGCCGGGGGCGGCATGGCGCAGCCAGTCGGTATCGCGCGTGAAGCGGTAGTGCTCCGCCAGGCACCAGAGGATCCATCCGTGGTGCTGGTTGTAGCCGCCCGACTCATAGCCAGCGGCGCCGTAGAGCACGCCCTCCTTGGTGGAGAAGTCGCCGGGCAGCGCCACGGTGCCCTGGTAGCGCAGCCAGGCCTCCAGGCACTCGCGGGCCTCCTCATGCAGACCCCGGCGGTCCAGGTCCACCACCATCATGCAGGACTCGTTGCCATAGGCTCCGTAGCTGAAGGAGCCCACTCTGGCGAAGCGCCGGTCCGCTCCGGGCTCGAGCTCGGAGTTGGCGAGGAGGTGAGAGGCATGGGCGCGGTAGTAGTTGTTCAGCATCGGTTCCGGCGTGATGAGCTTCGCGCCCGCGTCTAGCCGGCGCCGCCAGTAGCCGGCCACGGCCTCGCGCTCCCTGGCATAGTCCAGCGCGGCGAGCTGCTGCTTCTCCGCATCACCCTCCGGCGAGAGGTAAGGCAGCTTCAGCAGGAGCTCGCTGCTGGTCCCCGGAGCCAGCTCCACCTCCCAGGTTAGGGAGTCCCCCTCGGCGCGCGGCTTAGTGTCCGCCACCCACTGGCCGCGCAGCCGGTCGCCGGACCACAGCAGGCCCTGCTCGTCGATCCGCAGCTTGCCGACCGCGTCGTCTTCACCACAGCGCAGGGGCAGCGAGACCCGTGCCGGCTTCTCGCCCGGGTTGGAGGCGACGAAGCGCATCAGCAGCACGGCGAGGGTATCGCCAGCAGGGACGGGGCCGTCCGCCTTCGTTCCCGCCAGCTCCGTCACCAGCGCGGTCTGCTTCAGCTTTCCGCCGGGGAGGGTCCACTCGGACTCGCAGAGCGGGAGGGCGCCTTCGACTAGCGAGCGGGAGTCGGGGCGGCCCGAGAGCCCGAACTCGAAGCGGACGCGGGGGACGTCCGCCTTCACGCGCGGCGTATCCGCCCCCTCAAGCCCTTGGATGAAGTGCGTGCCCTCTCGGTACTCCACGCTGCCATCGGCCGAGAGCTTGAAGTGCTGGCGGCCCCCATCGAGCTGAAGAGGGATGTAGATGAGCGACTTCTTCGGCGGCATCTCGCCCCAGGCGGCGCGCCAGGTGCGCTCCGGCAGGCCGGAGATGCGGTCGTAGAGGCTGCGACCCGCCTGGGCCTTTCCCGCTTCCATGACGGCGGCGTAGGCGCGCGCGTCGTTGCCCGCGAGCACGGCGGCGCCCAGGTGCGGCACCAGGATGGGCCCCTGCGCCAGGTCCGAGACCGCGAAGGTGAAGCCGGAGCGCCCGGTCACCGTGACCAGCGGCTGGTCGAAGGTGTTGGGGTCGGCGTTGTGCGCTGACCAGAGGTTGAGCCGGAACTCACGCGGAGAGGCTCGGTCCATGGACTCCACGGCCGCGTTGAAGCCCTCCAGCTTGGGGTCCGCCGCTCGGTCCTCCCGGAAGAGAAGCCGAACGCTCTTCCGCTCCCAGGTGGAGTCCGTGAAGGCATGAAGCGCCTCGACCTTCGGGAGCTTCCCGGAGCTGGTGATCCGAAGCTTCAGGGTGTAACGGAACTCGGCCGGGTAGCCCTCCACCTTGGGGAACTCCTTGGCATTCACCGGACGGAAGGTGAAGGTAAGCTCGCTCCCCTCTTCGCGGCACTCCGCGTCGGCCTGGCGCCAGCCGCCGTTGTACCAGTTGCCCATCTCCCACCATCCGGAGCCCCCGGAGCCGACGGGCTTGTCCTTGGGAAGGTGCTGCTCCGGCCACCGGCTGCCCCAGTACTCCAGTCGCACGCTCTCGGCCGGCGGCGCCTCGCCTTTGAAGCGCACGACCACGCGATGGACCTCCCTGGGGTCCTCCCAGAAGACCCCGACCTCGCCGGGCAAGGGAGTTCCGAAGGGGGCAACGTCCACGGGCGCACCCGCGGCGGGCGAAAGGAGCAGCAGAGGAATGACTGCGAGCATGGCGGTGACCTCCCGTACCTGGCCGAGGAGGAGCCACCGAACTCGGCGGGAGGCTCCTGGCGGCGTGGATGCCGTGATGGGGCTGCCGGACTGGCCCGGCGATGGGTACACTGCTGAGGACTTCCGCCTGGGTGCGCGGGCGTCCTCTTAGGGAGGGCCTGAAGGGCGGGTCGTTGGGTCGTGAGGTCGTAGGGTCGTTGGGGAAGGGCCTCAGAGGGCGGGAGGCGGCGGGGGAGCCGGGGGGAAGGTCGGAGGGCGCGATCACGGTGGCCTGGTGGTGCCCATCGCCCGCCCCGGGGAGGGATTGGGTCCAGAGGGGCGGGCCGGGGGTGCCGATCACCCACCCCGTGAAGGGGTGGGCTGGTTGGGCGCTCCGCGCGGAGCTGCCACCGGACACCGTCGCAGCACGCTACCGTTCCCCGGAGGAGCCGCGACGTATGGTTCCAAGGGGCCAGGGGCACCGGATCCCGGAGGGCGCCGTCGCACCGGATGGACGGCGCGGTCTCTGATGGGTCGGAGCGGGCCTCGAATCCACCGACCGGACAGCCTCAGGGATCCTGTCCAGTACGCGGACGCACTGGGCCGAGGCGCCCCAGGCCCTTAGCCTGTGTCATTCACGAGAGCGTGGGAACGCCCGACGCGCGAGCGCCTCATGCGCTAATCGGGTGAGGTCCGGATGCTGCGTCTCCTCTGGCTAACGGCAACGGGATGCGACGTTGCCCGGCGGCAGCTCCGCGCGGAGCGCCAAGCCAGCCCACCCCTTCACGGGGTGGGGGATCGGCCCCACCGAGCCGTCCCTCCGGGCACACTGCCCCTTCACGCGGTAGGTGCTTGGAGGCGCCGACGGCCACCGCCTTCGCCCCCCCGAGGCCCTTCCCCTCAGCCCCCTCAGCCCCCTCAGTCCCCTCAGCCCCTAGCCCCCTAAGTTCCTCTGTACGCTCGGTCCAGCAGCTCGACGGGATGTACGACCTCCACGGGCCTTTGGCGGGATTGGAGGCCCTCCTCGATCCAGAGGAGACAGCCGGGGTTGCCGGTGGCGACGACCTCGGCGTGGGTGGAGTCCACGGCGGCGAGTTTGCGCTCCTGAAGCTGGCGGGCCAGGCTGGGCTGGGTCAGGTTGTAGATGCCCGCGCTGCCGCAGCAGAGATCGGACTCGGGCAGCTCCACCAGCTCCACGCCCGGCAGGCGGCGGAGCAGCTCCCGGGGCTGGGAACGGATGCCCTGGGCGTGCGCGAGGTGGCAGGGGTCGTGGTAGGTGACTCGGTGGGAGACGGTCGGGCCGGAGGGCGATGGGAAGGGCGCGAGGTCGATCTCCGCCAGGAACTCGCAGATGTCGCGGACCTTCGCCGCGAGGGCCGCCGCGCGCTCCGCGTAGGCCGGGTCCCCGGACAGGAGCTGGCCGTACTCCTTGAGGGTAGACCCGCAGCCAGCCGAGTTCACGATGAGGGCGTCCAGGGGATACTCGCTGAAGGTGTCGATGAGCCGCCGGGCGAGGTCCCGCGCCTCCTCCAGCCTCCCGTTGTGCACGTGCAGGGCCCCGCAGCACCCCTGCTTCGGGGGCGCGATCACGCGGCAGCCGTTCCTCGCCAGCACCCGGCGCGTGGCGTCGTTCACGTCGCTGAACAGGACCTCCATCACGCAGCCAGTCAGCAGTCCCACGGTGTAGCGGTGAGTGCCTTCCGCCTCGGTGACCTCGGGCGTAGGCGCGTGCTTGGGGCTCGTCCCACGATGTGTGGACAGCCCTCCGCCGCCGGCCGCGTCCTTGGAGAGCAGCTTGCGGAGGGGCCCCGGGAGCTCGCCGGCGCCCTGACCGGTAACGCGGGCCAGGAGCCGGGAGCCCTGCAGCGCCAGAGAGAGCCGGGAGGGGCTGGTGAGGGTGGAGAGAAGGAAGCCGCGCGCCAGGCGCTGGCCGGCCGGCCGGGGCTGTTCGTGCTCCAGTCTCGACCGCATCTCCTCCAGCAGAGCTCCGTAGGAGACGCCGGAGGGGCAGGCCGCCTCACAGGCGCGGCACCCCAGGCAGGTGTCCAGATGAGCGGACAGGACCGGCCCCACCTCTCGGCTGCCCTCCGCGTAGGCGCGCATCAGGTAGATGCGGCCCCGGGGCGAGTCCGCCTCCGTGCCCAGCACCAGATAGGTCGGGCAGCTTGACAGGCAGAGGCCGCAGTGGATGCAGTCCCTCAGGCTCTCCTCCACGGAGCGCTCTGCCCGGTCGCTATCGAGGCCCATCTTTGGCGGCTCCTATCCTACGCCCGGCATCACGCCAGGATTGAGGGTGTCCTTAGGGTCCAGGGAGCTCTTGATGCGAAGCGCGAGGTCCTTGCCGGGCGGGCCGTCGGGCTCCCACCACTGGAGGGCCTCCGCCTCGCAGCCGCGCGCCTGCTCGACGGTGACGCGGGCGCGGAGTCTGCTGAGATGCTCGCGGAGCAGCACGGGAAGGCGGCACAGCCTCTCGGGCGCGGCTCCCGGCTCCGGCTCGCCGCAGCAGGCCAGGGTCACCCCGCAACCGGCGAAGCTGTAGGCGGCGCAGGCCAGGTTCAGGTCGGAGGCCGCGGACCGCAGGGCCTCCCAGTGCCGCCGGAGGTCGCCGCTGAGCCCGGAGACGCGCACGACGAGCCGAAACTCGGGTGGATCCGGCGGAAGCGCCGTGCTCTCCCAGGCGCTAAGCCGCGCCGACTCCAGCTCCGAGAGGGCGTGCCACTCGGCGCCAAGCTCTCGCCCCAGGGCTTGGAGGCGCTCGACCTGCCACTCCACGATCTCGGAGGTACCCTCGAAGCCGGCGATCAGGACCAGCGGCAGGGCGCCGGGGCCCTTCGCGGGGACGGCGTCGGCCATGTCCAGGCGCGCGGGCAGCAACTGCGAGCCGAGGACGGCGGCCAGCAGCTCCTCCGCCTGGGAGGCCGGCCCCAGCTTGGCCACCAGGTCGCGCCGACACTCCGCCAGGGGCCACACCTTGAGCGTCACCTCGGTGATGACGCCCAGCGTGCCCAGAGAGCCGATGAACAGCTTGTTGAGATCGTAGCCGGCGACGTTTTTCACCACTCTGCCGCCCGCGCGCACGACCTCGCCCTCGGCGGTGACGACGGTCATGCCCAGCACCAGGTCGCGGGGCCTGCCGAAGGCGTGGCGGAGCGGCCCCCAGGCGTTGGCGGCGGCGATGCCCCCCAGGGTCGCGCTTCCGGCGAAGGGAGGGTCCAGAGGCAGCCGCTGGCCCGCCGCCGCCAGCGCGGCCTGAAGGTGGCCCAAGGTCACGCCCGCCTGAACGGTCACCGTCATGTCTCCGGGCTGGTGATCCACTACCCGGCTCATCCGCTCCAGCGAGAGCGCCAGATCCAGACGGTTGGGCGGAGGCCCATCGGCAGCGGCGGTGCCGCCCCCCCAGGGGGTGACCGCCAGGCCCTGCGAGGAGGCTACCTGGAGGGCACGCACGACCTCCTCGGGGTTACGGGGCAGCGCGACGGCCGAGGGTACCCGGCCTCCAACTTGGCAGCGCCGGACCACCGCTTCGTCGTCCACGATGAAGTCGGGCAGCTCGCTGAGCAGGGCGGCCAGGTCGGGGCCGCGCGCCGCGGCGGGCTCGCTCACAGGGGCACCGCCCCTCGGCGAACTGGGGGAAGCTCGATACAGCTCTTGTTGGTGGGGAAGAGCTTGCCGGGGTTCAGGCGGCCGTCCGGGTTGAACACGGCCTTCACCCTCGCCATGAGCTCAAGGTCCTGGGGGCTGAAGACGAGCGACATGTGCTCCATCTTCTCCATACCGATACCGTGCTCCCCGGTGATCGAGCCGCCCTGCCGAACGCACTCTTCCAGAATGGCGGAGCCGGCGGCGAGAGCGCGGCGTAGCTGGTCGGGGTCGCGCTCGTCGAAGAGGACCACCGGATGGAGGTTCCCGTCTCCGGCGTGGAAGACGTTGGCGATGCGCAGGCCGTACTCATCCGCGATGGCGGCGATCTTGCGAAGCACCTCCGGCAGGCGGGTACGGGGGATCACCCCGTCCTGGGTCATGCAGCTTGGGGCCAGGCGGCCGGTAGCGCCGATGCCGCGTTTGCGGGCCTTCCACAGCGCCGCGCGCTCGGAGGCCTCGGAGGCGGAGCGAATCTCACTCGCGCCGTTCCGTTTACAGAGACCCCGCACGCGATCCGCCAGCGCGTCCAAGCCGGCCTCCAGGCCATCCAGCTCGCAAATGAGGACGGCGCCCGCGTCCACGGGGAAGCCAAAGTGGAAGGCGGCCTCTACGGCGCGGATGATGAGGTTGTCCATCATCTCCAGCGCCCCAGGGATGATGCCCGCACCGATGATGTCGGAGACCGTGCTGGTGGCCTGGTCGACGGTCGGGAAGATCGCCAGCAAGGTTCGGTAGGCCTGGGGCGTGGGCACGAGCCGGACGCAGACCTGAGTGACGATGCCGAAGGTCCCCTCGCTGCCCACCGTCAGGCCGACGAGGTCCAGCCCCTCCACGTCCTCGCCCCGTCCGCCCAGCCACACCGCCTCGCCGGTCGGCAGCACCAGCTCCAGCCCCAGGATGTGGTTCACGGTGACGCCGTACTTGAGGGTGTGGGGGCCGCCGGAGTTCTCCGCCACGTTGCCGCCCAGGGTGCAGACGTGCTGGCTGGAGGGGTCCGGAGCGTAGTGGTAGCCCTCGTCACAGACGCGCCGGGTGAGGTCCATGTTCACGGCGCCCGCCTCGGCCAGAAGGGTGCGGTTGCGGAGGTCGACTTCCAGGATCCGGTTCATGCGGGTGAGGACGACCTGGATGCCGCCCTCTAGGGCCAGCGCCCCGCCGGAGAGCCCCGTGCCGGCCCCTCGCGGCACCACGGAAATGCCCTCTCGGTGAGCGATCCGCAGGATGGCCTGCACTTGCTCGGTGGAGCGGGGCAGCACCACGACCTCCGGCTGGCTTCGCGCCACCGTGAAGGCGTCGCACTCGTAGACGCGCGTCTCCTGGCCCGCAAGAATGCCCTCGGGACCCACGACGCCGCGCAGCTCCTCGATCACCTGGGGGCTGACGGTAGGCGCTCGTCTTGTGGCCTCGGTAGAGGAGAGCACGGGCGTGGACTCCATAGGAGCGGCTGTCCCTGTCAGCGGCGTCCGCGCTTCTAGGCGCGAAGGGGAGGCCCCGACCCCACCGCGGTGGACGCGGGGATGGCCTTGGGGAGGGAGAGCTGGGCGGACAGCGTCGCGACGGCCAGCAGAAGCGCCAACTGCAGGTAAGTGAAGGTGGTGTAGGTGTGGTGCATCGCGTCGAACTGGGGACCCATGGCCGAGGCCTGGCGCAGGGCGTCCATGCGAGGCATCAGGGAGGTCATCAGGAAGAGCGTGATGCCCAGGGCGATCGCGGTACACAGGAAGCGGACGAGCTCCAGGGTGCGCTCCCAGGTCGTGCGGCGGCGGTTGAGCCAGTCCACGGCCAGTCCCAGCAGGAGCAGCGCCGCGGCCACCAGAGTCACGGTGTTGAAGCCACGGAGGCAAGCCCCCACGACCTCCCCCGCCATAGAGCGCGTCGGCAGCGTGCGGAAGGCGGCCGGCGCCACCGCCGCCCCGACGATGAGGATGCCCCCCAGCCACAGGGACAACCCCACCTGCTGAGCCAACCCGCCCAACACCAGCACCAGCCCGCGACCCTTCATGCGAACGCCTCCTGATCGGAGAACTGCTTCACCACAGAGACACAGAGGGCACAGAGAAACACAGAGAAGTGCAGGACGTGTAGCAAGGGAACGTCACCACCAAGACACCAAGAAAGGCTAAGCTTGGTTTTCTCTGTGCCCTCTGTGTCTCTGTGGCAGGGCAGTTCACCGACTACCGGCTACTCGTGGATGGAGTCTCTCAGGAGCTCCATCAGCTCGTTTCGGGTGCGGGAGTCTTGGAGGAAGCAGCCGGTCATCGCGCTGGTGATCATGCTGGAATGCTGCTTCTCAACGCCCCGCATGATCATGCAGAGGTGCTTGGCGCGCAGGACCACGGCGACGCCCATGGGCTCGATGGCATCAGAGAGCGCGTTGGCGATCTCCTGGGTCATCCGCTCCTGGACCTGCAGGCGGCGGGCGTACATATCCACCAGCCGCGCGATCTTGCTGAGCCCGATGATCTTTCCCTTCGGCACGTAGGCAACGTGGGCCTGCCCGAAGAAGGGCAGCAGGTGGTGCTCGCAGAGGCTGTAGAACTCGATGTCCTTCACCAGGATCATGTGCTCGTAGCTCTCGTGGAACACAGCCCCGTTCAGGATCTCCTTGGCATCCTGCTTGTAGCCACGCGTCAGGAAGCGCAGCGCCTCCGACGCGCGCCGGGGCGTGTTCTTCAGCCCTTCGCGGTCCGGGTCCTCGCCCACCTCGGCAAGGATCTTTCGGTACAGATCCTCCACAGACTCACCTCCCCAGGGGCGGGGCGCCGGCTTCAGCGTGCCCACCCAACTGGTCCGCCAATCGCGCGACGTCCTGGCGCCACGCCGTCACCCACGGCTCACTCGCCGCGGTACTCAAAGGTATTGCGCGCCGTCTCCACTACCCTGACACTGTATAGAGCGTCGCCCAGGGCCTCTCTCAAGATACCCCAAAGCACCACGGCCAGGTTCTCGGAGGTGGGGTTCAGTCCCCCCATCTCGGGCACGTCCACGTTCAGGTTGCGGTGGTCGAAGCGCGCCACTACTCGGTCCTGTACCACCGCATCCAGACTCGCCAGGTCAAAGGCGGTACCCCGGCGTGGGTCCACCGGCCCGCGCACGGTCACCTCTAGCCCATAGTTGTGCCCGTGGCCCGCCGGGTTGTTGCACTTGCCGAAGACCTCCGCGTTCTCCTCGTCGCTCAGTCCGGAGGCGTGAAGGCGGTGGGCGGCGCTGAACTCGTAGGCCCGAGTAACAAAGACGGTCCGGTCTGCCATTCCACGGTACTCCGAGCAGAGGTCGGGTGACTCCGCGACCTTCAGGCTTACCAGCGCGCCGCAGAGGTCACTCGCGAGCAGGCGCCCCCACAGGTAGAGGACCAGGTTCTCGGTAGTCGAGGGCTGGCGCTGGAAGTGGGGAACGTCGCGATCGATCCAGGCGTTCGCCAGGGGAGCCGTGGCCTCGGCCAAAGCGGCCTTCACCTGGTTCATGTTCAGAACCATGCCAGTGCGTGGGTCGAGAGTCCCCCGCAGCGTGGCCTCGACCCTGTAGTTATGCCCATGCACCCTGGAGGCCGACCCGAAGACCCTCCGGTTCTCCTCCTCCGACGCCCCCTCCAGGCGGCACGCGTGCGCCGCGCTGAAGGTCGCCTGACGGGTCAGGTTGACGATCATCGATCCCTCCCGGCCATCAACCCTTGTTATAGATGGACTGAAGGCGGGTCGTAGGGTCGTAGGGTCGTAAGGTCGTAGGGGAAGGGCCTCAGAGGGCGAAAGGCGCGGGACCTGTCGGACCGGTCGGACCTGTCGGACGGTGAGGGCCCTCCAGAGCGATCTGGTGGCATCGTCGGGCATCGGTGCCCGGAGGCGGTCCGCCCGGCGGTGAATCGCCGGGCTCCGTGGCTCAATCCCGCTGAACCGGGGTTCTGAGCCAAAGGTGCACCTTGGGGCCAGAACCCTCCTTTGGGAGGATTCAGCCCCTGAGCCCGAGATTCACCGCCGGGCGGACGGCCTCCGGGCACATACTACCGCCCTCATCTCCGACAACTCACCCTCTGAGGCACCTCCCCTACGGCCCTACGACCTCACTACCCTACGACCCGCCTTCAGGTGCTTGGCAATTGGGGCACCAGTAGGTGAGGCGGGCGTCGATGCCCTGTTTGCTGACGCGGATGGGGCCGCCACAGACGCGGCAGGGGGAGCCGGCACGGCTGTAGGCCCACAGACGCTCGTTCTGACGGATGCCGAAGACCGTGCGACGCTCGCCTCGCGTCTCGTTGAGGCGGAGGAGGCGGTGGCTCTCCTCGATGAGGCCCCGAAGGGTCTTGTCGCTCAGCTCCCCGACCTTGGCGAAGGGGTAGACCCTTCTGGAGAACAGCACCTCCGACTTGTAGATGTTACCCACGCCCGCCATCAACCGCTGATTCAGCAGCGCCACGCCTATCTCCACCTGGGGATAGCGGCGGAAGCGCGCCAGCACGGCCTCGGCGTCGAACTCCGGCAGCATGGCGTCCGGCCCCAGCTTCCGGAGCTCCGGGTGATGCTTTGCCTGCCACCCCGTCAGAAGCTCCACGATGGGCGCGCTGAAGCACGGGGTCACCAGGTCCGCGGTACGCAGCACGACCACGGCGAATCGCGCCGGCTTCCGCCAGCGCTCCCCTGGCCGGTAGATGTGCCAGGAGCCGGTCATCCGCAGGTGCGTGTGCAGCACCAGCACCGTGGAGGACACTGGTGGGGGGACAGCCCCGGCCGTCGCGGGGTCTCCCGGGTGCGCCACCTCGATGCCATCTGGGGGGGCGCTGCCCTCTAGGCCCTCATCGTCCGACGGGTTTGACAGGTCTAGATCCGGGGACTCGTCGGACGTGTCGGACCTGTCGGACGGGTGAGGGCCCTGGGAGGGGGGCGGTCTGAGGGTGATCAGGAGGTGCTTGCCCTGGGCTTCCACGGCGGTGACCACGCGGCCCAGCATGGCGTGTTTGCGGGCCATGGCGCGGACGGGGTCCACGGTGGTCTCGAAGGCGGTCAAAGGCTTGCCCAGCAGGGCCTTGCGGAGTCCGGTGGCGGCTCGGAAGAGGGTATCGCCTTCAGGCATGGCAGCTCCGGAGAAGGTCGTAAGGTCGTAGGGTCGTAGGGTCGTAGGGAGGGGCCTCAGGGGGTGGGGGGCGGT
>DASXUI010000365.1:0-3595 GCA_036504955.1 Armatimonadota bacterium
GGGGTGTCAGGGCCTCAGACCCGCAGGCCTGTGGGTCACCCCGCGAGGTTGAGGCCCTTACACCCCCCTCACCTCCTCACCCGCTCACCCCCTCAGCCGGATTGCCTCACGTGGATGCACCTAGCCGGGGTGTCCAGCCGGAGTTCCAGGCCGCAGAAGGCGGCCAGGTCTTGCACGGGGGAGTAGGTGCGACCTTCGCCCAGCAGGCGGGTTTCGCCGTTGTAGGGGCGGCCGCCCAGGAGGATGGGTGTTTCCGATCCAGACCACCCCAGGGTCTGTCCAGTGCCATCACACCAGACTCGAAGGGGCAGCCATGCGTGGTCCTTCAGCATCGTCGCCTGGATGGGGGTGCTGGAGGCCCCGAACAAGACAGTGTAGGTGGCCTGGGCCGGCTCCGTCCCGTGGACCGGTTCGGCTTGATGGAAGGTGGGCCTGCTCCCCTGACGGGCCTGCTGAGGCGTGATCCCTGTGGGTTCGATGTGCTGAGGGTCCCACCCCACCCGAACGTCGCGGCCCCAGTCGCGCGACTCTATGGCGTTCCGTACTAGGCTCCGCTGCCTCCGGGACAGGCCCCAGAGCACGCCTGTCCCCAGGCCCCGCTCCCACGCGATGCCGGAGAGGCGGAGAAGGTAGGAGATGGAGGGGCTCATCGGCCGATCATCGTCATAGAGGTCCACTGCCAGGCTCTCGGGCTTCCCTCCCGGTCCGGTGACGTTGTGGAACCCGTAGGAGAGGCGGGAGACGCCCCTCTCCCGGTTCAGCCGCTGCTGTTCCGGTGATCGGTAGGCCTCCTGGATCCGGGGTCGGTAGCCAGCCTTTTCCAGGCCGGAGATCACCTTGGCAATCTGGTCAGCGAAGGGCGGGTACAGCTCCCGCAGCTTGCCGGTGTTCCGTTCACGGCGCTGAGCTTCGTTCATTGCTGGGCTCCTCTGGGGAGCCGCTGCATCGTGCCCGCGAGGCGCACGACGGGCTCGTGCCGGGCCTCCGGCAGCCAGTGGGATGGCAGCAGTGCTCCACTGACTAGGCGCTCGTGTGCCCGTCTTGCCCAAGGCAGAGAGAGAGACCCGATGACCCCAGACAGCTTGGGTCCCTTTGGTCCCTCTGGTCTCTTGCGTCCCTTGCCTGAAGTGACGTAAGGGACGAAAGGGATCCAAGAGACCAAAGGGAACCCTCTGAGGCCCCCCCAACGACCCAACGACCCCACGACCCTGCCCATCGGAGGTGCCCATGATAGAACGCGACAGAGCCAAGGCCCTTGGGATCCTTCACAAGCACACGGAGAGTCCCGCGCTACGCAGGCATGCCTATGCCGTGGAGGCGGCCATGCGCTGGTACGCGGAGAAGCTGGGGGAGGATCCGGAGCTCTACGGCGTGGTCGGCCTGCTGCACGACTTCGACTACGAGGAGCACACCACCATTCCCGAGCACCCGCTGGAGGGTGAGAAGATCCTGAAGGCGGAGGGTTACCCCGAGTCGGTGACTGAAGCCATCAAGTCCCATGCCTCGGAGATGGGGATTCCCAGGGACACGAACCTCCGCAAGGTGCTCTTCGCGGTGGATGAGCTCTGCGGCTTCGTGATGGCCGCTGCCCTGGTCCTGCCCTCGAAGAGCCTGGCAGATCTAACCGTGGAGTCCGTGCGGAAGAAGATGAAGCGCAAGGAGTTCGCGCGAGCGGTAAAACGCGAGGACATCATCGAGGGCGCCGAGCAGCTGGGCCTTCCCCTGGAGGAGCACATCGGCAACGTCATCCAAGCCCTCCAGAGCATCCGAACCACTCTGGACCCCTAGCCGGTGCCAGGGAACGTCACCACCAGGACACTGAGGGGGTGTAGAGGCCTCAGCCTTGCGGGGTGATCGACAGACCTGCGGGTCTGAGGCTCTATCACCCCCTCATGCCCTTCTAGGTGTCTTGGTGTCTTGGTGGTGACGTTCTGTGGCACAAACTACCTCTTGCGGACCTGACTGCGCTTGAAGCCCTGCTTCTTCAGCTCCAGGTCGTGGTTGGGGTCGTAGACCTGGTCGTTGGTGTAGACGATCTCGCCTAGCTCGTTCTGCCAGCGGTATTTCCAGTCGTCAGGACCGCGCTCCACCTGCTTGGTGTAGGGGTTCACGTAGTCCTCTTGGCCGGTCAGCGTCAGGTACATGTCGTTCTGGATCTCCGCGTTGGTCTTTCTTCGGCTCTCCACTATCTGGCGCTCGATCTCCGCGATGTCCCGCTGAGTCTGGAGCACGGTCTGGCTCCGCTGCGCTTGCCCGCGGATCTCGCCGGCCAGCCACTTGGGGCTGATCTCCACGGAGCCCAAGATGACCGCGCCGACCGGCTCCCAGGCCTTGAACTGGGCTTCGGGCGCGCGGGCCTGGAGGGTGTTCTTGTTGCCCCACATGCCGGACGCGATAGCGCCCATGTTCTCGATGCCGGTGAACAGCCGCTCCTTGTACCGCGTGCCGCCCTCGTCGTAGCTGACCTCAACCATGGCGGCGTCGTACTGGAAGCTGAGGCCCGGCATCAGCGCCGCCTGGAGCTTCCGATACCCCTCCGCGACCTTCGGCATCGCCTTCCGCGAGAGCACCTTCACGTTGCTTGCCGAGGGGTGAAGGATTGGGAAGACCATGCTGGTGAGGAAGTCGGCGGCCGAGGGGCATGGGTAGACGGCCATGCCGTTGTAGTTGGAGCCCTGGGGGAACATGCCGGTGTTGCCGACCGGGGTCCCTCGCAAGTCGATGAAGGCTGTCTCAGGCAGCCATCGCATCAGCACGCTCCCCTGGGCGTCCCTCTTCGTGGTGAAGTCCACCTTCGCCGCGACCGAGTTCCCAGCTCCGCCTGCCGCGTTGGGGTCCACCCGGACGATGCCGCCCTCGGTCCGCCACCCCTTGGGGATGAGCGTGGTGAAGGCCGCCTCTGTCTTGTCCGTGTACTTGGTGAACACAACCGTTCTGGGCACGGCGTTCCCCGCCGCCGGTCTGCCCTCGGGTGCGGCCTTGGACCCCGCTACCTGCGCCAGGCCTCCCCACCCACACACCACAGCCATCGCCACCACAGCCCAGCGCATCACGCCCCCCTCCACGCCCACGGCAACAGACACAACCCAACACCCAGGCCATCGGCAAGCCATACGAGCAGACAGCCCCTATATGCCCAGTTCGGCGGTCGGAATGGGGATCCTACCGAGGGTGATCGGGGGAAGGGAAGTGATTGAGGAGGTGAAGAGGTGAAGAGGTGAAGAGGTGAACAAGGCCTCGGTGGGAGGGAGGAGGGTGGATACTCGCAAGCGCGCGCCAGGTGGCGCCGTGGGTGTTACCCACGGCTGACACAGAGTCGCCCCTCCGGGGCTGAATTCAGGCGGCGGAGCCACGCGATGGTGGGGGCACGGACCGCAGTGAGCCCTGAAGGGGCGTCTCTACGTCAGCCGTGCATACCATCCACGGCGCCGCCCGGCGCGCGCTCTCGGGTCCCCAACCACCTTCCTCTCACCGAGGCCTTGCTCACCTCTTCACCTCTTCAGTCACCTCCCTTCCCCCGATCACCCTCGGTAGGATCCCCATTCCGACCGCCGAACTGGGCATATAGGGGCTGTCTGCTCGTATGGCTTGCCGA
>DASXUI010000366.1:0-10073 GCA_036504955.1 Armatimonadota bacterium
CCCTTCACGGGGTGGGCTGGTATTGCGCTCCGCGCGGAGCTGCCGCATGGCATCGTTGCAGCACGTTACCGTTCACCGGAGGCACCTCGACGCTGCCACCCAAGGTCCCTCAAGGCGCCGGGACGATGGGTGGAGCCGCACATGTTGGCTGATTCGTGGCCCATCTCGAGTGGGAGGCGGAAGTGCCGTCGCTCTCATGCCGCGGTACCCTACGCCCGAGGGCGCTCCATGTCCATACGCTGCGTCTCCACCGACCAACGGTAACGTGCTGCCACGGCGTCAGGCGGCAGCTCCGCGCGGAGCGCCAGACCAGCCCACCCCTTCACAGGGCGGGTGATCGGCCCCGCCGGGTCAGGTGTCTGGCGCACCCTTTCACCCTCCGAGGCCCTTCCCCAACGACCCAACGACCTAACGACCCAACGACCCCATGCACTGCGTGCATGTCGCCGCCGGTTGCCCGGAGGGTGGCGCGATGGTATACTGAAGCCAGTAGAAACGCAGCTAGATAGCCTTGTCGTCTCTGACCGCAGCGCCCTCTCATTCGGTGCCCCAGAGCCCCGGAGAGGGTTTTGTTTTGTGCGTGCCGAGGCGCCGCTCCTGGGGCCCCGCGTGGGCCCTTGGCGTCCCGCGCGCGACGCGGGACCAGCGGAATCTACGTTGCTCTGCGCCCCCCGCCACCCGCGGGAAGCTGGTGATGCCAGGGGGGCCTACGCCCCACGCGGCCGGGGTTTTGCGGCCGTCTGGCGACGATCAACCCCCGAAGGGCATCGTTGTCCAGGGCGCTGCCGGGCTGGAGCCCCTGCTCCAGGTTTTCCCGCCGGTGCCGGTCCGGAAAGGATACCTAATGACCAAACGACTCTTCGTCGGAAACCTCTCCTTTGACGTGTCCGAGGCCGCCCTTCAGGAGGCCTTCGCTCCCTTCGGTTCAACTGGCTCAACGGTGCCGCTGACCGGATCCGGCAAGCCCAAGGGCTTCGGCTTCGTGGACGTGGCCGATGACCAGGTCTCGGCCGCGATTCAGGCTATGAACGGCAAGGAGCTGGACGGTCGCGTCATCGAGGTCGGCGAGGCCAAGCCCAAGCCTGAGCTGAACATCTTCGGCGTCAGGCCCGCGAACCGCGGTTACGGCGGGCGCGGCGGCTACGGCGGTCGGGGTGGTTACGGCTCCCGGCGCAACTAACGCGCCACGGCGGAGGCCGCGCCTGGGCGCCCCAGACGCATCGTCCCGCTAGAGCCAACCCATCAAAGCTTGGGCCGTTCCCCCCCTCCGGGAGACCGGCCCTTTCCGTTCTGGGCCTCGCCTTCGGCACCCCCACTCATTCCCCGCACGCCCCTCTGGCGCTCCCCTAGCCTGCACCCAGCTCCCGGCACCCAACACCCGGTACCCGGCCCCGAAGACCCGCCCCCCAGGTTTGGCCCGAAGCCGCGCAAGGGTAGAAGATGCTTGCCAGACGACCCGAAGCCGCCGGACCCCTCCCGGGTTCAGCAAGGACGCTAACAGACTAGAGCGTGCGCTCGCGGGTCAGCCTGCGCCCAGACCCGTCAATCCGTTTCCGCGTGACCAGCCGCTACCGGATGGACAAGGAGCGAACCCATGATAATGACGCTGATCGGCCTGTTGTTGCTGTTCTGGCTGCTCGGCCTGATCGGGCATGTCGGGGGGTCCCTGATCCACCTGCTGCTCGTGGTCGCGGTCATCGTCTTCGTCTTCGACCTGTTGACAGGCCGGCGAACCACGGTGTAGACCGGGCGCCCGGCGCCTCTCCCTGAGATGCGCGGGGCCGCCCGTCCCAGTACGTGCCTCCGGACCCTCCGTGGGCCTGTGCGGGGTCGATGACTGAAGAGCACCAACCCGCGCCGCGCATGAGACGCAAGTATCTCGTGCGTGGCGCGGGGCGCCACAGACCACCGGGCCCCTTGCCGGTCTGGGTTGCCGGACACACCCCTTGGGCTCCTCCCTGGTACGTACGCCGCGCCCACTTGTGGCGCCACGCCCTCCGTCGCCCGCTCCACATCCCCATCAGGCAGGAACCCACCCCATCGCGGGGGAAGGGATCACGCACACACACCCCGCGCCGGTGCCCGAGTATGACGCGGATCATGCTTCGCCGGTCGACCGACCAGCTACTCTGAGTCCGGCGCTACGGGCGTACACCCTCGGTTCAGTGTGACCGAATCGCGGCGCCAGGACCCCAACTGGGCGCGACTTCGAGCTCTGAGACTGGCTGCCTATGGAGACCGTCTTCATCGTAGATCCGGCCCGGTGCATTGGGTGCCAGGCCTGCGTTCAGGCCTGCGCCGAGTGCGGCACGCACCGCGGCACCTCGATGATCCACCTGGAGTACGTGGACCGCGCCAACACGGTCCAAACCACCCCTCAGGTCTGCATGCACTGCGAAGACCCCACCTGCGCCCAGGTCTGCCCGGCCGATGCCATCAAGCAGACCCCTGACGGCGTGGTGCAGTCCTCCCTGAAGCCTCGTTGCATCGGCTGTCAGAACTGCGTCATGGCCTGCCCCTTCGGAGTCCCCAAGTACGTCTCCGAGTTCGACCAGATGATGAAGTGCGACATGTGCTACGACCGCACCGCCCTGGGGAAGCGGCCCATGTGCGCCACGGTCTGCCCCTCCGAGGCGCTCTACTACGGCCCCCTGGACGCCTGGGAGCGCCGTCGGCGCGGTAGGCCCGTCAACCTCTGGCGCTTTGGTAACCAATCGGTCAGCACCAAGGTCGCCCTGGTGATGCCGGAGAACGCCTCCCACATCGAGATCGGGCTGGCGGACCTCGCACGCCGCCGGGGAGAGGAGTTGCGAAGTGAGCAAGCAGCCGAAGTGGCGTGAGGACTTCCCCATCGCCTGGGGCGAGGACAACTACATCACGCGCCGCGAGTTCACCAAGTTCCTGGTGCTGACCTCCGGTGCGACCTTCCTGGGCAACGGCTACTTCGTGGCGAAGGGGCTTCATCGAGGTAAGGCCAGCTACCCCACCCGCGATATCGCCGGGACCGAGGAGCTGAAGCCCGGTGAGGTGAAGCTCTTTCGCTACCCCACGGAGGATGACCCGGCGCTGCTTGTGAGGCTACCCAATGGGGAGCTGCGAGCCTACCTCCAGCGCTGCACCCACCTGAGCTGCCCCGTCCACTACTCCACCGAGAGCCAGCGCATCGAGTGCCCCTGCCACAACGGCGCCTTCAACGCGGAGACCGGCCGCGTTCTGGAGGGCCCGCCCCCCAGACCCCTGCCCCGGATCGCGCTCCGCATCGAGGGAGGCAGGCTCTACGCGGAGGGCATCGAGGAGACCGCATGAACCGCGAGCCCTGGCTCAAGCGTCTGGAGCAGAGGAGCCAGTCGATACTGACGCTGATGCTCTTCGTGCTGGTGATCCTGCTGATCCAGCTCTGGCTCATCACCATCGCCCTGGAGGAGTTCCTGGCGGCGCGGCACTCCCTGGCTATCCCGACCTTCCTGGCCTCGGGCGCCTGCTTCGCCCTTAACCTGTGGCTGCTGCACTATCTGGCCGACGTGGACCGTGCGGAGTAAGCCGGTACTGCGAGGGGAGAGCCCATGCTTCAGCAGCTAGACCGCAGGGCGGCCTTCAGCGGCGTGGTGGCCGCTCTGCTTCTGGTGGCCGCGATCCTGCTGGGGTCGCGGGGTCTGCGCCACTTCGACCCCGCGCTCATCGCGTACACCAGCGCGTCGGTCTTCGCCGCCTTCGGCATCGTCTACCGCTACGCCGTGTGGCTCCAGAAGCCGCCCACCCGGCTCTACTGGCGCCGGGGCTGGCAGCTCTTCCTGCGTCCCTCGCGGCTGCCCGGCAACCTGATCTGGCTGGTGGGGCTGCTGTGGAGCAACATCGTCCTGCAGGTCTTCATCTGGCCCCGAAGCCACGTGCGCTGGATTGCCCACTTCCTCATCTCCTGGGGCTGCATCGTTGCGGCGATGGTGACCTTCCCGCTGGTCTTCGGCTGGGTACACTTCGAGGCCGATCCCGCGAATCCCAAGGCCTACCAGTCCTTCGTCATGGGCTTCCATGCGGGCACCTTCCCGTCCACGTCGATGGTGGGATGGGTCACCTTCCACATGCTGGACTTCTGCGCCATCGCCATCATCGTGGGGATGGTCTTCGCCTTCCGCCGCCGGATGTATGACCCCGGAGCGATGGTGGTCCAGCAGTTCGGCATGGACTTCCTGCCTCTGGTGATGCTCTTCACCATCTCGGTGACCGGCCTGATGCTCACCGCCAGCAGCCTGTGGATGCACGGACACTCCTACAGCTTCATCGCGCTGCTGCACGCCTTCACGGTCATCGTGACGCTGCTGTACCTGCCCTTCGGCAAGTTCTTTCACATCTTCCAGCGCCCGGCGCAGCTTGGCGTGCAGTACTACAAGAAGGAGGGGGAGGAGACCGAGCAGGCCCTCTGCCGCGGCTGCGGCGAGCCCTTCACCTCGCTCCTCCAAGTGCGAGACCTGAAGGGCGTGCTCACTGAACTAGGCCTGGACCAGCGCCTCTCCCCCGAGGTCCACTACCAGGAGATCTGCCCCACCTGCCGCCGCAAGATGCTCGCAATCCACCAGCTTGAGGCCATCGGCGGCCACGGCTTCATGTGATGGGGATGGGTCGTTGGGTCGTGAGGTCGTTGGGAAGGGCCTCAGAGGTTCCCTTGGGTCCCTTACGTCCCTTCCGTCCCTTCCGTCCCTTAGGTCCCTTAGGTCCCTTCAGCCAAGGGACGGAAGAGACCAAAGAGACCCAAGGGAACCTCTGAGGCCCTTCCCCTACGACCCTACGACCCTACGACCCAACGACCCATCCGGAGGATGATATGGCAAAGCCGCCGCTTCCCGTTGAGCAGCTCCTGGAGCAGTATGGGCCTCACCTCAACTACACTCCGGCTGGGGGATGGAAGGGTGATGGGCGGGTGGACCGTCTGGTGCCCACCCACTGCTGCTTCTGCGGGCAGCAGTGCGGCATCATCCTGAAGGTCAAGAACAACAAGGTCGTCGGCTTTGAACCCAGGGAGGACTTCCCCTTCAACCAGGGCAAGCTCTGCCCCAAGGGCGTGAAGCGGTATCTGCAGAACGAGCACCCCGATCGTCTCCAGTACCCTCTCAGACGGACGGACACCGGCTTCAAGCGCGTGTCCTGGGACGAGGCCCTCAGCACCACCGTGGCGGAGATCGCGCGGATCCAGAAGGCGTACGGGCACGACTCCTTCGCCATGCTCTCCGGCGTGTCGCTCACCAACGAGAAGTCCTACCTGGTGGGCAAGTTCGCCCGCGTGGCGCTGCAGACGGCCAACCTGGACTACAACGGTCGGCTCTGCATGGTCTCCGCCGGCGCCGGCAACAAGAAGGCCTTCGGCATCGACCGTGCCGCGAACTCCTGGGCCGATATCCCGCTGGCGGACGTGATTCTGGTCACCGGCGCCAACGTGGCGGAGTGCGCGCCCATCACCACGGACTACATCTGGCGGGCCCGGGATCGGGGCGCCAAGCTCATTATGATCGACCCGCGAGTCACACCCCTCGCCCGCACCGCCGACTTGCACCTGCCCGTGCGCCCCGGCGGCGACGCCGCCCTGATGAACGGTATCCTCCACGTGGTGCTGGAACGAGGCTGGGCCGACCAGCAGTTCATTGACGCCTGCACCACCGGCTTCGAAGCCGTCCGCGACGCCGTGAAGCCGTACACTCCGGAGGTGGCCGGTGAGATGAGCGGCGTGGCGCCGGAGCTGATCGTGCGAGCCGCCGAGATGTGGGGGCCGGCCAAGACCAGCTTCCTGCTCCACGCCAGGGGGATCGAGCACCACACCTCGGGCGTAGACAACGTGCTCTCCTGCATCAACCTGGTGCTGGCGACGGGACGCATCGGCCGGCCCGGCTGCGGCTACGGCACCATCACCGGCCAGGGCAACGGCCAGGGCGGACGCGAGCACGGCCACAAGTGCGACCAGCTTCCCGGCAACCGCGACATCGAGAACCCTGAGCACCGCAAGTACATCTCGGAGGTCTGGGGCATCCTGGAATCGGAGATGCCGCATAAGGGAAACACGGCGCAGGAGATCATCCAGATGATGCACGCGGGCGAGATCCGTGGCCTGCTCTCCATCTGCTTCAACCCCGTCGTCTCGCTGCCCGACGCCACCTTCACCAAGGAGGCCTTCAGCCGGCTGGAGCACTACAGCGTCATCGACTTCTTCCTGAGCGAGACCGCCCGTCACGCGGACATCGTGCTGCCGGGCTCGCTGCAGGAGGAGGACGAAGGCACGACCACCAGCGCCGAGGGCCGCGTCATCCGCATCAGGAAGGCGGTCGACCCGCCCGGCGAGGCCCGGGTGGACTGGCACATCCTGCTGGAGCTGGCGGAGCGCCTGGGCCGGGGCCAGTACTTCCGCTACGACAGCGCGGAGGCCATCTTCCAGGAGCTCCGGGTCGCCTCCAAGGGGGGAACCGCGGACTACTACGGCATCACCTACGACAAGATCGAGAAGCAGCAGGGCGTCTTCTGGCCCTGCCCCTCGGAGGACCACCCTGGCACCCCTCGCCTTTTTGAGGACCACCGCTTCTTCACCCCAGACGGCAAGGCGCACTTCACCGCCGTGGAGTGGAAGCCGCCCGCCGAGGTGCCCGACGACGAGTACCCCATCGTCCTCACCACCGGCCGCGTCGTCAGCCAGTACCTCAGCGGCACCCAGACGCGCCGAATCGGCAGCCTGGTGGACCAGTATCCGGAGCCCCTGGTGGAGATGCACCCCAACCTGGCCAAGAGCCTGGGAATCTCGTCGGGGGATCAAGTAACAGTGGAGAGCCGCAGGGGCCAGGTGACCCTAGAGGCCAACGTGGTGACCACCATCCGAGAGGATACTGTCTTCATCCCCTACCACTGGGCAGACGAGAAGTCCGCCAACCTCCTCACGATCCGAGCCCTCGACCCCGTCTCCAAGATCCCGGAGTACAAGAGCTGCGCCGTAAGGGTACGCAAGGCCGAGGGGGTGAGCGGGTGACGAGGTGAGGGGGTAAGAGGGCCCTAGAGTACGGCCTGTGGACGCCCGCCCCTCTGTAGCGCGGCGACCCCGGCGCCGCACCATCGAGTTCGCGGCCGGAGGGGCCCGCGCGCGAAGCCCCTCGCCCGGCGGGCGAGGCGGCTCAACTCGGGGTATCTGGCACACTCCACAGCGCCGTGATGGCTCGTCCTGGCCGCCAAGGCTGTACCTGAGTCCCCTCGCCCGCCGCACGGGAGAGGGGGTAGGGAGTGAGGGGCTTTCTCACCCCCCCAACCCTTCACGCCGTCAAGCCTTGGCCGCGCGCTCCCGAGCCCTCTTCAGCCGCGCGGTCTGGAAGGCCTTCGCTTCCGGGGTGCGCTTCCACTCATCCCAGGCGCGCATCAACTCCGGCATGGTCACGAACTCGAAGCCGGCCTTCTGCAGCTCAGAGAGAATTCGCGGCACCGCGTTGGCGGTGCGCGCGTGTCCGGGGCCATCGTGAAGCAGGATGATGTCCCCCGGGTTGGGCGTGTGGATCACGTTGTTGCAGATGCTCGTGGTGTTGATGTGCATCGTGTCGGCGGAGGCGACGGTCCACAAGATAACGCTGTAGCCCCGCTTCCGTGCCGCGTTGGTGAGGTTGGTGTTGGTGAGGCCGTAGGGCGGGCGTAGAAGCTCGGTACGCCTGCCGGTTGCCTTCTTCAACGCCAGAACCGTCCTGTCGATCTCCTGGACCGCTTGGGCGGGCGTAGGACGCGCCTTGTGGGAGTAGCTGTGGAGGCCGATCGCGTGACCGCCCTCCATGATGGCGCGAACCAGCTTCGGATGCTGGTCAACCTGACGGCCGATCACGAAGAAGGTGGCATGAGCCTTGGCCTTGGCGAGGGCCGCGAGCACCAGCGGGGTGTTCTTGGGGTCGGGTCCATCGTCGAAGGTGATGGCCAGGAGCTTCTTGGGGAAGTGGCGGATCCTGTTCCGAACCAGGGTGCCCTGGAAGTCCTTCGGCACCACGTAGTCCCCGGCGGCAACCCTGGCGCTGCCCTGCTTCGCGTGCCTGGGGAGAGGAGCCGCCTGCGCGCGCTCCGCGGTGCCCTGCGGCATCCGCCACAGGGCGCATCCACCCAAGGCTGCCAGGGTCAGCATCCCCGCCAGCACGGGCAGCACACGCTTCCGCTCCTCAGGAGTCGGGCGCTGTTCCCCAGCCCATCGCCGCGCCGCCTCGGCCAGCCTTGCCGCCAAACCCTTGTCTTCCCACTTCCTGTTCTCCCTGGACTTCACTCTGGTACACATCCCCCCGGCAGGCTGACAGCGTTACGGTTGGCGCGACAAGGGCCGCCATGAGCTATGATAGCCTATGCGGGGGCCGCGCGCCGAGTCGAAATTCCATATCGTACAGGCGCCTCCTTCTCACGGCCGCCTCCACGGGCGTAGTAGAGGTAGGAGGCGCGCGGGCCCGACCCCTTCCCGTCCGTCGCGTGGCGCGACTACGAGGCAGCCAGTTCCCACCATCAGGTGGGGGCCCGGAAGCTGCTAGTGCATGAACCGGGCCAAGGGAGACCGGAGAGCCGATGGCTGAAGAGAAGCCCAAGACACAGATGCATACCGTCTACGCCGCGGAGACGGCCATCCTGGCCGCTGTGGAGTCCGGCCAGGACCCCGAGGAGCTGAGGGAGCTGGTGTCCAGCGCGGGCGTGGAGGCGCTTACCGAGTTCCGGCAGAACCGGTCCTCTCCCAGCCCCACCACCTACTTCGGCCACGGAAAGGCGGAGGAGCTCGGGCTTCTCGTTGCCCAGCTCGGTGCAAACGTCGTCGTCACGGACGATGATCTGTCTCCGACGCAGCAGCGCAACCTGGAGGAGGTCATCGGGACTCGCGTCGTGGACCGGACGCAGCTCATTCTGGATATCTTCGCCCAGCGGGCCCATACCAAAGAAGGCAAGCTCCAGGTTGAGTTGGCACAGCTTACCTACCTTCTGCCCCGGATCAGCGCTCAGTACACGAAGTTCGAACGGCAGCAGGGCGGCATTGGCATGCGGGGACCCGGCGAGACCAAGCTGGAGGCGGACCGGCAGCGCATCAGGAAGCGCATCTCAGACCTGGAGGATGAGATCGAGGAGGTGAGCAAGCAGCGGGGCGTCGCCCGCTCCTCCCGCCGCAAGACTCCCTTCCCCTCCGCGGCCCTGGTCGGCTACACCAGTGCCGGCAAATCCACCCTGTTGAACGTGCTAACGGGCGCCGACGTCTTCGTGGACGCCAAGCTGTTCGCTACCTTGGACCCGACCACCCGCCGGGTGCTTCTTCCCGATGGCTGGGGGGTGCTGCTAACAGACACCGTCGGCTTCATCCGGCGCCTACCCCACCACCTGGTCGCCGCTTTCCGCGCCACGCTGGAGGAGGTCACCCAGGCGGACCTGCTGGTCCACGTCATGGACGCGGCCAGCCCGGAGATGGAGGCCCACGGAGTTGCCGTGGACAAGGTCCTGAAGGAGCTAGGCGCTGGCTCCAAACCCAGAGTGACCGTGCTGAACAAGGCCGATCTGGTGAAGGACCAGTTCTGGCTCCGCGAGTACGTGGCGACGCACGAGGACAGCGTCTACATTTCCGCTCTGAACCGTGACGGCCTGAACCACCTGCTGGTAGCCGTGGAGCGCGCCCTTCAGCGCCTGCTGGTGCCCATGCGTCTTGCGCTTCCCTACGCCGAAGGTCACCTGCTCACCCTCTGCCACGAAGGCGGCCAGGTCACCAAGGTGGAGTACAACAACGACCACATTCTGGTGGAGGGCCGCTTCAACCGCGAGGTAGCCGGACGACTAAGGGGGTTCCAGGCTTGAGGGGGTGAAGGGACTGAGGGGGTGAGGGGGTGAGGGGGCTGAGGGTAGGACACTTTCACGAGGCGGAATGACGCGGGAGCGTCCTGCTTCGGTTCCGGAGCGCGGGCTCAGTGCGCCGTCGACCCTGAACCTGGGGCCGGGCGCAGAGGTGCTGGCAGTGCTCCGGCAGGCACTGGAGCTCCTGCAGGAGCGAAGAGGTCCCCCAGAAGGCCTCACAGAAGAGCCGGTGCAAGCCCTCTCGCGTGGCACTCTCCGCCCGGTAA
>DASXUI010000367.1:0-4020 GCA_036504955.1 Armatimonadota bacterium
ACACCAGCACCGGGCGCCGCTCACTACTCGCCTTGGCCGCGGTCCACACGTTCAGATAGAGGCAGTCCTCGCTGGTCTCGTTGCCGAAGATGAACTCCTTGGTCCACGGCCCGATGGCGCCTGTATCGGCCTGGATGGCGCTGGCACCGAAGCGGTCGCACTTGCGCGTTCCCTCCCAGGGCTTCGGCGGCCGCGGCGGCTTCCAGCGCAGATCTCCCACCGGCGGCGCCGCGAAGGGGATCCCTTTGTAGACCTGTACGGAGGGATCCCTCCCCGCAGCACCGGACAGCAGCCCGCCCCCCACCCGCACCGGTTCAACAATCCGCGCGATGCACTCAGCCGAGCTCGCGAGCAGCACCACCGCGGCAGCAGCGGCCGAACAGAGGAACCAGTTCATCGAGACCTCCAGAGCATCGAGCCAAAAGGGACTGAGGGGGTGAAGAGGTGAGGGGGGTGAGGGGGTGAAAGGGCCTCAGCCGAAAGGCCCTGAGAGCACAAGCCAGGGACTGAGGCCCTTACACCCCCTCACCCACTCATCCCTTCAGTCGCTTCACCCCCAGCCATCGGGCGGTTCCGCGTTACCGGCTACCTGAAGATGCGCTGTGCGAACAGGTACAGGTCATTGCGCCAGACGGGCCATTCGTGGCGGCCGGAGTCGACGTGCCAGATATGGGGCACCCGCATCGTCTCGAGGCCCTCATGGAAGGGCTTGCTGATGTTCATCAGCCCATCCTGATCGCCGCAGGAGACCCACAGCAGCTTCAGTTTCCGCTTGGCGGCCGCCGGGTCGGGCACCAGTTCGTCCACCTTCTTGGTGTTCGGGGCTGAGGAGAAGCCGCCCACCCAAGCGAAGGTGTCGAGGTTCGCGAGCCCGAAGTTGAGGGACTGCCCGCCTCCCATGGAGAGGCCGGCCAGGGCGCGGTGCTCCGGGTCCGCCTGCACGGAGTAGTGAGTCTCCATGTAGGGCAGGATGGACCCCAAGAGGTCCTTGTCGAAGGCACCGTAGGCCTCAAAGGGGTTGCCCTCGAAGGGGTTGGCCGGAGGCGGGTCCTTGCTGGCCCGGCCGTTCGGCATCACCACGATCATCGGCACAGCCTTCTTGTCTGCCAGCAGGTTGTCCAGGATCACGTCGGCGGCACCGGTGCTGGTCCAGCCGACTTCCGTGTCACCGATACCGTGGAGCAGGTAGAGCACTGGGTACTTGGTGCCCGAGGAGTAGCCGGGAGGGGTGTAGACCACCATCCTGCGCTTGATGCCCACGGACTTGGAGTCGTACTCCACTGTTTCCAGCTTGCCGTGCTCGATCGCGTCTCGGCGCGCGTCGAAGCCGGAGGGGGCCACGGTGATGCCGCTGCCGCCGACGTCCTGGGGAAACATGACCTGCGCGGTCTGCCACAGGTACCGGCGCCAGTTCATCCATTCGTGGCCGCCGGAGCTCAGGACCCAGAAGGTGCGCAGGCCGTGCTTGTTCATGACCGCCAGGGTCTTGAGGGAGTTGGGCAGGGCGATGTCCGTCTCACCAGCGGCCATGTAGAGGGGCACGCGGAACTGGTCCTGGGTTCTGGGGTCATCGAACAGCCCCCCGAAGGCCTCCTCGAAGGCCGCGAGCTGATTCGGGAAGTAGCCGGAGCTGTAGACGTACAGCTCGCCGAAGGTATCCAGGTGTGGCAGTCCCACGTTCATCACCACAAAGCCACCCATGGAGAGGCCGGCGAGCGCGCGGCCCTCTCGACTCGCTCTGGTACGGTAGTGGGCATCTACGTAGGGGATGATGTCCTTCACGTACTCCTGGGCGCAAGCGTCGTCCTTGCCGGGTGCGGTGGGAGTGGGGCTCGCGGTGCCGCGCGTGTTCGGCATGACCGCAATCATCGGCCTGGCCTTGCCCGCCGCGATCAGGTTGTCGAGGATGAGCTGCGCGAAGCCACCGCCTTGAGGGTCGGTGGAGGTCCACTTGGAGTCGTCGTCGCCTCCGCCGTGGTTGAGGTAGAGCACGGGGTACCGGGCGTCCCCGCCCTTCTCGTAGCCGGGCGGGAGGTAGACATGCATCCGTTTCTCCTGCCCGGAGGAGGTCTTGTAGGTGGCCTGCACAACGGTGCCGTGCGGAACGTTAGCCTGGGCGTAGAAGCTGGAGTCGTCCGCACGGGGCAGCGCCGGCAGGATGGGCAGCGGCACGGGGCCGGCCTTGGGCGCGGCGAACGACCTCGGGCCGGGGGGCGGCCCTGGCGGGGCCTGATTCTGCGCGGCCGCATAGGGGGTGACCACCGCGGCCAGCAGGACTGCCGCGCGGACGCCTATCACCGTTCTCATCTTCCACTCCTTTCCAGGCAATGCCGCGCGACGGACCCCGTACCACGGCTTCGCGGACATTGGGGCGCGCTTGGGGGAGGCGGCATGCGGCGACACGGAAGGACGTCAGGGTGAGGCACTGGGGATGGGCCGTAACCCTTGGCTCTCTATTCCCGCCCGATGCCCGCACGCCTGCTGGGCCATGCCTCGGAGACCGACGGCCCGCCCCCGGGCCCCGCGCCGACTACTCCGCCGTCCGTGTCTGAGAGCAGCGATCGAGGGTAAGGGGACCTATGGGACTAGCGCCGCGCGGTAAGCAGTCAGTGCCCGGTATCGGGGCCACTGGGCCGTGACGGGCGGCTGGACCTGGCCAGCACCATCCACGGGAGCGTTCGGATGCCGGCGCCATTCACGACGCGCAAGCGCCCCGTGCCTAATGTGGGTTAGGTTGGTCCCCCATCGCTCGCCCGTTACGGCTGGTGCTGGGACGCTCTCACTGCGGGCAGCGCGGGGCGCCGGGGGCCGTAGCCGAGGGGCCATGAGGGTGCAGGGAGGCTTGAGCTGACTGGGGCAAGGGAGGAGCCGATAGCAGAGGGGGATGAAGGTCTAAGGGCGTCGGCTGAGGGCAAGGGTATCCTGACCATCGGGCACTCCATTCGCAGTTCGGAGGAGTTCATCGATCTGCTCAAGGCTCACGGCGTGCAGCGGCTCGTCGATATCCGGACAGTGCCCCGCTCGCGGCACAACCCGCAGTTCAACCAGGATGCCTTGCCTGGGGCCCTCGCCGGGGCGGGCATCGCCTACGCCCACCTGAAGGAGCTGGGCGGCCTGCGGCGCCCTCGGCCGGACTCGCCCAACCGCGCCTGGCGCAACGACTCCTTTCGGGGGTATGCGGACTACATGCAGACTCCCGAGTTCGAGGCGGCGCTGCAAGGGCTTCTGGAGATGGCGTCCCGCGAGCGGCTGGCACTGATGTGCGCCGAGGCAGTGCCGTGGCGCTGCCATCGCTCCCTGGTCGCCGACGCGCTGCTTGCGCGGGGGATCCCCGTGGAGGAGATCCTGGGGCCTGGACAGAGCCGCGCTCACCGCCTCACGCCCTTCGCGAGAGTGGAGGGGGCGCGGGTCACCTACCCGGCCCAGGAGCTGTTCGAGAGCTGAGGGCAGCGCAACGCTGCCCGGCCTGACAGCGCTTACGCCGCAAGAGTGGAGGACCCATGCCGGAGTCTCGTGTGCGTGGTCTGTTCGTGGATATTGGGGGTGTCCTGCTCACTAACGGGTGGGACCACCACGCGCGGCAGCGAGCCGCTGAGCGCTTCGGCCTGGACTACCAGGAGATGCAGTCCCGGCACCGCCGGCTCTTCGACTCCTATGAGAGGGGCGGGATCACGCTCGAGGAGTACCTGGGCCAGGTGGTCTTCTTCAGCCCTAGGACCTTCTCGATCGAGGAGTTTCGGGCGTTCATGCTGGAGCAGTCACAGCCCTACCCGGACATGCTCGCTTACCTGGCGGAGTTGAAGCGGCAGCACGGCCTGAAGGTCACCGCCGTCAGCAACGAGGGCCGGGAGCTAACACTCTACCGAATCGAGCGCTACCAGCTCAGCTCGGTCATCGACTTCTTTGTGTCGTCGTGCTTCGTGCATCTGAGTAAGCCCGACCCGAAGATCTACCGCATGGCGCTCGACATGGCTCAAGTGCCCATCGATCAGGCCCTCTACCTTGAGGACAGGACGGAAT